>JBIIPL010000031.1:0-11223 GCA_044342645.1 Candidatus Planktophila sp. | reverse complement strand
AGTCCCGCGCGATAACGATCTCTTTGAAGAGCTACTTCGCGAAAGTGCGAGAGTTGCCGCTGATTTTGATGCTGACGAGAATGACTTCGAAGTTTCATCGCAGCCAGATCTTGCAGATCGCCACGCACTGCGGCGCGTAAAAGGTTTTTCTACAGAACTTCAGGATATTTCCGATGCGGAGTATCGACAGTTACAACTGGAGCGGGTTGTACTAGTTGGAGTTTGGACTGAAGGTAGCGCAGAGATGGCTGAGAACTCGCTGGCTGAATTAAAAGCTTTAGCTGAAACAGCAGGATCTGAAGTTTTAGATGGACTAATTCAACGCCGCGATAAACCTGATCCTGCTACCTACATTGGTTCTGGAAAAGTTATTGAGTTACGACAGATAGTGGTTGCAACTGGTGCCGATACCGTCATTTGCGATGGAGAACTTTCACCTTCACAGCTTCGACAATTAGAAGATAAGTTAAAGGTAAAGGTTGTAGACCGCACAGCTTTGATCCTCGACATCTTTGCCCAGCACGCTAAGAGCAAAGAAGGTAAAGCTCAAGTTGAGTTGGCGCAGATCGCATACCTACTTCCAAGGCTGCGCGGTTGGGGCGACTCACTTTCACGCCAAGTTGGTGGACGCGCCGCAGGGGGTGCAGGTATCGGTGGACGTGGTCCAGGTGAGACCAAGATAGAAACTGATCGACGCCGAATTCGCGACAAGATGGCGAAACTGCGACGAGAGATTGCTGAGATGAAGGTATCTCGTGACACCAAACGGCAAGAGCGAAAGCGATTTAATATTCCATCTGTTGCTATCGCGGGATATACAAATGCAGGAAAGTCGTCTTTATTAAATAAGTTAACCGATGCTGGTGTCTTGGTAGAAAATGCACTCTTCGCAACACTTGATCCCACCGTGCGTAAGTCACAGACCACTGAAGGTCGCGTCTATACGCTTTCAGATACCGTTGGATTTGTTCGCCATCTGCCACATCAATTGATCGATGCTTTCAAATCAACACTGGAAGAAGTATCTGGTGCAGATCTCATTGTGCACGTCGTAGATGGATCACACCCCGATCCCTTTGAGCAGATTCGAGCCGTTCGCGAAGTAATCACCGAAATTGGTGGTGGGGAAATTCCGGAAATCATTGCGATTAACAAGGTAGATGCAGCAGACCCAGAAGTGGTCATGGAAATATTGCGGAAAGAGAAGAATAGTTTTGCATTTTCTGCTCGTACAGGCTTTGGAATTGAAGGGCTAGTCCGTGCAATCGAGAAATCTCTGCCTCATCCAAATGTCGAAATTAGCGCTTTGATTCCTTACGATCGCGGTGATTTAGTTAGTGCGATACATGAACGTGGTGAAATTCTTAGCGAAGAGTATGTAGAGACAGGAACGCAGATGCGGGCGCTGGTAGATGGTGGGCTCGCGAAAGCGATTGAGGATGCGCTCCTTTAATCTGAGTTAGCACTTATATGCCCCGAAAAAGGGGAATATATGCGACACGCCGTTGGTTGTAAGGGGTAATACTCAGTAAATGCGCGATTATGCGCCCGTACCTGAACGAACTCATTCGAGATTGTTCTTTATTTTGATGGAAGGCAGGTGAGAGCAGTGGCAACAGATTACGACACCCCCCGAAAAACGGATGAGGAACTCCATGAGGAGTCGCTAGAAGAACTCAAAGCTAAGCGAGTCGATGCTCAATCCGGTCAAATTGATGTCGATGAAGCAGAAGCAGCGGAGACTCTAGAACTTCCTGGCGCGGATTTATCAGGAGAAGAACTCGCAGTACGCGTGGTTCCGAAGCAAGTCGACGAGTTTGCTTGTTCTCGCTGTTTCTTGGTGCATCACATTACTCAACTCGCTAAAGGTGAGGGCGCTAAAGCAGTATGTAAAGAGTGCAGTTAGAAGTTTTAAGATTTATTTAGCAACGCGGCGATCTCCTCGCCGCGTTTGCTCGTTATAAGCCAATACGGAGTTGGATCCCTGGGATCTACAACAGCAATTTTTAATCCAGTAGGAATCCAGAATCTAATTGCAAGATATGCGGCGGGATCTGCATCGCGTGTGCGCAATAAACGCATCGCAGGCGCATCCAAAATAGTGATTGCTCCAAGATATTTGATATCTATATGAGCACGATCAATACGTAGTTCATCGCCATCTAATGTAATCGTTGAACGCATCGCAAAGGCGATGTAGATAATTGCGATAGTTGAAGCCACAAACGCAATCAGGGTGACCGTGTTATCAAATGCTGCCCAAATTGCTATTACAAGTGATAAAAATAGAAAATAAATGAAGGCGAGCACCCAGATAGGCGGGCGGAGGACTTCCTTAAATATCACCATTAGAGTCTAGATGAAGTAAAGTGCGCATATGAGTCGCGTGGCGAGTACGACCCCTCCAGAAGGCGCAATAATTCCTGAGCGTCATGCCAAAGCACCTGAAATCGGCACCAAGATTCCATCGCACTTCGGACACTGCTTTGGGTGCGGTGAGTTACATCCGACGGGACTTCATTTAGTTGCTAAAGCTGGAGCCGGCGCAGATTTAACTGCGGAATTCACTGTTACAGAAAATCATCAAGGCGCACCAGGCTTGGCACATGGTGGGCTGCTATCTCTGGCATTCGATGAAGCGCTCGGAAAGTTAATGTGGTTGATTCGCTCACCTGCAGTAACTGCGCGGTTAGAAACTGATTTTCTAAAACCTGTACCTATGGGATCTACATTGCACATAACTGCGCGTATAACTGGACAAGTAAACCGCAAAGTTTATACCGCAGCAGAAGGTCGCCTTGGTGGTCCAGATGGAGAAATTGCAGTTAAAGCGGCAGCGCTCTTCGTAATCGTTCCAATGTCACATTTCTTGGAAAATGCTCCAAAAGAATATTTAGAACATATTGCCAAGACCCCTGAGATATTGGCCTTTGTCGATCCCGAATTTGAGATAAATCCATAATGGGCGTAAAAGTTTTAGTTACACGTTTAGATAAAGATCTACCGCTTCCTAGTTATGCCAAAGGGGGAGATGCTGGCGCTGATTTGGTATCGCGTGTGGATGTAACGCTGGCACCGGGGGAGCGCAAATTAGTTCCAACAGGTATTTCAATCGCGCTGCCAGATGGTTATGTCGCACTTGTACATCCAAGATCTGGGTTAGCGATAAAGCATGGCGTCACAATGGTCAATTCGCCAGGAACAGTTGATGCTGGTTATAGAGGCGAATTGCAAATAATTTTAATCAATCATGACCCCAAAGAGAGTATTTCATTTAAGCGCGGTGATCGCATTGCACAGTTGGTTATTCAACAAGTTGAGCGAGCCGAATTTATTGAAGTCCAAACTTTGCCGGGTTCAGGTCGTGGGACTGATGGATTTGGATCTACAGGACGATAATGAGTAATTTACCAATTGATTCAAACAGCTCTGATAAAGAGAAGATGCTTGCTGCTTTTGGTGGGAAAAAAGGTTTAATTGATTCAGGTATTCCATCAGTTACCTTCTTGCTAGTTTTCAATTTGGCAGATGATCTACGTAAAGCACTTATAGCTTCACTTATCGTTTCGGCTTCGTTAACCATTATTCGCCTTGCAAAGCGCGACACGATTCAGCACGCGGTTTCAGGGTTAATTGGTTCACTGATCTGCGCCTGGTTTGCTAATCGCACCGGTAATGCGAGTGATCTATATATTCCAAAGTTGCTGACAAATCTGGGCTATGGCAGCGTTTACTTAATTGCCAACTTAGCGGGTTGGCCAATACTCGGTCTCTTACTTGGACCAATCCTTGGCGAGAATTTATCCTGGCGAAAAGATCCCGCGCGGGCTCGCGCCTATAAGCGAGCAAGTTGGCTCTGGGTGGCAATGTTCTTCACACGTATAGCAGTTCAGTATCCGATTTATCGCACTGGAAATGTCAATCTGCTCGGAACTGTAAATCTGGCGATGGGATACCCGCTATTTCTGGCCACCGCATATGGCTCGTGGATGATTTTAAGAAGCGTACCTACAACGAAGATAAAGGCGAGTTAATTAGCGATAAAGCAAGACTTAATTAAACCTTCAGCAGTTGCAGATGCCACGAAAAGCAATTCATCTCCTGCGCTAAATACATCAGTCGGAGTCGGTGTAATCACTCGACCATCGCGAACGATAGCGGCAAGTGATGCATCATCTGGAAGTTCGATCTCTTCTACTGTTTTACCTATACAGCTTGAAGAATCTGGAAGAGTTAATTCCACAAGATTTGCTTGGCCTTTTCGAAATGAGAATAAGCGAACTACATCGCCAACGCTCACCGCTTCTTCCACAAGAGCGGAGATAATTCTAGGAGTTGATACCGCAACATCAACGCCCCACGATGAATCAAAGAGCCATTCATTTTTAGGATGATTGATACGAGCGACTACGCGTGGAACTCCGTACTCCGTTTTGGCAAGCAGTGAGGTAACTAAGTTGACTTTGTCATCACCGGTAGCGGCAACCAATACTTGGCAGTTACTAAGAACTGCTTTATCAAGTGCGGTAATTTCGCAGGCATCGGCCATTAACCATTCAGCATCAGGCACTGATTCCATCTTTAGCGCCTTAGGATCACGATCAATTAAAAGCACTTGATGGCCGTTATCTAGAAGTTCGCGCGCGATTGCACGACCTACATTTCCGGCTCCGGCGATGGCTATTCTCATGAATGATCCTCTGGAGAACGCGCAAATATTTGTTCTACTTTACTTATCTCGGAATCGCGTACTGTAACGTGCAGTAAGTCGCCTTCTTGTAGAACTGAATGTGCATCTGGAATAAGGCCTTCACCTAAGCGTGTAATAAATGCAACTCGCGCACCAGTTGCCGCTTCAATTTCAGTAATTCCCATTCCAAACCAATCTTTATGGGGATGCATTTCGCAGAGTTGAACTGCTCCGCTGGCATCGCGCCATTCAGAGCGTGAACCCTCTGGAACCAAGCGACGTAAAATCTGATCAGTAGCCCAAATAACTGTTGCAACGGTCGGAATTCCTAAGCGCTGATAAATTTCAGCTCGTCCTGGGTCATAAATGCGAGCGACAACATTGGCCACTCCGTAAGTCTCGCGAGCCACTCGCGCTGCCAAAATATTTGAGTTATCGCCGTTGCTGACTGCAGCGAATGCATCTGCGGTTTCAATTCCGGCCTCGAGCAAGGTATCTCGATCAAATCCAACACCAGAAACGGTGCGACCTTTGAAATCTGGACCTAATCTACGGAAAGCTTCTCGCGATTGATCAATAATTGCCACAGAATGTCCAGCAGCTTCGAGTTCGGTGGCTAAAGAAGAACCAACTCGACCGCATCCCATAATCACGACGTGCACAAGGTTTAACTTACACCCTTATTCTTATCTTTATGACATCAAATGGGGCTAACCAGCAAGATTCCACTGAACGCGTTGCGTTGGCGGTAGGGGATCGCTTTATCACCACCATTGAGAAAGTCGCTCACGGCGGTCACTTCATCGCACGCCACCTTGGCGCAGTCATTTTTGTTCGGCATGCAATACCTGGCGAAGAAGTTGAAATCGAAATAACTGGTACGGGAAGTTCATTTAATCGTGCCGATGTTGTAAAAGTTATAACTCCGTCTCCAGATCGTGTTAGTGCGCCCTGTCAGTTCGCTCATCGAGCTGGCTGTGGCGGATGCGACTTCCAACATATTTCACTTGAAAGACAACGCCTATTGAAAACTGAAGTTATTGCAGAGCAATTTTTACGCATCGCAAAACGTGAAATGCAAGTGATCGTAGAAGAAGTAGGCGCGCCTCTGGGATACCGAACGCGATTTAACGCTGTTAGCACTCGCAATGGAGATCTTGGTTTTAAACAGGCTCGAAGCAATAAAGTTATTCCGGTAAGTGATTGTCGAATCTTGCAACCAGAAATTAAATACCAAGAATTAAGCTCACGTAAATGGAAGGGCGATTTACGTGTTGAAGTATCGCTATCTTCAACAGGCGAACGAACAATCGCAACTGGTTATACCCGCGACGAAACTCCGGTTCGTACTAGCGAGGGGCCAGATATCGGCCAGTACTCAATCAATGGATTTAATCTAGAAGTTTCCCAACGCTCTTTTTGGCAGAGCCACAAATCTGCTCCTACCGTTTTGACCAAAGTTGTCAGCGAATTTGCCGAACCGAAAAATGGAGATCGAGTGCTAGATCTCTATGGGGGAGTTGGGCTATTTACCTCACAATTTTTAGAAGCAGTGGGTGAAACAGGGCAGATCGACTTAGTCGAGGGTAGTAAGAACGCGACCGCTGATGCAATGCGTAATTTTGCGGATATCAAAATTGTGACGGTGCACACTGGTGATGTTGCAAAGTTATTGCCAAGATTTAGCCAAAGCGATCTAATTGTTTTGGATCCTCCACGTGAGGGCGCGGGAAAGGATGTTGTGGTCGCGATGGCCGCACTGAAGCCGCGTGCGATTGTCTACGTGGCTTGTGATCCAGCAGCGCTTGCTCGTGACACCACATACTTAAGTGAAGTCGGATATGAAATCACCAAAATTCGCGCATTCGACCTTTTCCCCATGACACACCACATCGAAACTGTTGCGCTATTTAGTCGAGTTAAGGTATCTTGACGTCAAGATAAATTAAGTTAAGGATGTATATGAGCAAGAATTCGTTAGGCGCAAAGAAGAATTTAAACGTTGCCGGTAAAGATTTTGAAATTTTTGATATATCAAAAATCGAAGGCGCCGCTAATTTACCTTTCTCGCTCAAAGTCCTTTTAGAAAATCTATTGCGCACCGAAGATGGCGCCAACATAACCGCAGACCACATTAAATCACTCGCACAATGGGATCCTGCTGCGGAACCTGACACTGAAATTCAATTCACTCCGGCTCGCGTTGTAATGCAAGATTTCACTGGCGTTCCTTGCATCGTTGACCTCGCAACAATGCGTGAGGCAATTGTTGAACTAGGTGGGGATCCAGCGAAGGTAAATCCACTGGCTCCAGCAGAACTTGTCATAGATCACTCGGTCATTGCCGATCATTTCGGTGGCAAAGATTCTTTCGAAAAAAATACTGACATTGAGTATGAGCGCAATCGCGAGCGTTATCGCTTCTTGCGTTGGGGACAAGGTGCTTTCGATGAGCTAAAGGTTGTGCCTCCCGGAACCGGAATTGTTCACCAAGTAAATATTGAATTTCTTGCTCGCGTAATTATGACTCGCTCAGTAAATGGTGTGCTCCGCGCCTATCCAGATACCGTTGTTGGAACAGATTCACACACAACAATGGTTAATGGTTTAGGTGTACTTGGATGGGGCGTTGGTGGAATTGAGGCCGAAGCTGCGCTATTAGGCCAACCAGTTTCAATGTTGATTCCACGTGTAGTCGGATTTAAGTTAAGCGGCGCCTTACCGGTTGGAACAACTGCAACCGATATGGCGCTAACAATCACAGAGATGCTTCGCAAGCACGGTGTTGTCGGCAAGTTCGTTGAATTTTATGGTCCTGGCGTGGTCTCTGTGCCAATGGCTAACCGCACAACGATCGGAAATATGAGTCCGGAATATGGTTCTACTTGCGCGATATTCCCAATTGATGATGAGACTCTTCGTTATTTGCGCCTAACCGGCCGCAGTGATGAACAAGTCGAACTAGTCGAGCGTTATGCAAAAGTGCAAGGCATGTGGCATGACCCAGCAGTTAGTCCACGCTTCTCGGAACATATCGAACTAGATCTTTCGACAGTTGTTCCTTCCATTTCAGGACCAAAACGTCCGCAGGATCGCATCTCACTTAGTGAATCTAAGGGGGCATTTGCGAAAATTCTGCCAACATATTTCACCGATAAGACCGGCAAAGAGTCTTACCCAGTAAGCGTTCGTGCTAAAGACACAACGATTAAGAATGGCGATGTTGTTATCGCCTCTATTACCTCTTGTACAAACACTTCAAACCCATCAGTGATGATTGGTGCCGCCCTTCTTGCCAAGAAAGCAGTAGAACGCGGCTTAACTTCCAAGCCATGGGTTAAGACAACTTTGGCACCGGGCTCAAAGGTAGTTACCGATTATTACGATCGCGCAGATCTTACAAAATATATGGAAGCCCTCGGCTTTAACCTTGTTGGCTATGGCTGCGTAACTTGTATTGGTAATTCTGGCCCACTTCCGATTGAGATCAGCAAGTCAGTCAACGACCACGATTTAGCAGTTACAGCTGTGCTTTCAGGAAACCGTAACTTTGAAGGTCGAATTAGCCCTGATGTGAAGATGAATTATCTGGCATCGCCTCCACTAGTCGTTGCATACGCACTTGCCGGAACTATGAATCACGATTTCGAGAAGGATTCCCTTGGTAAGGATAAAGATGGCAAGGATGTTCTCTTAGCTGATATTTGGCCGAGTGCTAAAGAGATCCAAGATGTAATTGACTCATCTATTTCTTCAGAGATGTTTAAGAAAGATTATGCAACTGTTTTCGATGGCGACCACCGCTGGAAATCACTCGATACTCCAACTGGAAAAACATTTGAGTGGGATGCGCAATCAACTTATGTCCGCAAACCTCCTTACTTCGATGGCATGCCAGCGAATCCGACACCAGTCACCGACATTTCTGGAGCGCGCGTGCTGGCTATTTTGGGTGATTCTGTAACAACGGATCACATTTCACCTGCAGGAAATATCAAAGCCGATTCACCTGCTGGTAAATATCTAGAAGCTCACGGAGTAGCACGCGCTGACTTCAACTCATATGGATCACGACGCGGAAATCATGAAGTTATGATCCGAGGAACTTTTGCAAATATTCGCTTGAAGAATATGTTGCTAGATGGAGTTGAAGGTGGCTTCACTCGTAACTTCCTGAGCGAAGGCGAACAAACAACTATTTACGATGCATCAATTGCATACCAGAACGCAGGCGTGCCTTTGGTGATCCTTGCAGGTAAAGAGTACGGCTCGGGATCATCGCGTGACTGGGCTGCAAAAGGCACAGCGTTATTAGGTGTACGTGCTGTTATCGCAGAAAGTTTCGAGCGAATCCACCGTTCAAATTTAATTGGAATGGGAGTACTTCCATTGCAGTTTAAAGATGGCCAAACAGCGCAATCACTTGGCTTGACCGGTACTGAAGTTTTTGCGATTTCTGGAATCACAGAATTAAATAGTGGAGGGATCCCGAAAGAGGTAAAGGTCACAGCGGGCGATAAATCATTTACCGCCAAGGTGCGAATCGATACACCAGGTGAGGGTGACTATTATCGCCATGGTGGGATTATGCAGTACGTTTTGAGGTCCTTACTGGCGTAGAGATCGCGGATTTACTTGCTCCAAACTAGAATGAAGCCATGATTGAGCAAATTAAATCGCCTGCAGATATCAAGGGGCTAGATCTTGCTCAGCTAAATTTGCTCTGCGAAGAAATTCGCCAATTCTTGATTACCAAAGTCTCAAAAACTGGTGGACATCTGGGTCCAAATTTGGGAGTTGTTGAATTAACTTTGGCGATTCACCGCACCTTCGATTCACCCCGCGATGTAGTTCTATTTGATACCGGGCATCAATCCTATGTTCATAAAATAGTTACGGGACGAGGAGATAGTTTTGATGGACTTCGCCAACGCGGCGGAATCGCAGGTTATCCAAATCGTAGTGAGAGCGAACACGATGTAATTGAAAATTCACACGCATCAACAGCTCTTTCTTGGGGCGATGGAATCTCATTCGGATTTGCACAGACCGGTCAGATAGATCGTCACGTTGTCGTGGTCGTGGGGGATGGCGCATTAACAGGCGGAATGTCCTGGGAGGCGTTAAATAATATTGCCGCCGCTGAGAAACGAAATTTGGTAATTGTCGTAAATGATAACGAGCGTTCTTACTCTCCAACTATCGGTGGATTGGCGACTTATCTCGCAACCTTGCGCGTTACAAAAGGTTACGAGCGATTCTTAGATTGGGGTAAGGAAGTACTACATAAGACCCCGGTTGTGGGCGCGCCAATTTATGAAACGTTGCACGGTATGAAAAAAGGCATAAAAGATATCGTCGCCCCGCAGGGAATGTTTGAAGATCTCGGCTTGAAATATATGGGGCCGATAGACGGTCACGATATTGCCGCACTTGAAAAAGCGTTGAGTAAAGCGAAAGAGTTTGGTGCCCCGGTTTTAGTTCACGCAATAACTGAAAAGGGGCGTGGCCATAAACCCGCAACAGATGATGAGGCTGAGAAGTTTCATGCTGTTGGCATCGTAGATCCTGAAACCGGAGCGCCACTTGCCAAGAGCGCTACTAGTTGGACCAAGATTTTTTCTAGCGAATTAATTGAAATCGCACGAGAGCGCAAAGATATTGTTGCAATTACCGCCGCGATGATGGGCCCAACCGGACTTGATGCCTTTGAAAAAGAATTTCCGGAGCGAATAATTGATGTTGGCATTGCAGAACAACATGCAGTGACTAGCGCAGCGGGAATGGCCTTTGCTGGACTACATCCAGTTGTTGCGGTCTATTCAACATTTTTAAATCGCGCCTTTGATCAGCTGCTTCTAGATGTCGCACTGCACAAGGCTGGAGTTACCTTCGTTTTGGATCGCGCTGGAGTAACTGGAGATGATGGACCTTCACATCACGGAATTTGGGATTTAGCGTTAACCGGAATTGTTCCAACTATGCATGTCGCTGCTCCACGTGATGCGACTCGTCTGCGCGAGACGTTACGTGAAGCCGTTGCAATTTCAAACGCGCCTTCAATGGTGCGCTATCCAAAAGGCGCGGTTCAAAGCGATATTCCGGCATTTGAACGTCGCGATGGAATTGATGTTCTTTACCGCGGAGAGAGCGCAGATGTCTTATTAGTAAGTATTGGTGCAATGGCTGCGATCGCAGTCGAAGCTGCCGCAATGGCATATCGCGAAGGAGTTGGCGTAACGGTTATTGATCCACGATGGGTCAAACCATTACCGACCTCATTGATCACGATGGCCCGCAGATACAAGAGCGTGGTTGTGCTAGAAGATGGAATTAAGCACGGCGGCATTGCTAGCGCGATATCTGAAATGTTCCGTGAAGCAGGCCTGAATATTCCAATTCACTCAATTGGAGTTCCGCTTGAGTTTATTGAGCATTCCAAGAGAAGTGAAATATTAAATGACCTGGGAATTACCGCCCAAAGTATTGCGCGCAGCATCGTTGAGTGGAATAGCTCTAGCGGATCAGATAAC
>JBIIPL010000111.1:0-4085 GCA_044342645.1 Candidatus Planktophila sp. | reverse complement strand
GCAATAAAAAGAAAAGCCTTCCGGTGTGAAAGGCACCGAAAGGCTCATCTCGTGCGCGCGAAGGGATTCGAACCCCTAACCTTCTGATCCGTAGTCAGATGCTCTATCCGTTGAGCTACGCACGCCTATTTACTTGTATTACAGGTTAACACCCGTCTGCGAATAGTACAGGCTTTTCAAAGGCCTCCCAAACCTAGTAATTCTTCGCGCAAAACCGCCTTTTTCCGTGGTTTACCAAGCGGCTCACCAGCGGCTACTTCTGCTGCGTTGATCACTTCCCAATGAGATTGCGAAACAAATTTTTTCTCTTTGAGTAAATCACTAACGTCGCCGTTATTTTTGGGCGCTTTTAAATCCTCGACTAAATGCTTCATAACATCTGATGCATCAGATTTATTTGTTCCGATTACACCAGATGGCCCACGCTTTGCCCAACCGACAACATAAAGGTTTTCAATGACTCGGCCTTCGGTGTTCACAACCTTGCCGCGTTCGTAAGGAATTCCCGGGATGCTCGCTGCTTCATAACCAATCGCGGTGATTACTAACCCACACTTAACAGTGAACTTTTCTTCGCTTCCGGTCTTTTGGAAGATTACTTCTTCCACTTTATTGGAACCCTTTATCTCTACTGGTGTGGCTAAAAACTGGAATTTCATTGTGCGATCGTGGCTGGTCGCTTCTTTCTCAGATATTAACAGCATCGCATCTAGATTGCTTTTAGTATCTTTTTCAATATTTTCTCCAGCACGAACAATTGCTGCTTCAATATCTGATTTGTTAATCAGAACATTTGTATGTTCAAGTTTTGGAAGTTCGCGAAGTTCAGGTGAGGTAAAAGCGGCATGCTCTGGTCCACGACGTGCGCTAATAATTACCTCACGGATTGCTGATTCCTTAAATGCGGCAATCGCGTGATCCGCTGTATCTGTTGAGTCTAATTCACTTGGTTCAAGTGCCAGCATGCGCGCAACGTCCATTGCAACGTTGCCTGCGCCAATCACAATGGCCATCTGGCAATCAAGAGGTACTTCTACGCTATGGAAATCAGGGTGGGCGTTATACCAAGGCACGAATTCTGCAGCTGAGATTGATCCCGGTAAATCTTCGCCAGGAATTCCAAGTTTCTTGCCTACGGCAGATCCTGTTGCGATCACTACAGCGTCATACATCTCTTTTAATTGCTCAATAGAAATATCGGTACCGAGCTCAACACCGCCAAATAAACGGAAGTTGCCCGCAGTCGCCACCTTCTCGAATACCTTTGAAACTGTCTTGATCTTCGGGTGATCTGGCGCCACACCACTTCGAACCAAGCCCCAGGGAGTGGGTAGGCGCTCGATCATATCGATCGTAAATTGCAAATCATCGGTCTGTAAATTCTGTAACGCTTGCGCTGCAAAGTAGCCGGCCGGACCTGCGCCAACGATTGCTACTTTATAAGTCGTCATAGTTAAGTCTATTCATAAGAGGCACCAAACTAAAACTTACCAATAATGAACTTAAACAGGTTTTTTAAGCCGCCGAATTTACCGAAATTCTTAAAATAGAAAGCCGTGCGAATTAATGGAGCGACTACACCAAAAACTCTTTGAAATACCAAGGCGCGGGCGCGCAAATCAGATTCAGTCCCCCAGCGGCTGCCGGAACTTTCTTCAGGATGAATTGCGATAGTTAACGGCAAGAAAGTAGCCACGCCACCTTTCTTTAGCAGATCAGTAATGAATATGTACTCATCACCCAGGTAATTAACTGCGCCAGCACCAAAGTTTTCATCGAAGGCTACGCCTCTATTTCGTACGCTCTCCACACGAACTATCATTTCGTAGGTTGCAGCTTTTGCAGAATTGAATTTACTTAATTTAACTTCAGATTTTGGATAAGACTTGCGGAGTACACCTTTGGTATCAACTGCTTGAGCAAGCACCAAATCACAGGCTAGATTTGACTCTAAGTAAGATATTGCAGATTTGATACCGTCACTTAAAAATACGATTTCATCGTCTGCAAATAACAGATACTTAGTTTGAGTGCTATTTAATACAACGTTTCGGCTCTTAGCCACACCTTTTTCATTTGAAATCGCAGACTTGAAGTCAAAGTTAGTTGGCAGCGAAAATTCAATACCTTTAGGATTTTGGATCGAGATAAATACTTCGTGTGGCAGATTAATTTCTGGTGCAGAAATATTCTTTAAACGATCGGCAAGAGTTGAATAGCCAATAGTTAGAAGGTTATCTTTCATTTAGGCAATTCTTGATTTTTCGCCGGCAATCCACTGAATTGATGAGACCACCAGGAAAAGCAGACCGAAATACCAGACCAGAGGTGCAATTGACCAAGAGAAAATTATAAAGATTCCAAGTATCGCGATGCGACCGATTATGAAAGTACCTGCAAAAGAAAGCCACTTTGGCTTATGTTCACCTTGCAGCGCGCGATATAAATTGTCGTAGTGACCATAAATAATCGCAAAGAGAAGCAAGAAGGCGGTTGGGCGATTTAAGTCGGCAATTACTGTTAAGCAAATAACAACAGTGCCCTCGATCGCGCGCAGGATCGAAGGTTCTAGCCAATCAAACCTATTAGTTGATTTAGGGTTCTTGAAGGTATCCAATTGATCATCAATTAAATCTTTATTCACGCGCTCTTTAGGCCAAGTACGAGTCACACGAATACGGGCTCTAAAAACTACGACGATTGATATCGCGGCAAGTATTGGCATAATAGTGAAGGTAAAAGCTGCTCCACCGATTACTGCTGAAGCGCTGATTGCCAGCCATCTCTCACCAATAGGAAATTGAATAACTTTCTTGGCCCAGTATTGCAAGCGAGACTTCTTCGCATGCTTTATAGGAACAAATCCATCGTTTGCTAATTTGAAATCAATGAGTGGCAGATCGGTGCTTCTCACCTTATTTATTCGCGCAAAGTTGTAATCAGATAGGTGTCTAACCGCCTGAAAGACCATCATTGCCATTGCCGGAATCCACAAGTCTCGACCGTCTCTTGCCGCACCGTATGCCAGCCCAAAGAAGACTAAATATTCTTTAATCCGATCGGTGATTGCATCCAACCAAGCACCAAGTTGTGAGAACCGTCTGGTGTACCGTGCGAGTTCACCGTCAACACAGTCGACAATGATGCTCAGTTGTAAAAGCAGCGCACCTATGAAAATAGACCAAAAGTCACCGCGGCTAAATTCGTATGCTGAAAGCAGGCCAATGGCAAAAGAGATAAGCGTTATTTGATTTGGCGTTACTTTCAAACGCACTGCTGCCCATGTAAATAATTTAGAGAATTTGCGGAGTACAAATACTGAAAAGAAGCCATCGTTTGCACGATTGGCCATCTTGAGGCGCAATCTGCCTTCATTGATCGAATCAATCTCGGACTTTGCCTTTGAGCGTAAGTCACTATCTTTACTGCGAGCGAAGGGAGCAAAAGTTAATTGTGCACTTGCAACGTAAATTCCGGCTCTGACTAAAGCAACCAATATCAAGTCGAGCGAATGAGCGCTGACACCAGACTTTTCCATTTTATCTAAAGCCGCAATCACATCTTTACGTTGGTTTTGCGAAAGTCTGAGTGCGCCTACAAAGGTGCTGTTACCTCCGCCAGCGGTGTGGAAAGAAGAAGCTGCACCAACAACTCTGTCACCAATTACTCGGGTTTCGCCATTGTATAAAGGGGCGACTAGCGCTGTTGCAGTCTTTCGTGGATAGTCAGTTAGCAGTTCTAAATGCGGCTGACTAAACACTGAATTTTCGTCAATTAAAATTAAATCTGTCTCGCTGTCAGCAAAAGCTTTCGCAATCTCGGAAATTTTCGTACCGTCATTTACTTTGATCGTCCGAAAATCTATCTTCATAGCCCTTAATATATCGCGATTCTTACTCGCTATGGGTGCGCGCCCTTGCGAATCTCATTAGCGCGGTTGAAATATTAGAAAAATTTGAGTTTTGCATTCTCAAACCAAAGAATAGGACGATCGTATTTGGTTTACTAATTTCACCTGTGTAGCTGAGATAGATCAACATTGCTAAGAGAATTAACATTGCGATGCTTGAGATCAAAATCCCTGT
>JBIIPL010000110.1:0-4114 GCA_044342645.1 Candidatus Planktophila sp. | reverse complement strand
TGAAATCACAATGCGTATGTTGTCTGCAGAAGCGCGCGTTGGTTTAAATAACATTCGCTCCGGCCAGTTAAGTGATGAAGAGTGGTCAAAGTTAGCCCGCCGCATGGGCGAAATCTCTGCCGCACCTTTGTTTATCGATGATTCACCAAATCTTTCTATGATGGAGATCCGCGCTAAAGCCCGCCGTTTAAAGCAGCGCCACGACCTTAAGTTGATCGTGATTGATTATTTGCAGTTGATGACAAGCGGCAAGCGCGTAGAAAACCGCCAGCAAGAAGTCTCTGAATTCTCTCGCCACCTAAAACTTATGGCTAAAGAGTTAGATGTTCCTGTTATTGCGATCTCACAGCTAAATCGTTCTCCAGAACAACGCTCTGATAAGAAGCCAATGCTTTCGGATCTTCGTGAATCTGGTTCTATCGAACAAGATGCCGACGTTGTTATCTTGCTTCACCGCGATGATATGTATGACTCACAAAATCGTTCAGGTGAGGCAGACCTAATTGTTGCTAAGCACCGTAACGGTCAGACCAAGACAATTACTGTTGCTGCCCAACTTCACTTTGCACGCTTTGCAGATATGGCGCTAAATGCTGGTTCGGGTCGTGACTTTACAGCGCCACAAGATCCATCCGCTGGTGCCTGGAACGAATAAAGCTATCTAGCGTTTGTCTTGGCACGATCGGCTATATAAATACCGATCAGAACTATCGCTCCACCTGCTAATTGGATTGCACTCCAAGATTGCGATAACCAAATCCAAGCAAGTGCGCCAGCAAGTACCGGCTCAATCATTCCAATAACGCTAGATGTTGATGCGCTCAATCTACGAATACCGTTTACAACAAATAGGTAAGGAACCATTGTTCCAAAGACAATTATGTAGGCGAGCAAGACCCAACCAGGTGTGCTGTAATCTGAAAATCTTCCCTGCAAATTAATTTGCGCTGTAAATATTTCTGTTGGAAAGCTCCAGATTGGTAGAAAAATTGACCAGAAAATACCGGCGACACCTAAACCCCAGACAACTGTCGCTTGTGCTGATCTCTTTCTACCTTGCGCCTCACTCATCAAGAAATAAACCGCAAGTGCAATAGCCGCACCAAGTGCACCCAGCGTTCCAAACAAATCAAAGGTGAAGCCTTCCCAAACCTTTGCTACCAGGATTAAGCCAATTAAAGCGAGACCAATTGCGCCCCACATATCCTTTGCGACTCTGCCTTTACGTACAAATTTGATCCATAGAACGATCCATATAGGTGCGGTGAATTCGATAATTAAAACCAAACTCAGCGGAACGCCTTGCGAAATACCTATGAAATACCCAAGCTGCACCATTGCAAAACCGATAACTCCGTACATGATCAAGGTTGGAATTTCACTGCGTTTGGCCTTTAAAGAGTTACGGTCTTGAACCAAAGTAATTAGGAAGAGCAATATGAAAGTGCCGAGTGCGCGGACCTGAGCTAAGCGGAAAGTGGTCATATGGTCGAGGACCAGTGTGACGATAACTCCGTTTATCGAGAAGAAAATTGCACCTATAACTAAGTACAACTCGCCGCGGTGCTTATTAAGCATTCACCGAGCCTATCTCAAACTAGGTCAATCTGAATTCAGGCCAATCTAAAGTTAGAAAGCGTTCTCCGAGATATCCATAATTGAATTATCGGTGCCTTCAACGATCTTTCGATCAGCGGTTAGGTGCGGCAAGTAATTTGTGACAAAGAATTTTGCTGATGCGATCTTGCCAGCATAGAAATCTTTATCTTTAGCCGATGCGCTTTCAATACGGCTGGCTGCGATATCTGCTTGGCGCAATAACAACCAAGTAGTGATTATGTCGCCAACGGCCATCAATACACGTGAAGTGTTCAAACCAACTTTATAAATCTCCGGCGCTGATTCTTGTGAAGCCATTGCGTGGCCTACTAAGACACCAACCATGCCATTTAAATCACCAAGTGCTTTAAGAAGGGCTTGCTTCTCTTCTTGATGCGCGCCACCAGATTCAGCGAAAGTTTGGATCTCTTTACCAAGTAAGCCAAGTGCTTTACCGCCATCTTTAACAACTTTACGGAAGAAGAAATCAAGACCCTGAATAGCAGTTGTGCCTTCATATAAAGTATCGATCTTGGCATCACGAACATATTGTTCTAATGGCCAGTCTTGGGTAAATCCGGCACCACCAAAAGTTTGCAGTGATTCGGTGCCAAGAAGTGTCCAAGATTTTTCAGAGCCATAACCTTTAACAACCGGCAAGAGCAGATCGTTAAGCGCTTCCATTGACTTGGCTTTATCGTGATCTCCAGCAGCGATTGCCAATTCGATTTGATCTTGAATAGATGCGGTGTAAAGAACTAGTGCGCGCATTCCTTCAGAGTAAGACTTTTGCACCATCAACGAACGGCGCACATCTGGGTGGTGAATGATTGATACACGCGGGCTCGCTTTATCGTTCATTACCTTCATATCGCCGCCTTGCACACGAACCTTGGCATATGAAAGCGCTTGCTGATAACCAGCAGATAACGTCGCAATTGCCTTGGTACCAACCATCATTCGGGCGAATTCAATAACTTTAAACATCTGCGCAATACCTTGGTGAACATCGCCAAGTAAGTAACCAACCGCAGGCTCTTTCTCGCCAAGATTTACTTCACAAGTTGCTGAGACGTTAAGACCCATTTTGCTTTCAAGTGATGTAACAAAAACACCATTGCGCTTTCCGAGATCGCCGGTTTTTTGATCAAACATAAACTTTGGAATCAAGAAGAGTGAAAGCCCTTTTGTTCCTGGTCCACCACCTTCGCGACGAGCAAGAACGAAGTGCATAACATTTTCATAGAAGTCAGCATCACCCGATGTGATGTAACGCTTTGTGCCCGTGATATGCCAAGTTCCATCTGCCTGTTGCACCGCTTTGCTGCGACCTGCTCCGACATCTGAACCCGCATCTGGTTCTGTCAATTGCATAGTTGCGCCCCAATGGCGATCAACCATTAACTTTGCCATTTGTTTCTGTTCTGGAGTTCCTAATACATATGCAACTTGTGCAAAGGCGTAACCTGAAGCGTAGATATGAATTGCAGGATTAGAACCAAGGACCATTTCTGCAATCGCCCAACGAACAGCTGCTGGAACTTTCGTTCCTCCTAAATCAACCGGCGCATCAAGGCGCCACCATTCGCCATCTACATAAGCTTTATATGACTTTTTAAAACTCTCTGGAAGTGTGACATTTCCAGTTTCTTTATTAAGAATTGCCCCAACTCGATCGCCTTCAACAAAAGATTCTGCTAAATCATTTTCAGTCAGACGCTTCATCTCCTCCAACATGCCCATCGCAGTTTCGCGATCGAGTTCACTAAAGATGGAAGTACCCAATACTTGCTCTGTTCCGAGCAGGTCAAAGAGGCAGAATTCAATATCGCGCAGGTTGGCGGTGTAATGGCTCATAGGCAAATAGTGCTACCCGCCAGTAACTTACGCAAGCCCAGACGCTCACTTCGGCTGACTTTCCCGCTCGGTCAGATAGGCTCACGCCGTGCTACTCAGTGATCGCGATATCCGCGCCGAAATTACCGCCGGCCGCGTCGCCGTCGAACCATTTGAAGAGGCGATGATCCAACCCTCTTCAGTTGATGTTCGCCTAGATAAATTCTTCCGCGTCTTTGAAAACCATAAGTACTCAGTTATCGATCCATCTATCGAACAATCTGAGCTAACCCGTGAAGTTGTCGCAGAAAACGGCGAAGCCTTTATCTTGCACCCAGGTGAATTCGTTCTTGCCAGCACTTACGAAATTATCACTCTGCCTGATGACATTGCCGGGCGCCTAGAAGGAAAATCTTCGCTCGGGCGCCTTGGACTCTTAACTCACTCAACTGCCGGCTTTATCGATCCTGGTTTTTCTGGACATATAACCCTTGAACTTTCTAACGTCGCCAACTTGCCAGTTAAATTATTTCCAGGGATGAAAATCGGCCAACTCTGCTTGATCAAACTCTCGTCACCTGCAGAACATCCATACGGTAGCGCGAAATATGGCTCTAGGTATCAGGGCCAACGTGGACCAACCGCTAGCCGCTCTTTCTTGAACTTTCACCAGAGTAAG
>JBIIPL010000109.1:0-4148 GCA_044342645.1 Candidatus Planktophila sp. | reverse complement strand
GTAATTAAAACTAGAACAATTCCGCCACCAGCAAGTAACAAAATTCCATTTGAGAATGCAAGACGGTGACCGCGCTTTGTTAATTGACGTGGGAGATAGCCATCGGATGCCACAAAGTTACAGAGCAACGGGAAGGCGCTGTAAGTAGTGTTTGCACCAGCAAAGAGGATAAGCATTGTTGCCAGCTGAACCATAATGAACATAAAGCTTCCAAAAGCACCATCGCCCATCGCAGCTTTTGCAATCTGCGAAATAACAGTTGGGGTTCCGGATTCATAAGGCATTGCCTGAATGTGATGCGCAAAGTAAGAAACACCAAGCACAAGTGTGCCAAGTATGCAGCTCATAATTACAAGCGTTCTCTTGGCATTTACATGTTCTGGAGTTTTAAATAGTGCAACACCATCTGATATCGCTTCCAAGCCAGTAAGTGAGGATCCACCGTTAGCAAAAGCGCGAAGCAGGATAAAGATCGCAGCAGCCGTCAAGAGCCCTTGCTCTTGTCCTACTTCAACAGCGCCAGGTAAATCTGTGGCAAGAACTGGAAGAGTTCCATGAAAGAGCCGCCAAAAACCCATTCCGAACACAATCAACATGCATCCTACGAAGAAATAAGTTGGAAAGGCAAACGCTTTACCTGCTTCTTTTACGCCACGAAGATTTCCGTAAGTTAGCAAAACAATTACTAGCAAAATCATCGGAATTTTCCATGGTTCAAGAGATGGAAAAGTAGAAATAATCGCTGCTACTCCTGCGGCAGACTGAATTGCTACCGTAACAACATAATCAAGAATTAGCGCTACAGCAGCAATTTGTGCAACTACTGGACCGAAGTTATCGCGCGAGACTATGTATGCACCACCCGTTTTGGTGTAAACATCAATTACATTTCGATAAGAGAGAGTAATAATCAAGAGAATTACTAAAACGACTGCCGTCATCGGCATCAAGATTGCAAATGCGGCTAAACCAAATGCTGGCAATAAAGCGATGAGTATCTGCTCGCTGCCATAAGCAGAAGATGAAATACAGTCAGAAGAGAGAATGCCTAAGGCATATCGTTTTGATAAACGTTGATGCCCTAAAGAATGTCGGTTGAGTGCATTACCCAGAAGACGGCGCTTAATCTTGTAGCGAAGTGGATCCTTAAGGTGGGCGTGATCCTGAAGTGCAACAGGCTGCGGCGCACCATCTGTCCAAGACTTTGGCACACGAACTCCTTCAGTTACCGCGGCTAGCGCGTCTAATTGCCTATTTAGTATGCTCATCTTATGCGCACTCAGTTATATATAGATGGTCAATGGGTAGATGGAAATGGGACTTTGGATGTAATTGATCCGAGTGACGGCACAGTAATCGCCAAAGTGGCCACCGCCGGAGATGCTGAAATAGAGGCCGCCTTAGCCGCCGCCGACCGCGCCGCCCCAGCCTGGGCCAAGACTGCACCCCGAGTTCGAGCTGAATTGTTACGTAAAGCATTTGAGTTAATGATTCAAGAGGCTGATTATCTTGCCGATCTAATTTCTAAAGAAAACGGCAAAGCAATTACAGATGCAAAAGGTGAAGTTGCCTATGCCGCAGAATTTTTCCGTTGGTTCTCCGAAGAAGCAGTGCGCATCTCCGGTGACTTTCGAATGTCACCAAGTGGAGACAAGCGCATTCTTGTAACTCAACAACCTGTTGGACTCTCACTGCTAATTACTCCCTGGAACTTCCCAGCCGGAATGGCAACTCGCAAAATTGGTCCAGCGATTGCTGCCGGATGCACCATGATTTTAAAACCAGCTGGAGAAACTCCGCTAACTGCGCTCGCAATCGTTGATATTTTAGATCGTGTCGGAGTTCCCAAAGGTGTCGTTAATTTAATTTTGCCAACACCAACCGGTCCAGCAATCGCCAAGATGTTGCACGATAAGCGAGTTAAGAATTTGTCATTTACTGGTTCTACTGAAGTTGGCCGCATTATTCTTAAAGAAGCAGCCGATAATGTAATTCGTTGTTCAATGGAACTTGGCGGAAACGCACCATTCGTTGTTATGGATGATGCCAATATTGATGAAGCTGTTAAAGGTTTAATGCTCGCCAAGATGCGAAATGGTGGCGCAGCTTGCACCGCTGCAAATCGTATTTATGTACAACGCCCAGTTGCCAAAGAATTCACTGAAAAGTTTGCCGCAGTAATGGGTACATTTGTTATGGGACGTGGACGCGATTCAGGTGTACAACTTGGTGCAAGCGTTTCGATTAAAGAGCGTAATAAAATTGCCGAACTAGTCGATAACTCAGTCAAGTCTGGTGCAAAAGTATTAACTGGTGGTAAAACTCCTGATGGTCCTGGCGCTTTCTATCCCGCAACAGTTTTAGAGGTAGATAAGAGCGCTGAGATTCTCAACCATGAAGTCTTTGGCCCAGTCGCTCCAATAGTTATTTTTGACACAGATGATGAAGCGATCAAGTTAGCGAACAGCACTGATTTCGGTTTGATTAGTTATGTTTACTCAGAAAACTTAAAGCGCGCGGTACAGATCTCTGAAGCACTTGAATCAGGCATGGTTGCCATTAATCGCGGAATGATTTCAGATCCTGCAGCACCGTTCGGTGGCGTGAAGCAATCAGGTTTGGGCCGCGAAGGTGGCTTCGATGGAATTCACGAATATCTCGAAACAAAATTTATTGGGGTTGAGATTTAATTGAGTCCTCGAAGAGGATTAGCTTTAGTAATAAGTCTTTCAATTGCAATTTCAATATTAAGTGCGGAAGCTGGAATTTCCGCTGTTAAAACTGGAGCACCTTGCCTAAACGTTGGGCAAACAACTCTACTTTCCGGAAAAAAATATACTTGCGTAAAAGTTGGGAAGAAATTGCAGTGGGACAAAGGCGTATTGGCTCCGTCACCGAAGCCAGCCGGTTCAACTTCTACTCAATTAAAAGGGCACGATTTAGTTATTTCACAAATAGAATCGCAATGGAAAATCTGGAGAAGTAAAAAAAGCAGCGCTTTTACTCCCGCAAAACTGATTGTTCAGCCTGGATACGACACAGCCTGGGGAAAGGCAAGCAAGTACTCAGATCTTCTAATTTCAACTTTTAATGCAAACGGGTATTCACTTCTTCAAGAACCATTTGCAGTTTTTGGTGATACCGAAGATTGGCTATCAACTACTGGAAGGCCTATATCTTGTGGGAGATCGGTTCCGGAGCAAGCACTTGGAATTTACTGTGGTCACGTACAACTTGGGTACGGGTACTTTGTTTTAAACGCAAAGCAAAACGAAAAATTTGTAGGCAAAGCCCTGACTGCTTCGCAAAAAGATATTTTGAACTACATGGTGGCTCACGACGTAGCAGTTATGTATGAATTGCAAGCTCAATACGGCTCCATTATTTATGATGGAACAAAGAATCAAATCCCGGCTTGGATAAGGGAGGGATTTGTTCAGCTATTTGCAGCCCTTGCTATTTCAGATTCAAATTTACAGAAGAAGAATTACTTTGATTTTCTTTTATCTGCAAAATTGATTGATAGTTTCCCAAAAGCACTCTGTACAAAAACTCTTCAAAATTTTGAATCAAAAGATAGAAACTGGGGCGGAAGTTGCGCTTCGAGCCAAAACTTCTATGGGGTAGAGCTTCTCGCCGCTAGACACGGTGGGTTAGATGCCCTATTCAAATTTGTATCTCTCTATGGAACTTCAGATGACTGGACTTCAGCATTTAAATCGGCCTTTGGAATTACCCGAGAAGACTTCTACACAGAGTGGTATGACTACCTAAAGATTTCTAAAGGAAATAGACCCGCTTTAATTCCGGCGGCGATTCCCGCGCATAATTAAATTACCAGCGGAGGATGAGGGATTTATCCTCTCCATCCTGGGTAATTCCCCGTTTTTTAGGTAAACGGGTCATAAAAGGCAATTTAGCACGCATTATCGATTGTGACTGCTTGCCTTTTTTAAGATAAGAATGCAAGGTTGCGGGATGAAGCGAACCCATTTTATTTCTATGGTTATCGCTTCTTTGGCGCTTTCTCTCTTAGGGCCTAGCGCAATCGCAGCTGTCAAAGCGGGAGGAGCATGCAAGAAATCAGGTGACACAGTTGTTGACTCTGGGTATAAATATAAGTGCATTAAATCCGGCAAGAAATTGAT
>JBIIPL010000029.1:0-11643 GCA_044342645.1 Candidatus Planktophila sp. | reverse complement strand
TGTACCGACACGAGCCACTAAGGTTTTGCCCATGGCTGAATTCATTTACACGATGAAGAAGACGCGCAAAGCGCACGGTGACAAGGTAATTCTCGATGACGTGACCTTGATGTTTTTGCCTGGGGCAAAGATCGGCGTGGTTGGACCTAACGGCGCCGGTAAATCCACAGTTCTTCAGATCATGGCTGGGTTGCAACAACCATCAAATGGTGAGGCCTATCTATCTCCGGGTTACACAGTGGGCATCTTGTTGCAAGAACCGCATTTGAATGAAGAGAAGAACGTTATTGATAACGTTAAAGAGGGTGTGGCTGAAACTGTTGCGATGCTCGATCGTTTTAATGCAATTAGCGATGAGATGTCACAACCTGATGCTGATTATGACAAGTTACTTGCCGAGATGGGCACGCTGCAAGAGCAGCTAGATCATCGCAACGCTTGGGAACTCGACTCACTTCTGGAACAAGCGATGGATGCACTGCGCTGTCCACCACCTGATGCCGATGTCAAAGTTCTCTCTGGTGGAGAAAAGCGTCGCGTGGCTTTATGTAAGTTGCTCTTAGAAGCGCCAGATCTCTTGCTCCTTGATGAACCAACTAACCACTTAGACGCTGAATCAGTACTTTGGCTAGAACAACATTTAAATAAATATCCTGGCGCAGTTGTTGCGATCACGCACGATCGTTACTTCTTGGACAACGTTGCGCAATGGATCCTGGAACTCGATCGTGGTCGCGCTTATCCATATGAAGGTAATTACTCAACTTACTTGGAGACAAAAGCAACGCGCCTAAAAATTGAAGGACAGAAAGATGCCAAGCGCGCCAAGCGCTTAACTGAAGAACTTGAATGGGTTCGCCAAAATGCAAAGGGTCGCCAAGTTAAATCAAAGGCGCGTCTGGCGCGTTATGAAGAGATGGCGGCAGAAGCCGACAAGATGCGTAAGTTGGACTTTGATGAAATTCAAATTCCACCTGGCCCACGTTTAGGAAATATTGTTGTTGAAGTTGATCACCTCACAAAAGGCTTCGGCGATCGCGTATTAATTGATGATCTCTCATTTACCTTGCCCCGCAACGGAATCGTTGGCGTTATCGGCCCTAACGGCGCCGGTAAGACAACGCTCTTTAAAACAATTCTTGGGTTGGAAGCTCCCGACTCTGGCAATGTGAAGATTGGCGAGACAGTAAAGATTGCCTACGTTGATCAGTCACGTGGTGGAATCGATCCAACCAAAACTCTCTGGGAGGTTGTCTCAGATGGTTTGGACTTTATAAAAGTTGGCCAAGTAGAAATGCCCTCACGAGCATACGTTTCAGCATTTGGTTTTAAAGGGCCTGATCAACAAAAGAAGGCAGGCATACTTTCTGGCGGAGAACGCAACCGTTTGAATTTAGCGCTAACTCTTAAACTTGGTGGAAATTTACTTCTGCTCGATGAACCAACGAACGATCTCGATGTTGAAACACTTGGATCACTTGAAAACGCGCTACTCGAGTTTCCTGGTTGCGCGGTTGTGATCTCGCACGATCGCTGGTTCTTAGACCGTGTAGCAACTCACATCTTGGCTTATGAAGGTGAATCCAGTTGGTTCTGGTTTGAAGGAAACTTTGAATCTTATGAAGAAAATAAGATTGCTCGCCTTGGTGCAGATGCGGCTCGACCACATCGTGCCACCTACCGAAAGCTCACACGCTAATGAAATACTCGAGTAAACAATTTGTTCGTTGGGATGACCTTGATGCAATGGGCCATATCAATAATGCAAAGTATCTGACCTTCGCACAAGAGGCGCGCTTTGTCTGGTCGACCGAAGAATTCTCAGCGACCATGCACGAATCAACCCTGATTGAAATGGTTGTAGCACGAGCAGAAGTAGATTTCATTGAGCCGATTTATGATGGTGGCCGTTTCGTTGATGTAGATATAACCATAGAAAAGATCGGCAACTCCTCATTTACTATGGTCTATACCATCGGCGATAACGGTAAAGTTTTTGCCAAGGTAAAGACTGTGCAGGTTGCAGTGTCACTTGAGACGAAGAAGTCTCGCCCATTATCCGATAAGGAAAGAGAATTCCTTACCAAATATCTGGAGTCCAATTAATTGAGCCACGTTTTAGCTTCTCGTAAAGAGCGCCCTTGGTGGCGCGATGCAGTTACTTATCAGATCTATATCCGCTCATTTGCTGATGCAAATGGTGATGGCATTGGTGATGTTGAAGGCATTCGCTCTCGTCTTCCTTATCTAAAGGAACTAGGTGTCGATGCAATCTGGATTACGCCTTGGTATCCATCACCACAAAATGATCATGGTTATGACGTTTCAGATTACATGGATATCGAACCGCAATATGGAACTCTGGCAGATGCTGAAAAGTTGATTAAAGAAACACACGAGCACGGACTTAAATTTATTGTTGACATTGTCCCTAACCACACAAGTGATCAACATAAATGGTTCCAAGCGGCGTTGAAGGCAGCACCTGGTTCACCAGAGCGTGATCGTTATATGTTCTGCGATGGCAAAGGCCCTAACGGTGATTTGCCACCAAATAACTGGGAGGCTGTTTTCGGTGGATGCGCATGGGAGCGCGTTATTGAAGCTGATGGAACACCGGGGCAGTGGTATTTGCACCTCTTTGCAATCGAACAACCAGATTTAAATTGGGAGAACCCAGAAGTTCGCTCTCATTTAGAAGATGTTTTAAAGTTCTGGCTCGATCGCGGTGTTGATGGTTTTCGAATCGATGTTGCGCACGGAATGATCAAGTATCCGGGTCTTCCAGATATTCCAGAGGTAAATACAACTTCAGAGATGTTGGCACCGCACGAGCGTCCATTCTGGGACCAAGAAGGTGTGCACGAAATTTATCGTTCGTGGCGCAAGATTCTGGATTCATATCCCGGCGATCGCATGGCCGTTGCCGAAGCATGGGTAAGTCCCGCTGCTCGCATTGCACGCTATGTTCGAGCAGATGAATTACAGAATTCATTTAACTTTGAAATGCTCACAACTTTATGGAAAGCCGATGAGATCAGGGCGAAGATCGATAACTCGATGGCCGCACTTGTAGAAGTTGGTGCTCCACCATCTTGGGTATTTAACAACCACGATGTTGTGCGATCTGTAGATCGTTTAGATCTGGGCTTAACAAATAACGGTGAATCAACATTTACCCGCCAAGGAGATCCTGCCAAATTCAATATTGCGCGCGGAACCTTGCGTGCCAAGAGTGCAACTTTGATGTCTCTGGCACTTCCTGGTGGAACATATTTTTATCAAGGCGAAGAACTTGGCCTACCTGAAGTACGTGATATTCCAGAAGATCGCTTGACTGATCCGCGCTGGAAGATGAGTGGGTATAAAGATCGCGGTCGTGATGGTTGTCGCGTGCCACTTCCTTGGAAGAGTGAACCAACCGGCGGTTTTGGTTTTTCAACAAATGATTTGCTGGAACTAGATCAAGCATGGTTGCCGATGAGTCCTTGGATGGGCAACTTCTCTGCCGAATCACAAGATGGCGTTGCTGGTTCAACTTTAACTATGTATCGCCAAGTGCTGGCTATCCGTAAGTTAGAAGGAGGCTTAGGCGATGGTCCGATGACTTGGATCGAAGCTGGGAAAGATGTCGTTGCATTTTCACGCCCCGGTAATTTCGCTTGCTACATCAACTTTGGTGCTGCAATTGAAATTCCAGCAG
Organism: Candidatus Planktophila sp.; assembly: GCA_044342645.1. Classification (GTDB taxonomy): domain Bacteria; phylum Actinomycetota; class Actinomycetes; order Nanopelagicales; family Nanopelagicaceae; genus Planktophila. The sequence continues at coordinate 7,940 of JBIIPL010000029.1, read as the reverse complement.
GTGCAAAAGTTTTAACTTCCAGCGGCCCACTTGAGGGCAATTCGATTCCAACGGACACCGCTGCTTGGTTACGACTTGCCTAAATGAGTAATTAATGACTTTCTACGAAGAAGTTGGGGGAGAACCTTTCTTCAACGATTTCGTTTCTCAATTCTACGCTCGTGCTGCAACCAATCCGATATTGCGTCCGATGTATCCTGAAAAGGATATGCAAGGAGCTGCTCTGCGTTTAAAGATGTTTCTTGAGCAGTATTGGGGTGGGCCAACAACTTATTCAGATGAGCGCGGTCATCCGCGTTTACGAATGAGACATGCCGGTTTTCATATTGATCTTGCAGCGCGTGATGCGTGGCTGGCTTGCGCACTTGGTGCGCTGGACGGAATGGAAATGGCAGATGTAAATCGCAAGCAGTTGCGTGAATACCTAGAAATGGCTGCCCACGGAATGGTTAACGCTTCTGAGAACCGTTCCCTATAACCAATATTTCACCATTTCGAACATACCAAAGTACATCTTGCTTATCGCGAATTGTTGTTATGCGCAGACCAACTTTTTCAACTACTCCTTCAATATCTAAGACTTTAATTTGATCACCAACGCCGTATTGATCTTCAATCAGCATAAATATTCCAGATAAAATATCGCGAACTAAAGTTTGCGCACCAAGTCCGATTGCAACACCAATCACGCCAGCAGAGGCGATCACGGGTCCGAGATTAAATCCGAATTCGCCTAAGATCATGCCTATTGCGATTATCCAGATAACAGCTTTGAGAATCGAAGTTAGGACAGATCCGGTAGTTCGAGCTCGTTCTGACTGGCGTTTAGCGAATCCAGGACCGGGCTTTAAATCTGTAGTTGCGAGTTTGTTGATAGCGCGTTCGATAGCACGTCGCCCGATGCTGTGGCTGATCCAAGCAACGACCAGGACGGTAAAGATGCGAAGCGGTGCTCCGCTTAGCCATTCCAGAATATTTCGGGTCTGCTCGCTCATAGATCAAACTCTAATCCAATTCTTTACCAAAAATTGACCCGCAAATACCCCTATCTTGCGCTTTCTTAGTGCAAGATAAACCAATCGGCGCGAGCCACGCGCTTCGAAACTGGGGTATCTATGTCTCGCTCGTTAGTTCTAAACGCCACCTATGAACCGCTAGGTGTTGTGACGGAACGTCGTGCGCTGCTGCTTGTCCTTAACTCTCGCGCCACCATGGTTGAGTCATCTGGAACCGTTCTGCATTTTGCGCAGGGGCAGATTGAACTCCCGTCAGTAATTAAGCTAAATAAATTTGTGAAGATTCCGTATCGCCATGCTGTGCCACTTTCACGACGCGCAATATTTGCGCGCGATGGTGGACGTTGTGTTTATTGCGCAGCACCAGCAACTTCGATTGATCACGTTATTCCGCGTTCACGCGGCGGGGGACATAATTGGGAGAACGTTGTTTCTGCTTGCCACAAGTGCAATCACTTGAAGGCAGATAAGCCGCTAAAAGATTTGGGATGGAGACTTCGCTCACTTCCGCGTGAACCAGTTGGTGCGGCTTGGCGAATTCTTGGCACAGGTCGCACGGATAATCGATGGCTTCCATACCTAGAGCCATTTGGTGTGGCAGCAGCTACTGCATAACTGATTTATACTTACAGTCATGTCGATTAACCTTGCATCCGCAATCCAGATACTTTCACTAGACAATCAAGAAGATGGAACCGTCGCTGGTGAAGGATTAAGCGTGCTTGAGACCTTTACTTATTTCTTCGCAGCACCAATTGTGCTTTTTGTAGCAATCTCTGTAATTACTTATGCACTTACAGGAGATCGCAAGAAAAAAGAAAAGGTCAGTTCAGTCGTAACTTCTATCGACTAATTAGCGAGCATCAACAGCGCGCGCTTTTAGCGAACGAGTCATTGCATCGCGACCTTCAGTCACGGTACGGCGCAGAGCAGCTGATGCATCTTTTCCGGTTACATCCAGCCAATGCTGAGCCTTCTTCACAGTCTCATCGCTGATCGCCCAAGTTGGGAAAGTTAAGGTTGCAGTGGTTTCAGCAATCTCATAGCCCTTGGTGGACCAAACTTTTAGGATCGCATCGAAGTACTCGTCAACGAATGCTTCGAGTAAATCGCAATGGATATTCTCGTTAAATCCGCGGCATTTATAAGAGTGAATTGTGTTGCTTAAATCATCTGTTGTGATTGATTTAAAGGCGGCAGCTTTTGCTTCGTGGTTCGGAAGCGCAGCGTGCGCATAAGCAACATATTGCTTTCCGTGTGCCGTCTTATCGCGATCTCCTTCAGATTGGATATCTGAAGTTCCGAAGATGCCGCGCTTTACACCGCACAAGAAAATGAACCAACGCAGATCGGCATCCATCAAGAGTCCATCTACTGAACCATTTAACATAGCCTTTAAACTTTCAAACTGTGCTGGCGTGAAAGCGTTATTGGCAAATGCGCGTGCATATTGCAACTGTGCATCGCTTCCAGGTTTTGCAGTAGCCAACAACTCTTGCGCCGTATTTGCAACAGATAAACGAACCGCATCACGATTCTTTGGCGCTAGATATGCCCAAATAGCGGTGTCGATTTGCGTGAAAGTTGCTGTGATCATTGAGATATCTGTTTCACCCTTTAGTGCATTAAGAGCGATTTCAATGTAGTCACTTGCAGAAAGTTCGCCATCGCGAGTTGAATCCCAGAGCGATGCCCAGATAAGTCCGCGGGCTAGCGAATCATCTAGTTGGCCAAGATATTTCTTCATCGTGGCGACCGAGCGATCATCGAAACGTAACTTGGCATAAGTCTGATCGTGATCGTTAATAAGGAGTAAATCTGCGGCTTTCTTGCCAGCGAGCTCCTTGATCTCGGTTAACTCACCGGCGATATCAACTTCGATGCTCTCGCGACGAGTTAATGCATTGCCGCTGATATCAAATAGCCCAATATACAAACGGTGGGGGCGAAGCTCTTTTGATCCAACTGGCATTGGTGGCACTTCTTGCTTAACGGCAACCGATGCATATTTATCGCCGTCTAACGTGATCACAGGGCGAAGAGTGTTTACACCTGCAGTGCGCAACCAAGTAGCGACCCAAGCGGTGAGATTCTTTCCACTGGCTGCTTCTAATTCGGTGATTAGATCACTTAGCTCGGTATTGGCATATGCGTGCTTGGCAAAGTACTTGCGCAGGCCAGCGATGAAATTATCGCGGCCAACGTGTGCAACAAGTTGCTGCAAGACAGATGCGCCTTTTGCATAAGAAATTCCATCGAAGTTGGTGCGAACATCATCGAGGTCCTTCATCTCAACTGCGATTGGGTGCGTTGAAGACAATTGATCAGCGCGGTATGCCCAGTTCTTGCGGACCGAGTTAAATTCAGTCCAAGCGTTCTTGTACTTAGTTGATTCACTAACTGCCATATAAGAGGCCCATTCAGCGAAAGATTCATTGAGCCAAAGATCTTGCCACCACTTCATTGTGACCAAGTCACCGAACCACATATGAGCCATCTCGTGGTGAATGGTTGAGGCGCGGCTGATGTAACTGCGTTCAGTTACTTTGCTGCGGAAAATCAAAACATCTTCGTGGAAAGTTACGCAGCCGACGTTCTCCATTGCGCCCCAGTTGTATTCAGCCACCGCAATCTGGTCGTACTTACCGAATGGATAAGCCAAACCGAAAGTCTTTTCAAAGTAGGCAAAACCTTGCTTAGTAACTTCAAAGATATTTGCAGCATCCACATATTGGAAGAATGATTTACGGGCATAAATTCCCATAGGAATCGTCTTCTCGCCTTTGTATTCATCATGAACAGATGTGTAAGCACCAGCAACAATCGCGGTTACATAAGTTGAAATCACTTGTGAGGTTGCAAATTGAGTGTGTTTGCGATCGCCATCAAGATCTTTGCTTGATTCGATGCCGTAATTTGAGATTACCGCCCAGTGCTTCGGAGTAATGGTGCTGATCGTGAAAGTTGCCTTTTGATCAGGTTGATCAAAGCACGCATACATACGGCGGGCATCGCCAGTTTCAAATTGGGTGTAAAGGTAAACCTCGTTATCGGCCGGATCAACAAAGCGATGAAGTCCTTCTCCTGAGTTTGAGTAGACACCTTCGTGCTCGATCTCCAGAGTGTTATCTGCCGCAATTGCTGGTAAGAAGATTGATTCGCCATCAAACTTTGGATCAAAGTCTGCGCCATTGAGCTTTGCGCTGATTACACGCTTACCAACGCAGTCTAGAAATGTAGTTGCCCCAGGCTTTAGCCCAGCAAATTTAATAGTCGTCTTTACCAAGAATGTTTCAGCGCCGGTAGTCACATCTAAGTCGATTTTGTAACTTTGAACCTTGATGATCTCTGAACGTTGGGCTGCTTCGATTTGTGTGATATTTGTACCTGGCACGACTGCTCCTTTGAGGGCTGATGTTTTTTGCTTCTCGTAGTCTAATCGTGAAAGAGTTGTGCTGTGGAACCCATGACAAACCGAAGTTATCGCCTGCGCGGCGTTCGAATCACCCAATCGCAACAAGCCGCTCGCGATAACTTGTGGGCGAAATATGGCGTCGCTTTTTCAGAGTCGCAAATAGATTTGGATTCGTTGTTTTCTAAGAAACAACCGATTGTTATGGAAATTGGCTATGGCATGGGTGAGGCAACTTGGCAGATTGCAAAAGCCAACCCAGATGTAAATTACTTAGGTGTAGAAGTGCACATGCCTGGTGCTGGCAAGTTAATGGCTAAGTTGGCCGAACACGAGATCACAAATGTGCGATTGATCGAACGCGATGTCTTTGAGGTTTTTCATTACATGGTCAAAGACGGCAGTCTTGATGGTGCCCATTTATTTTTTCCAGATCCGTGGCCAAAGAAGCGCCATTTTAAGCGGCGCATTATTCAGGAGCGATTCTTAAGCGAAGTTGCAACAAAGTTGAAGCCTGGTGGTTACTTACACATTGCTACTGACTGGGTTCCTTATGCAGAATGGATCACCGAAGTTTTTTCAAAAACTGATTTGTTTAGCGGGGGAGTCATAGCCCGCCCTGATTCTCGCCCGCTTACTAGATTTGAGGGACAAGGAATTTCAAAGGATCACGCAGTAAATGACTTTAGGTTCCTAAAGGCTTAAGTTAAATATTTCCGGTCTCTTCATATTTTGAGATTAAATCAATTCGCCGGATATGGCGCTCGTCATTGCTAAATGGCGTTTGGATAAAAGCGTCGATAATCGCTTTGCAATCTGCGATCGAGTGCATGCGTCCACCAATTGCCACAACATTTGCATTGTTATGTTCTTTGCCAAGCTTGGCAGTTTCAATACTCCAAGCAAGTGCTGCGCGAACACCTTTTACTTTATTTGCCGCCATTTGTTCACCATTGCCGGATCCACCGAGAACTATTCCAAGTGATGTCGGATCTTTCGCAGCAGCAACAGCGGCAGGAATACAGAAGACCGGGTAGTCATCTAAAGCGTCGTATTCATACGGTCCGTGGTCAGTAACATCGTGGCCACTATTTACCAAGTGAGCAATTAACTCAGTTTTAAGTTCAAGACCTGCATGATCGCTGCCAATGTGTAAACGCATGCCTGAAGTCTCTCACGGTGCTATTTATTCAACGCTTATCGCAACAACGAAAAACCCGCCGCGAAGGAGAATTCGCGACGGGCCTTTCTACCCATGGAGGAACTACATGCTGTTAAGCACTAGTACTTATGCTGGTGATCCTGCTGTTGCAGGAATCTTTGGAGCTTTAGCCATGCCGCCCATTCCTGGACCACCGTGACCACGACCATCTTTTCCGCCTTTACCTGGACCGCCCATTCCTGGACCACGCTTTCCGCCAACTTGATCTACTTCAGCGGTTACGTGTGCAGTTAGTCCAGCCTTAAGAGTTGTTGCTTGTGCAGCAGTCAACTTTCCAGCGGTTACAGCTGCATCGATTCGCTTTGTCTTATCAGCAACAAGTACTGAGATGAGTTCAGCTTTCTTTGCACCTGCAATTGCACCAAGTGATTCACCTGCTGCAAGACGAGTTTTAATTGTTGCTGCGTCTACTCCGATTGTTTTCGAAATTAGCGCCTCGAGCGCTACACGCTCTGCATCTTTTGCAGCATGATCTGCATCCTTTAATGCTCGCTTAGCTGTTTCGGCCGCTGTTGCAGCAGCAGTGATTGCATCCGCTTGTGCTTGTGTGATTGTGCCCTTTGCAACAAGTGCTGAAAGAGTTGCTGCTAAATCTGCAGCATGGCCCCCAGCCTTAGCCATTGGATTAGCAATTCCATTTGCGGAAGTGCGAGTTATCTTTGTTGAGACAACCTTGGTCTTTGATGCAGCTTGACTGATTCCAACTGATCCCATTGTTAACGCAACAGTTGTAATCGCTACTGCGATCACCGTCTTTTTTGATGACATTTGCATGTCTTCCTTTCATCCCTTGGAGCACTGTGTCGAAACCCTTGTTATCGACTACCCGTAGATAACTACTTAATCATCAGAAAACTACCCTTGAATCCTGAGAGACGCTTGCGAGTTTTTACAACCCTGTCCCGCGTAGCAGAGGGGATATTCATACAGCCTCTAAGGAATAACTCAGGGAAAGCCCTCTTCGTTAGGTGCGTTTGCTCCTTCACAATTTTCTGTAATCGCCCACAGCTACTACTCCCGGAGGTTCTATGAAGCGCAATCGTAAGTACATAGAAGTTATTGCAACGCTTTTGCTTACATCACTCTTTAGCGCTTCAGGGATACCGATTTCGGATGCAGCCAAAAAACCTAAATCTGCCGGCAGAACATCCAACACAATTGCAAATACGATTTTAAATGGCAAAGGTTCACCGTTGAGCACTGTAGGAATTAATGGTGATTTTTATATTGATACGAGAAGTCTTTTAATTTATGGACCAAAGAAAAGTAATAAATGGCCGTTGCCACAAAGTTTGCAGGGACCAATTGGCGCAGCAGGCGTCGATGGCAGAAACGGTAGTGAAGGCAAAACAATTTCTAACGCATCAACGGTTGCAGGTCCTGTGGGTTCACAGGGCGAAAAAGGCGATAAAGGTGAACCTGGTTCACCGGGCGCAGGCGGTTTGCCAGGTGCAAATGGCTCACCAGGTTCTGCGGGTGTTGCGGGAGCTAAAGGCGATACAGGCGCAACCGGTGCAACTGGAGCGAGCGGTACTTCCGGTGGTGGAACTGCAGGTGCAACTGGTGCAACCGGTGCGCAAGGCCCAGTTGGATCTACGGGTTCAGCTGGTGCAAGCGGTGCAAAGGGTGAAACAGGAACTGTTGGAAGTAATGGAGTGGCAGGTGCAGTAGGACCATCAAATGTTTACCGAGGAACTTTTTCTTTTCCTGACATAAGTGGAAGTGCTGGAACTAGTCAAACTGTGTCTCTTTCAGGATTTAAGGCAGGATTAAGTTATTTAGCTGAAATAGCAATTGTGGTTTATCAACCAAGTAGAAGTACAGATCTTTTACTACCTCTTGGCTTGATAGTTTCAAACAATGTTGGGACCGCTACAATTTGGTACAAGTATCAAACGTTTAAAGGAAGGTCTTATAGGTCTGGGACTGATTCTGAGCGATACGAACACACGGTGTTAGTTCAAGTGGTTCTAGATGGAACTTCGAGTGTTGACTATTCAATAAATTTGCAATTATCGGTAGGTAACGACACATCTTCAACCTTATTAGCGAAGTCCGATGCATCATTCACTGCAACCCTTGTAGGAGCAGTTGGCGCACTTTAAAACTATGGAGCGGGTGACCGGGATCGAACCGGCATGGCCAGCTTGGAAGGCTGGGGCTCTACCATTGAGCTACACCCGCGAGTGGTGCTCGCCAGGGAACTGGCTTCGCGATACGGGTAAGAGTACTGCCTCGGTAACCGAGAGTAAAAAATTACTCTAGACTCACGTCTTGCGCCACGGGGCGT
>JBIIPL010000108.1:0-4224 GCA_044342645.1 Candidatus Planktophila sp. | reverse complement strand
TTCCCAAGCGCCTTCATTGATTAAATTACAACGCTTACCGATTTCTAGACGTACTGCGCCTAGCAATGAGAGTGAAGCACTGCGCTCTCCAGCAGCGAAGAAGATTGCATCGCCAGGTTTTGCACCAGCTGCTTTAACAATTCCGTCTTGCTCTTCTTGCGAAATATTCTTCGACACCGGGCCACCTAGGGTGCCATCTTCATTAACGAGAATGTAAGCCAAACCCTTCGCACCTCGCGCCTTCGCCCAATCTTGCCAAGCATCTAATTCACGACGTGGTGAGGAAGCACCGCCAGGCATTACAACGCTTCCGACATAAGGAGCCTGAAATACTCTAAATTCGGTTTTCGCGAAAAACTTTGTTTGCTCTACCAATTGCAAATCAAAACGAAGATCTGGTTTATCTGAACCGTAGTTCTGCATTGCATCCGCATAAGTCATATGGCGAATCGGAAGCTTGATTTCGTAACCCACTGCTTCTTTCCAAACTTTTACCAATATTTTTTCGGCCACTGCCAAGATATCTGCCTGATCAATAAATGACATTTCAATATCTAGCTGGGTAAATTCCGGCTGGCGATCTGCACGGAAATCTTCATCGCGGAAGCAACGTGCAATCTGGTAGTACCGCTCCATACCTGCCACCATTAATAATTGCTTGAAAAGCTGTGGAGATTGCGGCAGCGCATACCAACTGCCCGGCTGTAGTCGAACTGGAACAAGAAAGTCGCGCGCACCTTCTGGAGTACTGCGAGTTAAATACGGCGTTTCGATCTCTAGAAAGTCTAGATCTTCCATAACTCGACGAATCGTTGAGGTGACCTTGGAACGTAATCTTAAATTAGCGGCTGGCTTCTCACGTCGCAGATCTAGATAGCGGTACTTCAAGCGCACTTCTTCAGAGATTTCGGAATCATTTCCGCTATCAACAGGAAAAGGCAGCGCTGCAGATTCACTAAGAACCTTTACATCATCTCCCATTATTTCGATTGCACCAGTTGGTAGAGCAGAATTCGCATTTCCCTCTGGTCGCAGTACAACTTCACCTGTGATTTGCAGACACCATTCAGCGCGCAGTTGACCAGCTAGCGCCTCATCACGAATTACTACCTGCACCGAACCGGTTGCATCACGTAGATCGATAAAGGCAACTCCACCATGATCGCGGCGGCGAGCTACCCATCCAGCAAGTGAAACAACTTGACCTGCATGGCTTGCGCGCAGAGAACCAGCGTCGTGAGTACGTAACATCTGTAGTTTGCCCGCCTTTAAGGTTTAAAAACTAGATAACCCCGAGTAGGGCTTTCTGCAATTCACTAATCTTAACCGAAGTTATCGTGCCATCGCTCATGCGTTTGAGTTCCACGCTGCCAGAAGCGACCTCGTCATCACCAATAATCACTACATAACGGGAACCGCTCTTATCTGCAGCTTTCATAGCACCCTTTAGCGCGCGATCACCAAAGGCAATCTCAGTACGAATTCCGGCACTGCGAAGTTGAGAGGCAAGTGAGAGCGCTACCGATTTTTGATCATCACCTAACGGAATTATAAATAAGTCGGATGTGAATTGATTATCGGAAATTACACCTTCAGCTTGCGCTGCCAGAAGCGCTCGGTCAACACCCAAACCAAAACCTATTCCGGAAAGTGATTGACCTCCAAGGATCTCCATCAATCCGTCGTAACGTCCTCCCCCGCCAATTCCGGATTGCGCACCCAGATCGTCATGAATGAATTCAAAAGTTGTTCCTGTGTAGTAATCGAGCCCACGAACCATGCGCGGATTGACTTGGTAAGAAATACCTAACTGATCTAAATACTTCTTGACTTGAGTGAAATTAGCGAGTGAATCAACGGATAAATAGTCCAGAAGTAAAGGAGCGTTCTGCATCGCAGTCTTCATCTCTGGACGTTTGTCATCAAATAGGCGAAGCGGATTTATCCCAGCGCGGGTGCGCGTTGCTTCATCTAGATCTAACTTCTCAATAAATTTGAGGAGATCTACCCGATGAGCCGCACGTGAATTGGCATCCCCGAGTGAGGTAATTTCCAAACGATAATTTCTTAACCCGATTGACTTAAAGCCTTGATCCGCGATTGCAATCACCTCGGCATCAATTGCAGGATCATCTAATCCAATTGCCTCGATACCGACCTGATAAAACTGACGATAACGTCCAGCTTGTGGGCGTTCGGCGCGGAAGAATTGACCCGAATACCAAACCTTGACCGGAAGTTGTCCGCGATCTAATCCATTTTCAATTACTGAACGCATCACACCTGCGGTGCCTTCGGGGCGAAGTGTGATTGATCTCCCACCACGATCTTCAAAGGTGTACATCTCCTTGGAAACAACATCAGTTGACTCACCGACTCCTCGCGAAAATAGCGCGGTATCTTCAAAGACAGGAAGTTCGATCAATTGATATCCCGCAAGTTTTGCTGGGGTAATTAAAGATTCACGAACCCATTCAAAGGCAGCCGAAAGCGGGGGTGCGTATTCACTTACCCCTTTTGGCGCTTGAATCTTTTCGTATTTCATACCCGTAATTCTTTCAGATAAGGGTTATTTTTTCGCTCGAATTTAATTGTTGTCTCTGGGCCATGACCAGGAAGCACGCGTAGATCATCGCTGAGCGGCAGCACTCGCGTCTTTAGAGTTTTAACCATCGCCTCGTGCGAGCCTGAAGGCAGATCTGTTCTGCCTATTGAACCAGCGAATAGAACATCACCCGAGAGCAACAGTTGATCATTTATCGAAAACATCGTGCTGCCTTTGGTGTGGCCGGGCGAATGTATTGCGGTTATCTTCATATCTAATATTTCCAAAACTTCACCATGTCGCAAATTCCTTATGTCTGCAGGTTCTTCAAAGTTCATCGCATCAAGTGTTGACATGAATTCTGGGCCGTGCGCGCCTTGCGGCTTCAGCAAATATTCGCGATCTTCGGCATGGATATAACTCGCAATTCCATAACCATCGGCCAACGGTTTTACCGAGAAAGTGTGATCAAGGTGCCCGTGTGTGATCAGAGCGGCGACTGGCTTTAAATTATTTTCAGCAACTATCGCTTGTATCTCGTGCGATATATCCGGCATTCCCGGATCCACGATTATGCATTCTTGACCTGTCTTGCCAGCAATGATCCAACAATTGGTAGCGTACATAGGGGCCGGAAATGAGGCGACAAACATAAATCACCCCTTCGTAACCCGTTATTTAAGCGCTAATTTTCACTACGCAGTAAGACAGGGTACCTTTTATCTCTGCAATATCCGCTCTATACGCACCAACAACGAAGGCTTATTCGAGCCGACGCGCTGAAAGGGAAAACCATGACCGAGAACGCAACTCCAGGATCTATCAACATCGCACCAATTGCTCCAACAATTCCAAGTGCGGCAAGTGCCTTAATTGGTGATCCTTCAAAATTTGGTCGGGTAGGCGAAGACGGAACTGTTTACGTAATTACTCCGCAGGGCGAGAAAGCAGTTGGTTCTTATCCAGGCAAGACTGCGGAAGAAGCGTTGCAATACTTTGTTCGTAAATTCGAAGCATTGGCATCGGAAGTTGCTCTAACTGCAGCAAGAATTACAAGCGGTGCAATGGTGCCATCTGATGCATACGATGCCGTCAAGAAATTGCGTCAACAAGTTTCTGAGTTAAATGGTGTCGGTGATTTGGCTGCGCTATCTCTTTCTGTCGAACAGATCGAGCCGCTAATTGAAGGCCATCGCGAGGCATATGAAGCGAAGAAGGCTGCCGAGACTGCTGCTAAGGCTGAACGCCGAGCGCAAGTTTTAATTGAGAAGGAAAAGATCGTTGTTGAGGCTGAATCCCTTGCGCTATCTGAGAATTGGAAAGTAACCGGAGATCGCTTAAAGACACTCCTTGAAGAATGGAAGTCTGCACCTCGTTTAGATAAGAAAGCAGATGCAGATCTATGGAAACGCTTCTCGGCTTCAAGAAACAAGTTTGATAAGCGTCGTCGTACTCACTTCGCAGCCCTGGAAGAGACGACATCAGTAGTTTCAGCGGCGAAGAAAGCCCTTGTTGCGGAAGCTTCAGCGCTTGCGACATCAACCGAGTGGGTACCAACTGCTCGTAAATTTAAAACCCTTATGGATCAGTGGAAGGCTGCTGGTCGCGGTAAGCCAAGTGAGGATGCAAAATTGTGGGCGAAATTTAAAGCAGCGCAGGATCAATTTTTCACTGCAAAG
>JBIIPL010000028.1:0-11780 GCA_044342645.1 Candidatus Planktophila sp. | reverse complement strand
CCGTAGCAAGTGACCCCGGAGGTTCCATGAAGCGCAATCGTAAGTACATAGAAGTAATAGCAACGCTTTTGCTTACAACACTTTTCAGCGCTTCAGCGATACCGATTTCTCAGGCGGCGAACAAACCTAAATCTGCCGGAAGAACATCAAACACAATTCCAAACACGATTTTAAACGGGAAAGGTGCACCGCTTAGTTCGGTAGGAATCAATGGCGACTTTTATATTGATACCAGAAGCCTCTTAATTTACGGACCGAAGAAAAGTAATAAATGGCCGCTGCCGCAAAGTTTACAAGGACCAACTGGTGTCGCTGGCGCTGATGGCAAGAACGGCAGCGAAGGCAAAACGCTTTCCAACGCTTCAACAGTTGCAGGCCCCACCGGTTCTCAGGGAGAAAAAGGCGACACGGGAGAAAAAGGTGAAACAGGTTCACCTGGTGCAAGTGGATTACCAGGTTCGACAGGTTCGACAGGTTTAACGGGAGCTAAAGGCGATACCGGTCTGACTGGTGCGACTGGTGCGACTGGTCTGACTGGCGCTTCAGGCAGCGGAACTCCTGGCGCAACAGGTGCGCAAGGCCCTATTGGAATTACAGGTTCTCCTGGTGCAATCGGAGCAAAGGGCGAAGCCGGAACTGCGGGAAGTGTTGGCGCTAAAGGTGAAACAGGAGCAGTTGGTGCTGCTGGTCCATCAAATGTTTACACCAATTCCATTCCGACTTGGAATTTATCAACCTCAACACCGAGTGGTTACTCATCATCTGCATTTTTCCTCAACTTCAAGGCTAGTAAAAACTACCTATACACGATTTATCTTGTCGGACTATCAAATGCCTCGGGAGGAGTTTTCGCAATTGAAATGATTCATTCCGACGGGACTCCTTCAACGTTTGGGTATTCTGTTTCGGAGAACCTCAATTTCACAGGGGAGCCAAAATCAACTCGTTACACATTTACAATTACGGGTGTAATTTCTCCAGTTGGTGGAGATGTGGGAGTCGCGATTCGAGTCATAGATGACTCTGCGGTTACTGGCGCATCAAACGCAATGTCATTTAGCGGTGTCGTATTTTCAACCCTGGTTGGAGCGGTTGGCGCACTTTAAAACTATGGAGCGGGTGACCGGGATCGAACCGGCATGGCCAGCTTGGAAGGCTGGGGCTCTACCATTGAGCTACACCCGCGAGTGGCTTTAGCCAGAGAACTGGCTTCGCGATACGGGTAAGAGTACTGCCTCGGTAACCGAGAGTAAAAAATTACTCTAGACTCACGTCTTGCGCCACGGGGCGTAGCGTAGTGGCTAGCGCGCCTGCTTTGGGAGCAGGAGACCGGGAGTTCGAATCTCCCCGCCCCGACCAGAAGTTCAATGAAATGTTTATTGCACTTCAAATTAATTTCTAATCAAGGAGCACTTTGTGAAGAGCACGGTTGAAACACTTTCCCCAACACGAGTCCGCCTTGATATCGAAGTCCCTTATTCAGATTTAACAGGCTATGTTGCTGATGCTTACACAGCTGTATCAAAAAAGGTAAATATTCCGGGCTTTCGCAAAGGCAAAGTTCCAGCTGCAATGATCGATCAACGCGTTGGTCGCGGTTCAGTAATTGACGAAGCGATCAATAATGCGCTCCCTGAATTTTACGGAATGGCAGCTCGCGAACACTCTGTTCTCGTTGTCGGACGCCCTGAAGTTGAAATCAAGGAATATGTCGATAACGAGAAGTTGGTATTTGCCGTTGAAGTCGATGTTCGTCCAGAAGTTACCCTTCCTGACTTTTCAAAGATAACGATTGAAGTCGATGATGTTGCCGTAACAGATAATGATATTGATGAGCAAGTAGACGAGCTACGCGCTCGCTTCGGAACCCTTTCCACTGTTGAGCGTGAGACTAAAGATGGTGACTTCGTAACTGTCGATTTGACCGCGAAGATTGATGGCGCTGAAGTAGACGGCGGCAAGGCAAACGATATTTCTTATGAAGTCGGTTCAAACCGAATGATCGATGGATTAGATGCTGCGCTAGTTGGCATGAAGGCCGGAGATGTAAAGAACTTTGAAACACAGCTCGTTGGTCAAAAAGATGACGAAAAGGGCGATGTCGAAATCAAGTTAAAGGCAGTTAAAGAACGCGAACTTCCACCAGTTGATGATGCTTTTGCCAAGTTGGCATCCGAGTTCGACACAATTGCAGAGTTAAAGGCCGATTTCACTGAACGCCTAAAGCGCGTTAAGGCACTTGAACAAGGTGCACAAGCACGCGACTTACTCTTGAAGAAGATGATTGATGATTTAGATATTCCTGTTCCAGATAAGTTGGTTGAAGATGAAGTCCACCAACATCTTGAAGGCGAAGGCCGACTTGAGGATGCAGCACATCGCGCTGAAGTTGATGGCGAAGTTCGTGTATCAATCAAATCTGATTTCTTACTAGATGCAATCGTTAAGGCTGAAGAAGTTCAGGTTAATGAAATTGAATTAACTGAGTATTTGATTCGTACTTCACAACGTTACGGAATGCCTCCAGAGCAGTTTGCAAAGCAGCTCCAGGATGCAGGCCAAATTACACAACTAGTAGCAGAGGTTTCTCGCACTAAGGCGCTAGCCGGCGTACTCGGCCGCGTAAATGTTGTCGATAAATCTGGAAACAAGATCGATCTAGAAGCGCTTCGCCCACAAACTTCACCTGCAACCGAGCCTGCTCAATCTCTTCCAGAGGCATAATTTTCCGAGTAGGTTGGTCTTTCCAACTTTGATTTGAGGTTGCACGTGAACCTGATTGCGCTTCGCTCCGCTTATGCCTTGGCTTTGGCGTTTTTACTTTCATTTACTGGAGCACTTGCCGCAAGCGGTTCAGATTCGATTACGGCATTAGCACAACCAAAAATGGCTACGCCCGCTGCGCTTCCTCCAAAGATGGTTAATCCGCTAAAGGCGAAGACAATTACCGTAAAACTCAAGAGCGCAGTTGTGTTCACTGTTAAAAATCCAGAAATTTGGAAAGGCAAAGTTGTAAATCCGAAGATTGCGAAGTTTGTTGCTGGGGGACCAATCTCTGCTTATGAAACTTATCCTTCGCTGACCCCGCTTAAAAAAGGGAAAACCACTATCTCGCTCACTGATGGAAAAAAGACTTACTTCCTAAAACTGACCGTCTCATAAAGAAAGTGCTCTGCCCTGAGCGAACAAAGGTCGATTTGCGCCCCTTTTTCCATATTTGGGAAGCATTTCTCCTTAAGGATTGTTAAGGTCAATACATATAAAGAAGTACTCAATCAGGAGGATCACGTGGATTATCAAGACCCACAGTCGGCCGGGCAGAACGCACGCGTTGCTGCAAACGGCGGTAACTGGCTAGATGACAATGTCTATAACCGTTTGTTGCGCGAACGCATCATTTTTCTTGCCGGCGAATTTCGCGACGAGATGGCTAATGCAATCTGTGCACAGATGCTGCTTCTAGCTGCGGAAGATCCTGAAAAAGATATTTACCTGTACATAAATTCACCTGGTGGATCTGTGACTGCAGGTATGGCGATCTACGACACTATGCATTACATCAAGAACGATGTTGCAACAGTGGCAATGGGAATGGCTGCATCAATGGGTCAATTTATTCTCACCGCTGGCGCACCTGGAAAACGTTATGCAACTCCAAATGCACGAATCTTGATGCACCAACCACTTGGTGGAATCGGTGGCACCGCAACTGATATTCGGATTCAAGCAGAGCAGATGGCAATTACAAAGCAGACTATGTCTGAGTTAAATGCCAAGCACACTGGCCAGCCACTAGAAAAAATTATCGCTGATTCAGATCGCGACAATTGGTTTAATTCCAAGGATGCGCTTGCTTATGGCTTTATCGATCACATCGCCACAAACGATGGACAAATCGCGGGAGGTAAGAAGTAATGAAACATATTCAAGAGATTACAAACCGCTACGTACTTCCTACTATTGAAGAAAAGACGGCCTACGGTTACAAGCGCCTAGACCCTTACACAAAGTTATTTGAAGAGCGCATCATTTTCTTGGGTCAACCAATTGATGACACTGTTGCCAACGATGTAATGGCACAGTTGCTTACCCTTGAATCAATGGATCCAGATCGCGATATTTCGATCTACATCAACTCACCAGGTGGATCATTTACAGCGCTAACTGCAATTTATGACACTATGCAATTCGTTCGCCCAGACATCACAACTATTTGTCTTGGCCAAGCAGCATCTGCTGCAGCGATCATTCTTGCTGGTGGCACAAAAGGTAAGCGTTACGGACTCGAGCACTCACGAATTCTTATCCACCAACCTTCATCAGAAGGTGGGGGACAGGCATCTGATATCGAGATCCAAGCTCGCGAAATTATGCGTATGCGTGGATTACTCGAGACGATGTTGGCAAAGCACTCAAATAAGACGATCGAAGAAATCGAAAAAGATATCGAACGTGACAAGATTCTTACCGCTGCTGAAGCAGTTGAGTACGGAATTATAGATAAGGTTATGTCTTCTCGTAAGGCGAAGCCTTCCGCATAATTTTACTAAAGGGGCGTCGGTCTAGAAATGTTGAAGAAATATTTCAAGCCCGGCGCTCTTTTTTCATATAAGGATTACCGGAATTTCTTTATCTCTGGATTGATTTTCGTAATCGGCTCATCAGCTTTCCCAATCGCACTTGCAATCAGCATTCTCGATAACGGCGGTACTGCCACTGACCTAGGTCTGATCCTGGCATCACGTGTTTTTGCAGGAACGATTTTCACACTCGCTGGTGGTGTTTGGTCTGATCGTCTTCCTCGTAAATGGGTAATGATCAGTGCAGATGCATTTCGTGGTTTGGTCGCTTTAGTCTTGGTCTTTTTTTCAGCAGCGCATTTGCCACTTTGGGCAATTGGTTTGTTGGTATTTCTAATGGGATTAGGAGATGCATTCGGAGCACCGGCAGGAGCTGCCATAGTTCCAAGTTTATTGCCTGACCATCTTCTTCCAGCCGGAAATGTGGCACGTGGAATTGTTGCCAAGATCGGAACAATTGTTGGGCCAGGAGTTGGTGGACTTTCTGTTGCATTGATCGGTGCTGATTACACCTTTGCCGTAACCGCTTTTGCATTCTTCTTGGGAACTTCTCTCCTATTTGGGATCACAGAGGAACCGATTCAGGCAGTGATTGAAAAAAAGCCGTCGTTCTTCTCTGAACTCCGCGAGGGCCTTAAATTAGTTTGGGAAATTAAGTGGCTTGCAGCATCTATCTTTATGGCTTCATTTCAATTGATGGTGATTGTTGCTGCCGAGACGGTTTTACTTCCAGTCATCACTCGACGTGAATTTGATACCAACAATGTTTTTGCCATATCTGCAGCAATGTTTAGCCTTGGTGGAATGATCAGCGCAATTGCTGCGATCAAATTTCAAACCAAGCGGCCCGGACTCGTTGCAATCTCAATGTGGTCACTCTTCGCCTTTGCACCACTTGTCTTAGCATTTCCAATTTCTCCAAATTTTGTAATTTTTGGATACTTTATTGCCGGCCTTTCAATTGGCGGCTGGGAGGCTTATTGGGTAACTGCGGTACAGCGCGAAGTACCGCAAGAGATGCAAGGTCGAGTTTTTAGTATTGACATGGTTGGTACAAGTGGATTGATGCCACTGGGTATGGCACTTGTTGGCCCGGTCATTGCGCTAACCGGTGAGCGAGACTTCCTTCTCTTTGCAATCGCATTCCACTTACTTGTCTGTTATCTGACTCTGCTCGTGCCGGGTGTTAAAGAGTTACGCGATCCGCGAAAGCCACGACCGAATTCCACTATAAGCGAACAGAATTAGGCTTAAACCGGGATACATAAAACTGAGTTAAAAACTATTCTTTACCTATGACTCGTATCGGCGAAACTAGCGACCTGCTCAAATGTTCCTTTTGTGGCAAGACCCAGAAGCAGGTAAAAAAGCTGATCGCAGGTCCTGGCGTATACATCTGCGATGAATGTATTGAACTCTGTAACGAGATCATCGTTGAAGAACTTGCCGAAGCGACGACACTTGGACTTACTGAACTTCCTAAGCCACAAGCAATCTTTGAATTCTTAGATCAATATGTAATTGGCCAAGATCGCGCCAAAAAGTCATTGGCCGTTGCGGTTTACAACCATTACAAGCGCGTGCAATCTGGTCAGGCAAAAGGCGAGGACGGCGTAGAGCTTGCCAAGTCAAATATTTTATTACTTGGCCCAACCGGTTGCGGAAAGACTTTAATGGCCCAAACTTTGGCGCGCATGCTTAATGTGCCATTTGCTATTGCAGATGCAACAGCACTGACCGAGGCTGGTTATGTTGGCGAAGATGTTGAAAATATTCTTCTTAAGCTTTTGCAAGCAGCAGATTACGATGTAAAGAAAGCCGAAACTGGAATCATTTATATCGATGAAATTGATAAAGTTGCTCGCAAATCAG
Organism: Candidatus Planktophila sp.; assembly: GCA_044342645.1. Lineage (GTDB taxonomy): Bacteria > Actinomycetota > Actinomycetes > Nanopelagicales > Nanopelagicaceae > Planktophila. Next base: position 5,328 of record JBIIPL010000028.1, on the reverse strand, counting down.
AGAACCCTTCAATTACTCGCGATGTTTCTGGCGAGGGCGTGCAGCAGGCGCTCTTAAAAATTCTAGAAGGAACAGTTGCTTCTGTCCCACCACAAGGTGGACGTAAACACCCACACCAAGAATTTATTCAGATTGACACAACCAACGTGCTCTTTATTGTGGGCGGAGCATTCGCGGGCCTCGATAAAATCATCGAAGCGCGTAGTGGAAAAGCTGGAGTTGGTTTCAATGCGACTCTGCAAGAAGCCGCCGATAAGAACCGTAAAGATATTTTCGCTGATGTTATGCCAGAAGATCTCCTAAAATTTGGAATGATTCCTGAATTCATTGGTCGTCTTCCAGTTTTAACCAGCGTTGAAAACCTAGATAAGCCAGCGTTGATGGAGATTCTGACTGAACCTAAGAATGCACTGGTCAAGCAGTACCAACGCCTCTTTAATTTGGATGATGTAGAACTTGAATTCACCTCTGAATCACTCGATGCCATAGCCGAACTCGCTTTGGCACGTGGCACCGGAGCGCGTGGGTTGCGTGCGATTATGGAATCGGTACTTCTTACAGTGATGTACGACGTACCAAGTCGCACGGATATTGCCAAAGTCATAATTACAAAAGAGTGCATTAATGAAAGCGCCGCCCCAACCTTGGTTGAGCGCACAGGCGATATTCCAAAGCGGGCTTCACGACGCGAAAAAGGTACAGAGGAGAAGAGCGCGTAATCTAGACTGCGCTCTATGTCTTCTGCTTCGCCAACCGGCGCTGAACTCGCTTCGACCTTTTCACCGGTCGATATCGAGCCGCGCCTGTATCAAAAGTGGTTAAGCGCTAATTACTTCACTGCTGATGCGACTTCCAAAAAGGAAGCATTCACAATAGTTCTGCCACCACCGAACGTCACAGGTGTTTTACACATTGGTCACGCTCTGGATCAGACTTTGCAAGATTGTTTATCACGAATGAAGCGCATGAAAGGCTACGAAGTTTTATGGTTACCCGGAATGGATCACGCCGGAATTGCCACACAGAACGTTGTAGAAAAACAGATAGGTTCTCAAGGAATCTCACGTCATGATTTAGGACGCGAAGCATTTGTTAAGAAAGTTTGGGAATGGAAAGCTGAATCTGGTGGTGCGATTCTTGATCAGATGAAGCGTCTAGGCGTCAGCGTTGACTGGACGCGCGAGCGTTTCACAATGGATGAAGGAATGTCCAAGGCTGTTGTGTCTATCTTTAAGAAGATGCACGATGCTGGGTTGATCTACCGCGCTGAAAGAATTATCAACTGGTGCCCGCGCTGTTTGACTGCTCTCTCTGATATTGAAGTCGATCATCAAGATGATGCGGGCGAATTTGTACAGATTCGTTACGGTGAAGGCGAACAATCAATTGTTGTCGCAACCACCCGCGCCGAAACAATGCTGGGCGATGGAGCTGTTGCGGTTCATCCAGATGACCCACGTTACAAACATTTAATCGGAACTGAAGTACTGCTTCCTTTAGTAAATCGCATGATTCCGATCATCGCGGATGAACTCGTAGAGCAAGATTTCGGAACAGGTGCAGTTAAAGTCACTGCAGCTCATGATCCAAATGACTTCGAAATGGCGATGCGTCATAACGTGCCTTTCGTTGTAATCATGAACGAACACGGCGTAATGGCTGGCACTGGCACAGAATTTGATGGCATGGACCGTTTCGAAGCTCGTGTTGCAGTTGTCGCAAAGCTAAAAGAGATGGGCCGTGTGGTCTCAGAAAAGCGTCCTTATATTCACGCAGTTGGCCATTGTTCTCGTTGCGATACAACTGTTGAACCACGACTTTCCAAGCAATGGTTTGTAAAGGTTGCACCACTTGCTAAAGCATCTGCTGACGCTGTTCGCAGCGGTGAAGTAAAGATTGAACCAGAAGCACTTTCACCTCGCTACTTTGAGTGGGTAGATAACATGCACGACTGGTGTATCTCTCGCCAACTCTGGTGGGGACATCGCATTCCAGTTTGGTATGGACCAAATGATGAAATAAAAGTTGTCGGCCCTGATGAAGTTGCACCAGTTGGTTGGATCCAGGATCCAGATGTTTTAGATACTTGGTTTTCTTCTGGACAGTGGGCTTTTTCTACATTTGGTTGGCCCGAGAAAACAGCAGATTTAGCGAAGTTCTACCCGACCAGCGTTCTTGTAACCGGATATGACATCTTGTTCTTCTGGGTTGTGCGAATGATGATGATGTCTACATTTGCAATGGATGGTGTTGCACCATTTAAAACAATCATGTTGCACGGTCTTGTCCGTGACCAATTTGGCAAGAAGATGTCAAAGAGCCGCGGAAATGTAATCGATCCAATTGAATTTATGGATAAATACGGTGCAGATGCGCTCCGCTTCACCCTTGCCCGCGGTGCTAATCCCGGAACAGATCAAGCGCTAGCTGAAGATTGGATCGGCGGATCTCGTAACTTCGCTACTAAGTTATGGAATGCAACTCGCTTTGCAATGATGAATGGTGCAACTGTTGCCGGACCACTGCCTGAAGTCTCAACCCTTAACGCAATTGACCGCTGGATACTTTCGCGCCTAAGTGAAACCCTGCGTGATGTTGACGCTCTTCTTGAAGGATATGAATTTGCTCGAGCTTGCGAAATTCTGTACCACTTTGCTTGGGATGATCTCTGCGACTGGTACCTAGAACTTTCTAAAGAGACTTTTGCATCAGAAAATAAAGCCGCATCTCAACGGGTATTAGGGCATGTTCTAGATCAGTTAATGCGCGTTCTGCATCCAGTAATGCCATTTATCACTGAAGAACTCTGGTGCACACTCACTGGCGGCCAATCTCTTGTAGTAGCAAATTGGCCTGAATTTAACCCATCCCACATCGATAAGAAATCTGAATCACTTGTCGCCGCATTGCAAGAAGTTGTCACAGAGGTGCGTCGCTTCCGTAATGACCAAGGCTTAAAGCCAGCGCAGAAAGTCCCTGGTCGTTTTATTGGATCGGCAGAAATTGTCGAATACTCCAGCGCACTGCGCTTCTTACTCAAACTTGAGGATAAAGATTTCACGCCATCTGCAACGCTAGAAATTGCCGGTGTAAAGATCGAGCTAGATTTGACGGGCTCTATCGATATTGTGGCTGAGCGCGCGCGCTTAGAGAAAGATTTGGCTGCTGCTAAGAAAGATTTACAGACCGCAGAAGTCAAACTTGGAAACGCTGGCTTTATGGCTAAGGCTCCTGCAGATGTCGTTGTTGAAATTAAAGAAAGACTCGCAAAGACATCTTCAGATATCGAACGTATTACCGCCGCACTTGCAGCGCTGAAATAAATATATGAACAATATAAGTCCAGATGATCAAGCACGCATTGATGCGATAGAAAAAGCTTTGCTGGCTCGTTGGCCTGAAACTCGCATTGCGCCAACGCTAGATCGAATCAGCGCTTTAGTTGATATTTTAGGTTCTCCACAACTGAGCTACCCGACCATTCACGTGGGTGGAACAAACGGCAAGACCACGACCTCACGAATGATTGATTCGCTCTTATTTGAAATGGGTTTACGTACTGGGCGATTTACCAGCCCACATCTAGAGAGTTATCTAGAACGCATAAGTATTAACGGTCAGCCAATTGATGCTAAAGAATTGATCTTCTCCTTTAACGATATCAGCCCCTATTTAGATTTAATGGATAGTAAATTTGAAAATCCAATTTCATTCTTTGAGGCAATTACCGCACTCGCCTTTGCCGCATTCGCCGAACATCCAATTGATGTTGGTGTGATTGAAGTTGGTATGGGCGGGCAGTGGGATGCCACAAATGTGGTTGATGCCGATGTTTCTGTAATTACCCCAATTGGTTTAGATCATATGGAGTACTTGGGCAGCACCATCACAGAGATCGCGGCAACAAAAGCTGGAATTATTAAAGAACAAGGTTTCATTGTTCTCGCTCAACAAACCCCTGAGGCGGCCGTTGAACTATTGCGTCGCGCCGCAGAAGTAGGCGCCGACATTGCGCGCGAAGGTTTGGAGTACTCCATCGATTCACGTGCAATCGCAGTTGGTGGTCAGTTGATTTCAATCACCGGCCTGCGCGGTCATTACGACGACATTTTCTTGCCTCTTCACGGTAAGCACCAGGCATCGAATGCGGCAGCAGCGCTAATTGCTGTTGAGGCATTCTTTGGAGAACAAGATCTAGATATTGATGCTGTACGTGCTGGATTTGCCAATGTAACTTCACCGGGTCGATGTGAAGTCATCCATCGCGACCCCACCATTATTTTAGATGCTGCTCACAATCCTCACGGGGCGAAAGCGATTGCTGACACCATGCAGAGCGAATTTACCTTTGACGATGTCACTGGGATCGTGGCGCTGATGGCCGATAAGGATGCACTTGGGATTCTGCAGGCGCTAGAGCCGGTAATGAATCAAATTATTGTTACGACAAATTCTTCAGAGCGCTCAATGAAGGTTTCCGACCTAAATAAATTGGCAACGCAAGTTTTCGGCGCAGATCGAGTTTTCGCAGAAGAGACCCTGCAAGCCGCAATTGATCGCGCCGTAAAAGATGCGGTACGACCGCTTAGCGATGAGTCTCTTGCAATTTTAATAACCGGATCAGTGGTCACCGTTGGGGAAGCGCGCACGGCTGTCCGTAAGAAATATGCAAAGTTGCCAGATACGGGTGAGAAGTAATGCGCGTACTTGGATCTGCAGTTCTAGCGATGGAATTTTTAAATATGGGTTTTGCCATGTTGTTGGCAAAAGATACCCACGAAATTTCCACAATTATTTATGGATTTGTTGTTATGTTCTTGATGATTTATTCCATTCGCTTACTCAAGAAACGTTCAGGCTGGATACTCGGTTCTATTCTGCAATTTGCGATGGCTGCCTATTCGGTGGTCGTGCCTTCAATGGCTATCCTCAATCTGCTCTTCATGGGGTTATGGGTTGCGGCGATAATTGTTGGGCGCAAGGGTGAGGCCGCGCGGGCAGCGCTATTGGCTAAGGGCCAACCGGGGGAAAATCCTGTGGCACCAACATCGCCAGATGCCTAATAGACTGAGCAAGTGAGTACTGAAAAGACCCTAATCCTGGTTAAGCCAGATGGCGTTCGTCGCCAATTAATCGGCGAAGTTATCGCTAGAGTTGAAGATAAGGGATATGTGATTACCGCACTTCGTATGATGCAAGCAGATCGTGCATTGCTAGAGCGTCACTATGATGAACATAAAGGTAAGCCATTTTTTGAACCGCTCGTTGAATTTATGATGTCTGGTCCAATCGTTGCAATTGTTGCTGAAGGCAATCGTGTGATCGAGG
>JBIIPL010000107.1:0-4258 GCA_044342645.1 Candidatus Planktophila sp. | reverse complement strand
GGCCAATGCACTCACCGATCGCCATCACTTAATGGTGCAAGCAGGTACTGGCACTGGAAAGTCATTGGCTTACTTAGTGCCCGCGCTTGTGCACGGGCGGAAAGTATTAGTAGCCACAGCAACACTTGCGCTGCAACGTCAGTTAGTCGAACGCGATCTGCCGGCGGTTGTGCCCGCACTTGAAAAGGTTTTAGGTCGCGAAATTACCTTTGGAATTTATAAGGGCGTTGGTAATTACATCTGCCTGCAGAAGATGAACACTGAAGATCCTGATCCAGATGGCGAAGTTTTATTGGAAGTTAGCCACCTTGGCAAAGATGCCAAGCGCTTACATGCTTGGGCTAAGACCCCAGGTGTTTCTGGCGATCGCGATGATGCACCTGAAGTCGATCGTCGAGTATGGGCTGCTAATTCGCTGTCCGGGCGCGAATGCGTTGGGGCTGATGTTTGTAATTACGGACCACAGTGTTTTGCAGCCCTTGCAAAAGCCAAGGCGCAATTAGCAGATGTTGTAGTCACCAACCACACTTTGTTGGCCATCGAAATTGTTGATTCGCATCCGATCTTGCCCGAACGCGATGCAGTTATTTTAGATGAAGCCCACGAATTTATGGATCGCACAACTCAAGCTGTGACAGAAGAACTAACTTCTGCGCGCGTTATTCGCGCTGCGGCGATGGCGCGCAAACATATGCCGGGCAAGTTATCTGATGCGTTGACCAAAGCTGCCGATAATTTTCACGATGCAATGGCTGATTATGGTGATCAGATTCGTGGTGATTTCAATGCACAAGGACGCCTTGATGAAATTCCCTCATCGCTAGAAGCACCGATTCGCAAGGTGAAAGAAGCGGCGGCAGCAATCGTGCAGATCATTAACGCAGACGATGACATTATTGATTCAGATGCGATTGCAGAACGTGCGCGGGTAAAAGGTGCGGTCAATGAGATCAATACAACTTGTGGCAAATTACTGAAGATGGGCAACACTCACGTGCTTTGGTATGAACCAACATTTTCAACGTTGCATTTAGCCCCGCTTTCAGTCTCTGAAGTCCTGCGCGCTAATTTGCTAACCAAGACACCGGTAATTGCAACATCTGCAACGCTGACTGTTGGCAATGGCTTTGATGCAATGGCGCGCAGCATTGGTTTCGTGGTCGGTTCCGATGCTGATTCAGAGAGTGATGATGGAGATATTGACCCAGCTAATGTGCAGATGCTCGATGTTGGTTCGCCCTTTGATTTCGCTAATCAAGGTGTTTTATATATGCCAAAGCATTTGCCTGAACCAGGTCGCGATGGACCAAGTAAAGAAGTTTTGACTGAACTCGGTGAGCTAATTGATGCCGCTGGAGGTCGCACACTTGCACTCTTTAGTTCTTGGCGCGGTGTTGAAGCAGCTGATGCGCACCTGCGAGAAGTGCTAAAGGAATTACCAATAACGATCATCACGCAAAAGCGTGGGGATGCAGTTGGTCCACTCGTTGAAAGATTTGCTAAAGATGAGACATCAATATTGCTCGGCACAATGTCGCTCTGGCAGGGCGTTGATGTTCCGGGTAACTCTTGTATTTTGGTTGCGATCGATCGCATTCCTTTTCCGCGTCCAGATGAACCAGTTATGTCAGCGCGTGCTTCGCTAGCAGATGCCGCAGGTGGCAGTGGCTTTATGCAGGTCTCGCTGCCACGTGCAGCGTTGTTACTGGCACAAGGCACTGGGCGCTTGATCCGTAGCGTTGATGATCGCGGTGTTGTTGCGATCTTGGATTCGCGAATCGTGACTAAACGTTATGGAAGCGTCTTGCTTAATTCGATGCCACCACTTTGGAGAACTTCAGATGGCGAAGTCGTGCGCGAATCATTGCGCAGATTGAATGCGGAAATCTAGTTTCTTTCGCAAGGCCGGCCAAGATGCGGCAAAACTTGGGTGCAGCGGCAGGCGAGTTACTTCATCAAATAAAACCCATTTAACTTCATGTGATTCATCATTTAATTCGTGCGCTTCTAACTGCGCATTTGCTTCGGCAATAACTGTTTCATAACTCCAAATACCGTGGTTATCGGTGTGGGTATCGCGCGGAGTTAAACACTGTGGATCAATTCCGGTCTCTTCAACTGCTTCGCGAATCGCACCTTCAATAACACTTTCGTGAGAATCGCGCGCTCCACCAGGAATACCCCAAGTATCGCCGTTATGAACCCAAGGTGCGCGATGTTGTAAAAGAATTGCACCGTCTCGATAAATTAAAAGTCCGGCGGCGCCATTTAAGCCCCAATGTTTGCTGCCACATGCGCATTCGATCCAACCATCTCCATCGCGCGCTGCCACAACGCTACTTTCTCACACCTATCCACAGTTATCGACTTGCAACCCTTTTTTGACGGCGGGAACTCCTACCTTGCGCCAGATGAAAGCAAAAATTCTATTTCTAGTCTCAGTAATAACCTTCACTTCTTTGGCTCCACTGAAGGCGGCAGATTGCGAAGTTGCCTGCGTTGATGTCTATGCCCAAGATGGACAATTAATCTTCGAAGCTCGCAAAGGCAGTGGCCCTAAAGCAAGTGCTGCTCCCAAGCCGATTACCAAGCCAAAGCTGGTTGCAAAACCGAAGGTGATCGCCAAACCCAAGGCTGTTAATAAACCTCGGCCCGTTACGCCAAGAGTTGTTGTGAAGCCAAAGGTTTCTGCGCCAAAAAAGAAACCGGTTGTGAAGACGAGTGCACCAGTTGCTGTCGCTGCAACTTCCCTTAGCGATCGCATCAGCAAATCACTGCCGACGGCTGGCATTTCTTATCAACCAAACTTTCAACCACTAATAAATGTGCCGGTCTATTTTTGGAACGATATGCCGGCGGTATTTCAGAGCAAAGTTGATCTAATCGGTGAAGTAATAGATGTGACTATGCGCCCATCATTTACGTGGGCTTTCGGCGATGGTTCATTTAAATCCACAACAGATCCGGGCGCACCATTTCCTAACGGAAAAATTACTCATACATATTCCAACCCAGGCACCTACCCAGTCGTTTTAGTTACTACCTGGGGCGGAACCTTCGCACATAACGGGGTAGTGCGCACGATCACCGGCCAAATTAGAAAAGTAACCGCACTGACCATCACCGTGGTGGCAGCTGATACCCGATTTATGAATTGAGTTATATGACCACGCTGACTTCACCCCACGACTTAATCGCCGCGATTCCATTTCTAATTGGATACCACCCAGTTGATTCACTAGTTGTTGTATCAATAAAAGATAACTGCATCGGAATGGCGATGCGCGTTGATTACCCAACAGATTTACCAGCATCGGCTTATGACTTATTGGCATCTCATTTACAGCGCGAAGGCTCAACAGGTGCGCTCTTGGTTGCTTATCTTCCAAAGGGCCGCAGTGATGGGGAAGTGGTCTTAAGTGATTTGGCTGCTGCGATGGGGCGAATTGGTGTAAAAGTGGATGAATCACTTCATATTCAAAATGGACGCTATCGCTCAACGCTCTGTTCTGATGTGCAATGTTGTCCACCATCTGGGCGAGAATTGCCAGCGATTGATTCATCACGGATTGCGATCGAACACGTTGTTGCAGGACGAGCGATGCCCTTTGCCAATATAGAAGCGCTCACCGAATCTATTTCTCCACTTGTTATAAGCGAAGATGAAAAATGGATTTCACGTGTTGCCAAATTTGCAGTTTCAGATAAGGCGAAGAATTTAACAAAGTTACAACGCGATGGTGCCACTGCAGTCATTGATCTAGCTGGCGAATTTGCACTTGGTCGCGGCGGAGAAGACCTAGAACTTGTGGCTCGCGTGATTGGTCGCCTCTCTGATATCCAGGTGCGCGATTTCGCACTGGGCAGTCACACCGATGAAGATATTGATACTTACTTCCTGATGTGGCGACACATAATGCGAATGGCACCGGTTGGCTATGTTGCTTCCATTGCATCCCTCTTTGCCGCCCTGGCCTATGAAAGCGGCGATGGCGCACTGGCTCATCGGGCGCTAGATCGTGCGTTAGCCGATAGCAATGGGTACTCACTCGCGCTGCTTTTGCGCCGCGTCTTTACCGCTGGCTGGCCACCAGAATCATTTGCAGCAATGCGCAGGGAGTTACATCCCAAAGTCTGCGCTGGAATTTTTGGGTTAGACTTACCACCAGGTCACGAGTTCTAATCGATAGCCCCGGCTGATTAGACGGCAACCCTCCACCGCGGTGGGGTGCTCCGGGTGACGACCAGGCTTACATCA
>JBIIPL010000027.1:0-11798 GCA_044342645.1 Candidatus Planktophila sp. | reverse complement strand
AGGTCGCGAAAAATTTGAACATTCTTATGACGATCTCGCGGTTGCAGCGCTGAAGTTTATGTCAGCGCAATCTGGTGAACATTTAGTTACCGCCTTTGCTAAATCTCGCGCCGACGATATTGAACGTAAAGGTGCCCTTGCAATTGCTAAGAGCTCAAACAAGTTAGATGCTTTGGCATCTTTCTTAACTGAGCAAGGATATGCAGCAAGTGTTGAATCTCGCGCAACCGGTGAAGAGCTCTGCCAGCATCACTGTCCAATCGCACACGTAGCATCTGAATTTCCCCAACTCTGCGAAGCAGAAACCGAAGCCTTCTCTAAATTGCTCGGTACACACGTACAACGTTTAGCCACTATCGCTCATGGCGATGGTGTTTGTACTACCTATATCCCAAACATCAAATCGAATATCAAGTCGAATATAAATAAAAAAGAACCACTAACAGCCGGAAAGGCGCGGTCATGACAACTGCACACCCAGAACTCGAAGGACTCGGAAATTACGAATACGGCTGGTCCGATGGCAATGATGCCGGCGCTAATTCACGCCGTGGTATCAACGAGGAAGTTGTTCGCGACATCTCTTCTAAGAAGAGCGAACCACAGTGGATGCTAGACATGCGCCTAAAAGGCTTGTCACTATTTGAGAAGAAGCCGATGCCGTCATGGGGATCAGATCTAACTGGAATTTTCTTCGACACCATTAAGTACTTCGTGCGTTCTACCGAAAAGCAGGCCGCAACATGGGATGACCTGCCAGATGAAATTAAAAATACTTACGATCGTTTAGGTATTCCAGAGGCTGAAAAGCAACGTCTAGTCTCTGGCGTTGCCGCACAGTATGAATCAGAAGTTGTTTATCACTCAATTCGCGAAGATTTAGAAAAGCAGGGCGTTATCTTCCTTGATACTGATAGCGGCTTAAAGCAGCACCCAGAACTATTTAAAGAGTACTTCGCATCAGTTATTCCAGTAGGCGACAACAAATTTGCTGCGCTAAATACTGCTGCATGGTCAGGTGGTTCATTTATCTATGTTCCAAAAGGCGTTCACGTAGATATTCCTTTGCAGGCTTACTTCCGCATCAATACTGAGAATATGGGTCAGTTCGAACGCACTCTAATCATTGCTGACGAAGATTCTTATATTCATTACGTTGAAGGATGTACAGCTCCTATCTACAAATCAGATTCACTTCACTCTGCAGTTGTTGAAATCATTGTAAAGAAAGGTGCACGTGTTCGTTACACCACGATTCAAAACTGGTCTAACAACGTGTACAACTTGGTTACAAAGCGCGCAACATGCGCTGAAGGCGCAACTATGGAATGGGTCGATGGCAATATCGGCTCTAAAGTAACCATGAAATATCCAGCTGTTATGTTGATGGGACCTCATGCAAAAGGTGAGACTTTATCTCTGGCTTTCGCCGGTCCTGGACAACACCAAGACTCTGGAGCCAAGATGGTTCACGCTGCTCCTTACACATCATCTTCTGTAATCTCCAAGTCTGTGGCTCGCGGTGGAGGACGCACTTCCTATCGCGGTCTCGTACAAGTTCAAGAAGGTGCACACCATTCCAAGAGCACCGTCAAGTGCGATGCTCTCTTGGTAGATACGATTTCACGTTCTGATACTTATCCGTATGTAGATATTCGTGAAGATGATGTTTCTATGGGTCACGAAGCCACTGTTTCTAAGATCAGCGATGATCAACTTTTCTACTTAATGTCTCGTGGCTTAACTGAAGATGAAGCGATGGCGATGATCGTTCGCGGCTTTATCGAACCTATCGCCCGCGAGCTTCCAATGGAATATGCCCTTGAATTAAATCGTCTTATCGAATTGCAAATGGAAGGCGCTGTTGGTTAATGACAACCCTTACAACCAACTATCTAACGCCGACTGGTCGTGAAGAGGCCTGGCGCTTTACACCGTTGAAGCGTCTAGGTGGTCTTCACGATGGCACGGCGATCCTTGCAGATCGTCACTCGCTATCAATGGGCTCAGCAGAAGTTTCAGGCGTTTCATTCGCTCTGGTTTCAGCAGCTGATGCAGCACCTATTTCTGAAAGCGATGATGTAATTGTCGCGCGAATCCGTGATTTCGCTAAAGAAGTTTCAGTTCTAACTATTTCTGCAAATACAGAAGTTGCGGAGCCAATATTTTTAAAGCGCTCTGCTGGAGCTCTCGATAGTGCGGAATTCTCTCGCGTCTTAATTCGCGTTGAAAACCATGCTCGTGCAACAGTAATCATTGAGAACTCAGGTGATACTCACTTAGCGGAAGATCTAGAAATTTCAGTAGCGCCAGGAGCCAACCTAACCTTGGTCTCTCTACAAGAGTGGGGTAGTAAGAGCGTCCATGCTGGTCGCCAACATGCCGTTGTTGACCGTGATGCTTCATTTAAATCTATTGTCGTGACAATTGGTGGATCACTCGTAAGACTTTTGCCAACTGTTGAGTTTGCGGCACCTGGAGCATCTTGCGATCTCTTGGGCGTTTACTTTGCCACGTCTGGTCAGTTCTTTGAACACCGCATGTTTGTCGACCACAAAGTGCCAAATGCTAAATCGCGCGTTAACTATAAAGGCGCACTTGCTGGCGATCAAGCACACACTGTTTGGATCGGTGATGTATTTATCCGTGCAGCAGCGGAAGGTACTGATACTTACGAGTTAAATCGCAATCTACTGCTCTCGGATGGTGCGCGCGCAGATTCAGTTCCTAACTTGGAAATTGAAACTGGCGAAATTGTCGGAGCCGGCCACGCCAGCACAACAGGACGATTCGATGATGAACAACTCTTCTACTTGATGTCCCGCGGAATCACTTTGGCTGATGCCCGACGCCTAGTTGTGCGTGGTTTCTTTAATGAGATCGTCTCTGAAATTAACAATGAAGAGATTCAAACCCGCCTGATGGACCGCATTGATTCTGAACTTGCTAAGGCAGGTGCTTGATGAGCGATCTATCTTTTGCTTCTTTGACAGCGGGCAAACCAGTGAAAATTGAGAAGGATGGACGCTCCATCTGTGTAGCAAAGGTTGGCGATCAGGTTTTCGCTGTTGATGACATTTGCTCACACTCTGATGCATCGCTTTCTGAAGGCGAAATTACTGATTTCAAAATTGAGTGTTGGTTACATGGCGCTGAATTTGATTTACGTACGGGGGAAGCACTTACTCCTCCTGCAGTAGCACCTATAAAAGTTTATCCAGTAATCGTTGACGGAGACTCCGTCACGGTAGAAGCGTAGTTAGGTAGTTTGATGAGTACATTAGAAATTCGTGGCTTGAAGGTCTCTGTTGATACCGAAAATGGTCCAATAGAAATTCTTAAAGGCGTAGACCTCACGATTAAATCAGGGGAAACGCACGCGATCATGGGACCAAATGGTTCAGGTAAATCAACCCTTGCTTATTCGATTGCCGGACACCCTAAGTACAATATCACCGGCGGAACTGTGACTCTAGATGGCGCAGATGTTCTGGAAATGACAGTCGACGAACGCGCTAAAGCAGGACTCTTCTTGGCTATGCAATACCCAGTTGAAGTACCTGGTGTATCAGTTTCTAACTTCCTTCGCACTGCAGCAACTGCACTACGTGGTGAAGCTCCAAAGCTACGTACCTGGGTCGGCGAAGTAAAGGGTGCAATGGAAGCGCTGAGTATGGACCCATCGTTTGCACAACGTAATGTAAATGAAGGATTCTCTGGCGGTGAAAAAAAACGTCACGAAATTATGCAACTTGAACTGTTGAAGCCAAAAATTGCAATTCTTGATGAAACTGATTCAGGTCTTGACGTTGACGCTCTACGAATCGTTTCAGAAGGTGTAAATCGCGCTAAGGCGAGCAACAACATTGGCGTGGTATTAATTACCCACTACACACGCATCTTGCGATACATCAAACCAGATTTCGTACACGTCTTTGCCAATGGCAAGATCGTTGAAGAAGGTGGACCAGAGCTTGCCGATAAATTGGAAGCTAATGGTTATGCGGAGTACGTCACCGCGTAATTACTTATGACCTTTGACCCCCTAGTAATTCGGAAGGATTTTCCGATCTTTGATCGGAGCATTCGCGACGGAAAACGGTTGGTCTATCTCGATAGCGGAGCAACTAGTCAAAAGCCGTCGGTGGTCATTGATGCAGAATCAAATTTCTATCGAAGCCATAATGCCGCTGCGCACCGTGGCGCGCATCAATTAGCTGAAGAAGCAACTGAGGCGATTGAATCCGCACGAGCAGTTGTCGCCAATTTTCTCGGCGCAGCAGTTGATGAAATCGTATTTACAAAGCACTCAACCGAAGCACTCAACCTATTGGCCTATTCAATCGGTAATTCTCCTGTAGGAAATAAGTTTCACCTCAAGGCTGGTGATGAGATTGTTGTCTCCGAAATGGAACATCACGCCAATTTAATTCCTTGGCAAGAGCTCGCTAAACGAACAGGCGCGGTTCTTAAATGGTTTGAAGTTACCCCAGATGGACGGTTAGATCTTTCAAATATTGATAGCGTGATAACTAACCGAACAAAGATTGTTTCCTTAACTCACCAATCAAATGTACTGGGGACAATAAATCCGCTAACTGAATTGGTTAAGCGCACCCATGAAGTCGGCGCGATCTTTATATTAGATGCCTGCCAATCTGTCCCGCATATGTCGGTAAACGTTGCAACACTTGGTATTGATTTCTTAGTTTTCTCTGGACATAAGGCCGTAGGACCGACCGGTGTTGGCGTTCTTTGGGGCCGCGCTAAATTACTTGAAGAACTCCCACCGTTTCTCTTTGGGGGCTCAATGATTGAAAGCGTCACGATGACTGATGCAACTTGGGCACCAGCGCCACGCAAATTTGAACCAGGTGTGCCAAATATGGCGCAGATTGTTGGTTTAGGTGCTGCGCTTAATTATTTAACTGCAATTGGAATGCAGGATATCCATAACCATGAAATTGAAATAACCCGTTATGCGATCTCTAAACTGCAAGAAGTTCAAGAGCTAAAGATTATTGGGCCAGCAGATATGAATCTACGTGGGGGAGCGGTGTCATTTACTTTAGGGGAGATTCACCCACATGATCTTGGCCAGTTTCTTGATAACTCTGGAGTTGCCGTACGCACGGGACATCATTGCGCCTGGCCTTTGACACGCAAGATGGGCGTACCTGCAACTACCCGCGCCTCTTTCTATCTTTATAACACCACGGCAGATATAGACACCCTCGTTGATAGCGTTCGCGATGCACAGAAATACTTTGCATAATGCAATTAGATAACCTTTATCAAGAAGTGATTTTAGATCACTACAAGCACCCGCAAAATAAAAAACTTTCGTCGTCTTATGATGCACAAGTTCATCACGTCAACCCTTCTTGCGGAGATGAAATAGATTTGAATTTAACGGTTACAGACGGGACCGTAAGCAATATTTCTTGGGATGGTGTTGGCTGCTCAATCTCACAAGCAAGTGTTTCCATCCTCACCGAGTTGCTAATCGGAAAAAAGATCGATGAGGCTTATTCAATCTTTGATCATTTCGTCGCGCTGATGCAGAGCAAAGGCGCTGTAACCGGTGATGAAACAGTGCTGGAAGATGCGATCGCATTGGCCGGTGTCTCAAAATATCCTGCGCGAATCAAGTGTGCGCTCTTGGGCTGGATGGCTTTTAAAGATGCCAGTGTTCAAGCACAAGCGAAAACTAAACTAGACTAGAAAACAAGGAGAGAGGATCAATTATGGTTGCTGCAGTCGATGATGTAACAGAGGCGATGAAGGATGTAGTTGATCCCGAACTCGGGATCAACGTTGTTGATCTTGGTCTGATCTACGATGTGATGGTTGACGATAATAATATTGCCGTTTTAAACATGACCTTGACTTCAGCGGCTTGCCCTTTGCAGGATGTAATTGAAGATCAGACTCGTCAGGCTTTAGCGCCGCTAACTTCAGATGTAAAGATCAATTGGGTATGGATGCCACCTTGGGGTCCAGACAAGATCAGCGAAGATGGGCGTGAACAATTGCGCGCTCTTGGGTTTACTGTTTAACAATCCTCCAAACGCTGTAGATCGGAGCTTCTCTTGTCAATGCAAGCTGGCTGGATGGCGCTTCGAACTTTAAGTTCAGATCAATCTGTTAAGAATGCAAAATTACGCCCAGGCACGCTAAAGCGGATTTTTGCCTATTCGATTCCATATCGCCGCACATTTATACTTTTTTTCTTCTGCCTAATAGTTGATTCAGTTTTAACGGTTGCAACTCCTTTACTACTGCGTGAATTAATTGATAACGGTGTTATTCCGAAAGACCGTGAAGTAGTAACAAAGATGGCGATAGCAGTGGCGATCCTGGCGATACTAACCGCCATCGTTAATATAGTTACGCGTTGGATCTCCGCGAAGATCGGTGAAGGTTTAATTTATGATTTGCGCTCACAAGTATTCCGCCATGTGCAAGAGCAATCGATTGCATTCTTTACGCGTACCCAAACCGGAGCGTTAATCACTCGAATGAATACCGATGTGATTGGCGCACATCGAGCCTTTACTTCTACATTCTCAGGGATAATCAACAACGTCCTAACTCTTATTTTAGTTGTTGGAACTCTATTGGCGCTTAGTTGGCAGATTACGGTTGTTTCCCTTTTATTGCTACCTATCTTTCTGGCCCCGACTAAGTGGATCGGTTCTCGATTGCAGGGATATACCCGCGATTCCTTTGAAACAAACGCGAAAATGTCATCGCTGATGACCGAACGTTTCAATGTGTCAGGTGCATTGCTTGTGAAACTTTATGGTGACCTGAATCAGGAATCTAAGGTATTCAAAAAGAAAGCTCGCCGCGTCGCTGATATTGGAATCTCAATGGCGATGCTCAACACCTTCTTTTTCATCGCCCTTATTAGCATTGCAGCACTTGCTACAGCGATCGCATACGGCATTGGCGGGCATTTAGCCATCGATGGAGCAATAACCGTCGGAAGTCTCATCGCTATAACAACTCTTTTAGCCCGTTTATATGCACCATTGGTTTCCCTGGCTACCGTGCGCGTTGATGTGATGGGCGCGTTAGTTTCCTTTGAGCGCGTATTTGAAGTCTTAGACCTTGAGCCAATGGTCCAAGAGAATGCAAATCCAAAAGTTCTGCAGAGTAAAACGCCGGCGATTGAATTTGAAGATGTTCGCTTCACATATCCGAAAGCGGAAGAAATCTCTTTGCAATCACTCGAGGCAGTTTCAATTCCAGAAACTCGTGCGGTGGAAGAGATATTAAAAGGTATTAGTTTCACTACTTCGCCCGGAACAGTTACTGCGCTAGTTGGTCCATCTGGAGCAGGTAAGACAACCATTAGTGCTTTGCTTCCACGGCTTTACGATGTAACAGGTGGAGCAATTAAGATCGATGGCCTCGACTTGCGAGATTTATCATTAACTTCCTTGCGAGAGTCGATCGGTGTCGTAATGCAAGATTCACATTTATTTCACGACACGATCGCCGCGAACCTGCGTTATGCCAAAACGGACGCCACAGATGATGAGATGCGAGAAGCATGTAAAGCAGCACAGATATGGGATCTGATTGACTCCTTGCCTAACAGATTAGAGACAATGGTCGGCGAGCGTGGACATCGCCTATCAGGGGGAGAGAAACAACGTTTAGCGATCGCCAGGTTGCTGCTTAAATCACCGAGTATCGTAATTTTGGATGAAGCCACAGCGCATTTAGATTCTGAAAATGAAGAGTTAGTACAAAAAGCTCTGGCTAGAGCGCTACAAGGACGCACCAGCATCGTAATCGCACACCGTTTGAGTACGGTGATGAGCGCTGATCAAATTATTGTTTTAGAAAATGGTTTGATCCGCGAACGTGGAAAGCATGAAGATTTAGTCCGAGCGGGAGGGCTTTACTCAGAGCTCTTTGCGCGTCAGGATTTGACCACGTCTAATTAATATTCGCCCATAAACCATTAGCCCTGCAAAGAAGACCCACTGGAAGGAATACGCCAAGTGTGGTCCATCGCTAAGTTCTGGGAGTTGTGCTGGCGCCTTTGGATTTAAAGAACTTTCAGAGCCACTGATGAGATCTAGATAAAAACCTTCGCTGGCAAATCCAGTTTGGACATTTAACTTAGTAATCATTCCAGTGCCAGAATTTGGGAGCGCAAAGAATGCCCCAACCGGTAGAGAACGATCCAGCCTGACTCTGCCTACGAATGAAACGCTTTCTACTGGGACCGAGCTTATTTCGGGGGCGGTCTGCGCATCTTTGCCCGCCTTCACCCAGCCGCGATCGACCCAAATAAATCTGCCGTCGGATAATTCAAATCTAGTTAACACTTCATAGCCATAGACGCCTTCAAAGTATCTATTCTTCAGCAGAATTTGCTGGTCCGATTTAAAAGAACCTGAAGCTTTGACAGTCCGCCATTCAAATAGAGAAATATCTGAATCTTCTTCCGATGAGATTTCAGAAATGTCTAGCGCAGGTAAGGTCAACTGAGATTCAATCCTGGTATTGCGATCTTGGCGATCGATACCGCGTTGGAATTGCCACTGCGCCGCCCAGATGCAGAGCGCTACCAAGATGAGCGCCACAAGGGATTTAAAAAAAGCCAACGGTTCACGAGCTTTACCTGGCTGATTGGACATGCGGTAAGTCTAGCGAAACCTTTTTACTCTAAAGACTTAGCTTTATCACTGACTAAAGAATCACCCGGCGCAAAACTTTCGCGCCCCGCATTTGCAACAACAACTGCTATATAGGGAAGAGTTACCGCTCCAAGTAAAGCAAACCAGCGATACGGGCTTGGCAAAATTACCGTAAGTAAGAAACAAGCAGTACGAATCATCATTGAGATGAAGTAACGTCGTTGACGACCGGCTTGATCTCTGGTTAGAGATGCGGGAGCAGCGGTGATGTCATAAATAGGCGCTACCGCCTTTTTACTCTTCTTCTTACTAAATCTGCCAGCCATGAGATAAGACTATGGGGCGCTAAGGCAAGGCGCGAGGTGGAAATGCTGGTTACGCATAGGTAGCAGGGTAAGTTTTGCCATATGTCAGAAGATAATTCTTCACTCGCCCTCGTAACTGGTGGAAATCGTGGAATCGGATTAGCGATCGCACACTCATTAGCCAAGGCCGGTCACCGCGTCGTTGTTACTTACCGATCAGGGGATGCACCATCTGATTTTCTTTCGGTGAAGATGGATGTTACTTCCACAGAAAGTGTGGAGAAGGCTTTCGCTGAGATTGAAGAAAAATGGGGAACCCCAGAAGTCATCGTGGCTAACGCAGGAATAACCAAAGACGGTTTGGTATTGCGGATGAGTGATAGCGATTTTGAAGATGTTATCAATTCAAATCTAACTGGTGCTTTTCGAGTGGCACGTCGTTCAACCAAAGGTCTGCTTAAGCTAAAACGTGGTCGGCTAATCTTTATCGGTTCAGTTGTTGGGGGAGCCGGTGCGGCTGGTCAAGTTAATTATGCCGCCAGCAAGTCTGGCCTGCTTGGTATGGCTCGTTCATTTGCTCGCGAACTTGGTTCTCGCGGAATTACCGCCAATGTTGTAGCACCTGGATTTGTGGAAACGGATATGACCGCAACGTTAGATGAAAAGCGACGTGAGGAAATTGCCAAATCCGTGCCACTAGGAAGATTCTGCACTGGCGATGAAATTGCAAACGTGGTGACATTTATTGCATCTAGCGAAGCTGGATACATTACCGGAGCGTTAATACCAGTTGATGGTGGATTAGGGATGGGTCATTAATATGGGAATTTTACAAGGAAAAAATATTCTGGTTACAGGAGTACTTACAGATAGTTCCATCGCATTTCATATTGCAAAGCTGGCACAAGAAGAGGGCGCAACCGTTTTACTTTCATCTTATGGTCGAGTCATGAGTCTGACCACGCGTATCGCCGGTCGCCTTCCAGAATCAGCGCCCGTAATTGAGCTAGATGTAACAAACCAAGAACATTTAGATGCACTCGCCGATCGCGTCAAAGAGCACGTCCCACATTTAGATGGCGTTGTTCACTCCATTGGCTTTGCGCCGGAAGCTGCCTTAGGAGGAAACTTCTTAAATACTGCTTGGGAAGATGTGGCCACTGCAGTGCATGTTTCGGCTTACTCACTTAAATCCTTAACTATGGCAACGCGTTCACTATTCAAAGGCGGTGGATCGGTCGTCGGGCTAGATTTTGATGCAACTGTTGCTTGGCCAAAGTATGACTGGATGGGTGTGGCAAAGGCTGCTCTCGAATCCACGTCACGTTATTTAGCGCGAGATTTAGGTGCAGAAAACATTCGAGTAAATTTGGTTGCGGCCGGTCCGATTCGTACGATGGCAGCTAAATCAATTCCAGGATTTGATGAGTTTGAGAAAGTTTGGAATGAGCGCTCACCATTGGAATGGGATGTGACCGATCCAGTCCCTGCGGCGAAGGCTGCGGTAGCCCTTTTATCTGATTGGTTCCCAAAAACTACCGCTGAAATCATCCACGTAGACGGCGGTTTGCACGCCATGGGTGCCTGAAGGTAAAGTAACCCTCAGACCAGTGGCCTTGGCTACTGCAAGAGGAGCTCACCGCTCCCACCTTCACGGCCTACATCTGTAGAGCTGGCTGGTTTGTCGAAAGTAAATCGCCTGCGGGCGTAATTCACTTTCCTTAGCGGTGCGCGATTTTTGCGATAAGCCTGGCTACTTAAGTCAATAAACAAGTAGCAGACCAACTAAGGAGAACAAATCACAACTGAACCGCGCATTAATGACCGTATCCGCACACCTCAAATTCGTCTCATTGGACATACCGGAGACCAAGTTGGAGTTGTAGATATCGAGACGGCGCTACAGATGGCAGATGAAGTCGGGTTAGATCTTGTAGAGATCGCACCAGATGCAACTCCACCTGTATGCAAAATCATGGACTTCGGAAAATATAAATATGAAGTAGCCCAGAAGGCCCGTGAAGCTCGTCAGAACCAGACCCACATAGTGGTGAAGGAAGTGCGATTGACACCAAAGATTGAGAACCACGATTACGAAACAAAACGTAACGCAATCGTGAAATTTCTTAAGGGTGGCGACAAGGTAAAGATCACGATGAAGTTCCGCGGACGCGAGCAAACTCGCCCCGAGCTTGGTTACAAGCTATTGCAGCGTCTTGCAGAAGATGTTGCAGAAGTTGCTTTTGTTGAGTTCGCCCCAAAGCAAGAGGGACGAAATATGACGATGGTGCTCGGTCCGACGAAGAAGAAGACCGAAGCTGTAGCAGAGCAGAAGGCGGCGCGAGCTGCTAAGGAAAAGGAAGCAGCACAAGCTGCGGCCGCAGAAGATAAATAGTTTTTAACAAACGACGAAGTACAGGAGAAGATAGATGCCAAAGATGAAGACCCACAGTGGTGCGAAGAAGACTTTTCGCGTCACAGGATCAGGAAAGATCATGCACGAGCGTGCCGGCAAGCGCCACCTTTTGGAGCGTAAGTCATCTCGCGTAACTCGTCGTCTAAGTACTGAGCAATCAGCAAAACCAACCGTAACTATGACAGCCAAGCGCATGCTTGGTCTTAAGTAAGGAGTGTGAATTAAATGAGAGTAAAACGTGGAGTTCACGCTGCTAAGAAGCGTCGCACAACCCTAGAACGCGCAAGCGGATACCGTGGGCAACGTTCCCGTCTTTTCACAAAGGCGAAGGAGCAAGTGACTCACTCAATGGTTTACGCATTTAACGATCGTAAAGATAAGAAAGGCGACTTCCGTCAACTCTGGATTCAGCGTATC
>JBIIPL010000106.1:0-4276 GCA_044342645.1 Candidatus Planktophila sp. | reverse complement strand
GCTCGAAGGCGGTTTTCAACGCTGACATTGACTTTAAGGAAGAGCCAGAACTCACTGTTCAAGAGGTAATCGCGATCTCGGATAAAGCATCGACGATCATTGATCTGGAGATCCGAAAGGCGCTGGACAAGCTTGATGCGCGACCAAGTGCGAGCCGAATTAAAGAGATTGTAAATAATGCGATTACCGAAGTCGCAGCCGCAGCCGCCGAACGTTCAATTAATATTTATTCAGAAGATGAAGGCTCTGCCGCGCTGTGTGTTCCTAACTTCGTTAACTTCAATAGCAAGGCAGGAAATCGCCTGCATCCAACAGAGAAGCCGGTTAACTTACTGCGCTACTTAATCGAATTACTTTCTAAGCCTGGTGACGTTTTGCTTGATCCTTTTGCGGGTTCATCTTCACTGGGTGAAGCGGCAGTTATTTCCAAGCGCTCGGCGATACTGGTTGAGCGCGATGAAGAGTTCTACGACAAAGGGTCAAAGCGAATTGAGGCTTTACTGAGTTCGCAAGCGCAAAGCCTTTTTGAGTAAATCTAGTTAGAGAAGCCGGGCTTGTATAAGTCCGCTGATATTAAATCGAAATTTAAAGCAGTTTCTGTTGTTGTGAACTTGGAATTCGCCAATTGAAATTCCATTGTATTTAACTGTGCAGCTCTCGTTCCAAGTAGCCAAGCTTTGTGTAAAGCTAATTTTAGTTTTATCCCACTGTGGGCTATTGGACTTCTGGAAAAGTCGAACAGAGGGCGATCTACTCAATCCGTTGCTAGCCGTTAGAACGTCATAAATGTAAATCAGGTAATCGCAATCGAATAAATTCTTCCAATATTCAGTAAGTAAATTAACAGTATCGGTGAGAGCAACTTGCTTAAAGAGCTTTGCAGATTCTGCATATGAAAGCTTCTTAGGTTCGCTTCCTTCAGGCACAAGGTCAGGTAGGAGTTCCCAAAATGTCGACGCAGTAGGCTGACCAATATTTTGTGGTGCAATCTTTCCAGCATCTCTCATATTCGATTTAACAGAGAGTGTTTTTTCACCTTCCAGCATGAAATCAATCGGGTTTTGATCTGCTGCGATATGCCTGATCGGTTTCGGTATCCGGTTGACTATGGTGGCTAAAGCAGGAGTCATGTGTTGGACTAATTCGGGCCGTCCGCGTCGACGATAGCTATCAGCAATCGCAACACCGGTTAGATCACCAATGGCAACCTCAGCAGAAATACCAACCTGCTCAGTACCGTAATTGGTTAACAAGTTTCCTCATTTCGAAAGTTGATCACTACAGCACTTCACCAATACTTTTTACTTGAGGGCGAGAAGATCCATAAATTCGTTAACTGGAGTTGATGCCAATTTTTCGTAATTGAGTGAGAGGCTCAAGATTTCATCTTGCTGCTTCTTTTCAAAGATTCGGGCCAAGTTGATTTTAAACTTCTCGATCAGTAGTGGAATACCTTCGGTGCGACGGCGAGCGTGGCCCACCGGATACTCAACTGCAATCTCATCGAACTTGGTTCCGTCATTGAATTCGACGGTCACTGCATTCGCGATTGAACGCTTTTGTGGGTCGTGATAATCGGCTGTGTAGCCAGTATCTTCAACGCAGACGATCTTCTCGCGCAGTGCATCAATACGTGGATCGGCGGCGATATCGTCTTCGTAATCTTTCGCAGTTAAGCGTCCGAAGATCATCGGTACTGCCACCATATATTGAATACAGTGATCGCGATCGGCTGGATTATTTAATGGACCTGTCTTATCAATGATACGAATGCAGGCTTCGTGGGTGCGAATCGTAATCTTCTTGATATCTGCCTGGCTCTTTCCCGCTGCTTGCATCTGCGCATAAATTGTCATTGCAGCTTCGACAGCAGTTTGTGAATGGAATTCGGCAGGGAATGAAATTTTAAAGAGAACATTCTCCATTACATAAGAACCGTATGGACGTTGGAACTTAAAGCTCTTTCCTCCGAATGAAACATCGTAGAAGCCCCAAGTCTTTGCAGAAAGCGCCGATGGATAACCCATCTCTCCTGTTTGTGCGATTAAAGCTAAGCGCACTGCGCGAGATGTGGCATCACCCGCTGCCCAAGATTTACGAGAGCCCGCATTTGGAAAGTGGCGATATGTGCGAAGTGATTGGCCATCAACCCAGGCCAACGAAACTGCAGCAAGGATTTGATCGCGGGAAAGACCCATCATCTGAGCAACTACTGCAGTTGATGCAACTTTCACTAGTACAACGTGATCAAGTCCAACTTTATTAAATGAGTTCTCTAGCGCAATACAACCCTGAATTTCGTGAGCTTTAATCATTGCAGTTAATACATCTTTAATCGTAAATTTCTTATTGGTGGTGCGAGATAACCAATCAGCGGTTGCAAGAATTCCGCCCAAGTTATCTGATGGGTGTCCCCATTCGGCGGCTAGCCAGGTGTCATTGAAATCTAACCAGCGAATCATCGCTCCAATGTTGAATGCACCATGAACTGGGTCAAGAACATAGTTTGTACCAGGAACTTTTACGCCATTAGCAACTGTTACACCTGGTGCAACAGGTCCCAACAACTTCTTACAAGCATCGTATTCAAGGGATTCAAAGCCACATCCCAGCGTATCCATGAAACAGTTCCACGCGGTCTCGTATGCAACCGGTGATTTAATCTCATAATTTTCAACGTAATCAACAATATCGATGATTGCTTGGTCGTATGGTTGATTGGATTTAGTTATATGGCTAGACATTCTTACCTATCGCTTTTCTATTGGAATGAATTGGAGATCTTCTGGACCGGTGTAATTAGCACTTGGCCGAATAATTTTATTGTCGATGCGTTGCTCAATCACGTGAGCAGCCCAGCCTGTTGTGCGAGATATGACAAAGATTGGCGTAAAGAAGGAGGTTGGAATATTCATTTGATTATAAGAAACAGCTGAGAACCAATCTAGGTTAGGGAACATATTCTTTATCTCCCACATAACCGATTCAATTCGCGCTGCCACGTCATATAACTTGGTGCTGCCTCGATCTTGCGAAAGCTCGAGAGCGACTTTCTTGATGATCTCATTACGGGGATCAGAGACTGTATAAACAGGGTGACCAAATCCGATTACTACTTCTTTATTGCCTACTCGTTGGCGAATATCGGCTTCTGCGCTATCAGGGTCGTTGTAACGCTCTTGAATTTCTAATGCGGCCTCGTTTGCTCCGCCGTGTTTTGGACCTCGCAGTGCGCCGATAGCACCTGTGATGGCGGAGTACATATCCGAACCAGTACCTGCCACAACGCGACCAGCAAAGGTCGATGCGTTAAATTCGTGTTCAGCATAAAGAATGAGAGAGACATGCATCGCCTTTACCCAAAGATCACTCGGGGCGCTTCCGTGGAGCATATGGAGAAAATGCCCACCGATGGTTTCATCATCGGTCTCAATCTCGATGCGCTTTCCGCTATTTGAATAGTGATACCAGTAGACCAACATTGATCCGAAGCAAGCGATTAATTTATCTGCAATCTCGCGTGCCTCATTTTCGGCATGTGCATTGCCTTCAGGGGTAACGCAACCAAGGGCGGAAACTCCAGTGCGCATGACATCCATTGGGTGAGCAGTGGATGGCAGGTGTTCTAAAACGCTTTTAACTTGATCTGGCAATCCGCGCAGAGTTTTTAACTTCTTCTTGTAAGTATCTAGTTGCGATTTAGTGGGTAAAACTCCGTGAATTAAGAGAAAGGCAACTTCTTCAAATTCACAGTTAGCTGCTAAATCTGCGATATCAAATCCACGATAGTGCAGGTCGTTTCCGCTCTTTCCCACGCTGCACAATGCGGTGTTACCGGCGGCTACTCCCGAGAGAGCTACAGATTTCTTTGGTTTGAATTCGACCATCTTTTATCTCCCTTTAGCAATCTCGATCTGCACTACTTGTCGCCAAGCATCTTGTCGAGAGCTTTTTCGTATTCGTGATAATTAATGCTCTCGTACAACTCTTCACGAGTCTGCATCGTTTCAATCACATTTTTTTGAGTTCCGTCGCGACGAATCACTTCATAAACATTTTCAGCCGCCTTATTCATCGCACGGAAAGCAGATAGCGGATACAAAATCATCCTTACCCCGTTATCGCGTAATTCATCGCGGCCAAAGAGTGGAGTTAGGCCAAACTCGGTGATATTTGCCAAAATTGGCTTATTCACAGCCGCACTGAACTTTTTATAATCTTCAAGGGTGCGAATTGCTTCAGGGAAAATTAAATCTGCGCCGGCTTCAATATAGGC
>JBIIPL010000026.1:0-11931 GCA_044342645.1 Candidatus Planktophila sp. | reverse complement strand
AGCGAGATCCTTTATTAGAACCACGATGCAAAACGACCATCGCTTTCTCAGGATCACCGTTTAATACTGCCTCAATTGCTGCTTTATCCGCTTCGGCTAGTGATGACAAAAGTGCGTTTAACGCGCTTTGGGGGGATGCATCGACAACCGATCTCAAACCGAGATGGAGAGTGCTAGTTAATTCATCGTTCTGTGAAACGTTCTCCATAGCGGCTCTCCTTTCGCTTTGAAATCCGGGACAGGTTCAACTTCTACCTGAGGCTGACATTAGGGTGAGAGCGGTGAGAAATCAAGCGGCAAACCAGATGAAAAATGCCGCTAAAACTTAGAGAAATTACGCGGTGATTTGACGGTACTGCTCTGGCGAGAGTAAGCCAGTTGGTGCACTTTCCACCTGAATTTCGGCCAACCAACCGGCGCCGTAGGGGTCTGAGTTAATTGTTTCAGGGCTCTGACCAAGTGAATCGTTTACAGAAACTATTTTGCCAGACACTGGAGCGAAAATTTCGGAAACGCTCTTTGTTGATTCAACCTCACCACAAACTTTAGCTGCAATTACGCTCTCTCCCACTTTTGGGAGCTGCACATAGACGATATCTCCGAGCGCACCTTGCGCGTAATCCGTGATTCCCATACGAAAAACATTTGCTGAGGTTTCACTAACCCATTCGTGCTCTTTGGTGTATTGCAGGCCATCAGGTATCAGTGACATTTTTTCTCCTCAGCGAATAATTCGTTTGAAAGCGAGCGAAATCTACCGCGCCACTCTAATGGCGGCTATCCCAGTTCGGAAATAGGAAGCGCCGGTAAATAGATAGAGCCCCACTCCCCACCAGGTAAAACTCCATCCGAAGATATAGGCAGCAGTACCCGCCCATCCTGGATGCAGCGCAAGGAGCAGAAATGGAAAGGCGTACAACAAATTAAATGTCGCGGCTTTTCCTAGATAGGTAACCTTAAGCGGCGGTAGAGACTTGGCGGTTAATGCAATGGTAATGATGGCGAGAATCAAATCCCTGGCCAACAACACTGCGATGACCCAAAGTGGAATCGCTTCACGAAGGTAGAGAACAATCAAGGTCGCCAAAATGTATAAACGATCAATTGCGGGATCTGCCAACTCACCGAATCGCGATTCTTGACCCCAAGCACGCGCCAACTTTCCATCGAAGTAATCGGTAGCACCGCCTATGGCCAAGGTCAAAATCGCCCATCCATCAGCCTCTAACGCTAAAGCTAGGTAGATAAAGAGCGGTATTCCTAGCGCCCGCAAGCCAGTTAAGGCATTTGGGACATTGAGAAGTTTGCTCTTAGCCATCAATCGCGCTCTTTGACTCGAACCGCTACTTGCACGGGTGTGCCAGGAAAACCGAATTCTTCACGTAGACGACGTTCAATGAAGCGGCGATAGGAAGCATCGATCCAACCACTTGAGAAGACCACGAACTTCGGCGGTGCAATACCGGCTTGAGTTGCATAGTAAATCTTTGGTTGCTTGCCACCTCGTACCGGCGGCGGAGTCGCACCGATTAAAGCTCCAAGGAATGAATTGAGTTTCGCTGTAGGAACGCGACGTTCCCAACTATCTATGGCGGTGCGAAGTGCCGGTGCTAAACGATCTCTGTGCCATCCCGTTTTAGCCGCAACATTTACCCGCTGCGCCCATTCAACTTGGTCTAAGTGACGATCAATCTCGCGGTCTAATTGATCACGGCGATCTTCATCTACTAAATCCCACTTATTCATAACAATAACCATCGCTTTGCCGGCTTCTTCGACCATAGTAATAACTCGCAGGTCTTGTTCTGAAATTGGTTCTGAAGCGTCCAGAACAACGACCGCGCATTCGCAACGTTCTAGCGCTGCTTGGGTACGAAGTGTCGCGTAATAATCTGTGCCACTCGCTTGGTTAGCGCGCTTGCGTAAACCGGCAGTGTCGATAAAACGCCAGATCGATCCACCGAATTCAATTAACTCATCAACTGGGTCACGCGTTGTTCCTGCAACATCATCAACAATAGATCGATTCTCGCCGGCTAAAGCATTTAGCAAACTTGATTTACCCACATTTGGTCGACCAATTAATGCAATCTTGCGATAACCATCTTGGGTTTGCGCGCCACCAACTTCAGGCATCTCTGAAACTATGTAATCAAGTAAATCACCACTACCTCGTCCGTGGAGTGCGGAAACGAAACGAGGCTCACCTAAACCTAGGTTCCAAAGTGCGTGGGCATCGGCCTCATCTACATCGCTATCGACCTTATTTGCGATCAAAACCATAGGTTTCTTAACTTTTCGCAACTCCTGAACCAAGATGTCATCTTCATCTAAAGCACCAACGTGTGCATCGACTACGAAAGCTAAAACATCTGCTTCTTGCATCGCAAGTTCTGCAGACGCACTAACCTGTACAGAAATACCATCGGGTTTTGATTCCCATCCTCCGGTATCCATAACAATAAATCTACGTCCACCCCATTCGCATTCATACTGCACGCGATCGCGAGTTACGCCGGGAGTATCTTCAACGATCGCTTCACGCCGACCAATGAAACGATTGATTAGCGTTGATTTGCCAACGTTTGGTCGCCCCAAAATAGCCACAATAGGAAGCCCCAAGAGTGAGCGTTCCTTCAATAACTCCCAAACCCAATCAGCGGTCTCCTCAAGTGTTAAATCGGTCGAGTCAATTAAAACTGCGTCAACTGCCTTCGCAAGAGGTGATGCTGCTCGCGTTGAATCAATTGCATCGCGCGCAGCCAAAGATTGCCCAACATCAGATGCTGGTGCATCTATCTCTGCCGATCTACGTTCGGCGCGTGCTGCGATATCAGCTTGCAAGTAAATTTTCAACGCAGCATTAGGAACCACAACTGTTCCGATATCGCGACCTTCAACAACAATGCCACGATCTGCACTTTCAATAAATTTTCTTTGGATGTTAAGCAACTCTGCCCGAATTTCTGGAACGGCGCTGAATTTGCTCACCGCATTTGTTACTTCCTCCGAACGTATTTCGGTGTTAACGCAGACATCTCCGACAAATATCTCTGGTTTTGCAGGATTTGCCACAAAGCGCAAAGGAAAGCGTTTTAGCGCCGCTAATATTTCTGGAGCGCTCTCAACGTTTTCACGCAGGGCCAACCACGTCAGTGCTCGATAGAGAGCACCGGTATCTAAATAATTCCAACCAGCGCGCTGTGCCACCGCTTTGGCGGTACTAGATTTACCCGCACCGCTTGGGCCATCGATAGCTACGACGATCATTTACTTACATCCCATCGTTGCTTGCGCATATCAAAATTAATTCACGCAGTAGTTATTCTATCTCGGAGCGTGAACGTTCCATCCCGATCCGATCAGATGATCGCTCAGGGCTTGCGCATCGTTCTTAGAAAGTGCGAGGGTGATGAGTCCAGTGAACTGTCCTGGTGAGTGTTCAATCGTAAGATCTTCGATATTTACATTTGCAATGGCACATTCGCTAACGAGAGCTGCCAATTGACCAGGCTTATCTTCAATCACAACGGGCAAATATGTGTACTCGCGAGCTGCTCCCCCGTGCTTTCCGGGGATTAAGGAACGCCCTTGATTTCCCTTTTCAATAAATCCAGAAACTGAGGCACCGCTATTCAGCGCTTCGACCAGTGCCGCGAGATCGCTTTGTAGACTTATCAACAGTGGCACGATCTCTGCAGCGTTTGCGCCCAAGATTTCATCCCAAAGTGCGGCACTTGAAGCAGCAATTCTCGTTGTATCTCGCAGACCAGCCCCAGATAGTTCAAGCGCTGAACGCTCCCCCGAAATCAACTGCCCAGCCAATAACGAGGCCACGGCCTGAGGTAGGTGAGAAATCAGGGCCACTGCGCGATCATGTTCCTGCGCCTGCATCGCAACTGGTACTGCGCCAAGGGCGTTGATCAGCCAGAGACCGTATTCGAGAAGCACTGGATCAACCGGCTTGCCCTCAAGATCATTGGGGATGTAAACCCAGGTGCGAGACTGGAATAGATCGGCACGAGCTGACTGCGCGCCTGTCACTTCTCGCCCCGCCATTGGATGAGTCGCCATAAAATTTTTGGATGGGATTGACGATTTTGATACATCAAGTAGAGGTTTAGTCTTCACGCTACCAATATCTATAAATTTAGATCCTGGGTTGAGTTCAAATTCACTATTTAGCACCTGGGCCAAGAGAGAAGTTGGCAGAGCAAAAATTGTTAACTCTGGTTCTTGCAAATCTTTCGATTTCACCAAATCGCGGGCGAGAAGCTGTGCACTTGGATCAACATCTCGCATATCCACTTGAACACCACGTGATGCAAGAGCCAAACCAATGGATGTACCGATTAAGCCTGAGCCAACGATGCGAACCTTCTGAAAAGGGGCAGTTGAGCTTGCAGTATTTGCCATATTTAAGCTTTCAGCCCTTACTGGGCTATATCTCTACGCAGGGATTTAGCGGCTCCGAGGTAGATATGGGAGATTTCGCTCTTTTTCAGGCTCGTTTCAACGTGAGCCATGACCCTAATCGTTCGCTCAAGTGCTCCCGGAACATCGATTTCGACGCTACAGATTAGCGGGACATCGCTAAATCCGAGCTCACGAGCTGAACCGGCCGGAAAGGCAGCATTTAGATCTGGGCTAACCGTGAAGATCACCGAAATGACTTCTTCGGATGAAATCTGATTGGCTCTCAACATTTCGAGCAGGAGTTCCTTAGTGGCATCACCAATTGCAGACGCGGTATTGGCCGCAGCTTGGGCAGCTCCTCGAATCGCTCTGACGCTAGACATTGGTAAATCGTACTCCCTGTGCGCAGATCTCTGCTGTATTTATATCTAAACAAGTGAATTTGCGGCTAAATCGATAAACCGTTTCAGAGAAGTTTCAAATTAAACTGGCCTCGAATCCGGAGTTATGACACCGAGATAGTAAATATCGATATATCAATATCAATCGATAGGTGTAAGCGTGATTACGATGACTATTATCGATAAATCTATATCTGATCGATTTAAATATTTTATGTTTATATATCGATTTAACGTTTAATCTATATCATATAGATTAAACGTTATAAATCTAAAGCCTTTTGTAGGTTTAACAATTCACCGCTATTGAGATCTCTCCATCTTCCCTCGGCTGTATCACCCAAAGAGATAGGTCCGAACTTGGTTCTGATCAGACGAAGGACCTTGACGTCGACCGCCTCCATCAATCGACGGATAATGTGATAACGACCTTCGTGGATACTTACCTCAATCCACTGGGGAGATAGTTGCTTAAAGGTTAGAACTCTCCCCATTCCATCCTCGAGCTCAATGCCCTTTAAAAGGACCTTATCTACTCCGGTCGGCAATTTTCCATCGAATTCAATAATGTAGGTCTTTTCCAGACCAAAGGATGGATGAGTAGCTCTGAAGGTCAAATCTCCGTCGTTAGTGAGAAGAAGCAAGCCTTCCGAGTCTTTATCAAGGCGTCCTACGTGAAAAAGCCGCTCGGTACGCACATCGATAAAGTCAGACAATGAAGGTCGGCCTTCCGGGTCAAACATCGTAGACAGAACACCTTTTGGTTTGTGAAGTACAAGGTAAGTCTTAGTCAGAGAACGTTTAATTGTCTCACCATCTACAGAGACTTTGACCATGTCAGGATCGTATTTAGCCCCAAGCTCTCTTACTATGAATCCATCGACGCTGACACGTCCATCGATGATCAATTCGTCGGCTCCGCGACGACTGGTGATTCCAGCGTCGGCGATAATTTTATTTAGGCGCATCTCAGACATTTTTGTGGCTATCCATTCTCGACAGTCGCAGCCCTACTCCCCCATTTAAGGGTGAGCGGGCTTGAAGGGGCGAGTCTACGCTAGAGAATGAGCGTGGCCAAATGGGACTTTAATCAGTCAGAGACTCAAGTACCTCATCGAGTCGGTCCAGATCCGGCAAGTAAGGCGCTAGAGCTGGCAGATCATCAAGTGAGTTAAGGCCAAGGCGTTCCAGGAAGTAACTCGTGGTCTTATATAAAATTGCGCCTGTTTCAGGCTCAAGGCCGTGTTCTTCGACCAATCCACGGGTAACCAGAGTCTTCATTACTGCTTCAACATTGACGCCACGAATGGCAGATACTCGAGCGCGAGAGACAGGTTGGCGGTAGGCGATAACAGCCAAAGTCTCAAGGGCGGCTTGAGTCAACCGATTCTGCTGGCCATCAAGGACAAACTTCTCAACGACCGTAGCGCAATCAGGGCTGCTGTAGAAACGCCAGCCTCCATTGATCGCCTTGAGCGAGAAGCCACGACCATCGTAAGAACCAGTGAGATTGCCCAGGGCGGCGACTACCTCATCGACGGTCACGCCTAGAACCGTGGCCAAGGTGAGTTCAGTGACCGGTTCGTCAACGACCATCAAGATCGCTTCAATGGAACGCTCAACTTCGGGATTAGACATTTTCGCCCTCTTCTGTCGGTATTACTGGGATATCAAACTCATCACTTACTTCGATTTCACCGGAATCTGAGCCAGTCCAGCTGATCTGTAGCTCTCCGAGGGCAACTACCTGGTCAAAGCGCAAGACTCCTTGGCGATAGAGATCAAGCAAGGCTAAGAATCTAGCCACGACCACGAGGGTTGAATCGGCATCTGAGATTAGATGGCGGAAGCTGATCGTGCGACCCGCCCGAAGGGCATCGACCACGCGCTTTGACTCCTCAGCCACGCTGACCAGGCTGGAATGCAGGTGGGCAATCGTCACAACGGGAGCCACTTTTGGGGTCAAACAACGCTCTGCGATCGCGGCAAAGCGTGCTGGGCCCACGCCAATTAGCACCTCAGGAAGGAGCGCGGAAAGAGCGGGATCCAGGGCAACTACGCGAGCGAAGGATTTGTCTGCTGCCTCGATCTGCAGGGCGAAGGTCGCCGCGATCTCTTTAAAGGCCCGATATTGGAGCAATCTGGCGAAGAGAATGTCGCGGGCTTCAAGTAGCGCGAGGTCTTCTTCATCCTCAACCTCGCCGCTGGGCAGCAGTCTCGCCGCTTTCAGGTCGAGCAGGGTGGCGGCGATTACCAAGAACTCGGTCGCTTGATCCAGTCGCCAGCCTTCGCCGGAGAGCTCGAGCGCTCTGATGAAGGCGATGAACTCGTCGGTGACCATACTGAGTGATACCTCAGTGATATCCATCTTGTGACGCGAAATCAGCTGGAGCAGGAGGTCAAATGGTCCATCAAAGTTTTCGAGATGGACGCTAAAGCCAGCGCCAATTTCAACATCCTCGGTACCGGCCACGGGCGCAGAACTCACCGCAACAGCGCTATCTGACTCAATATCCACCTGCGAACCTTACTTCTTTACTTGCTCAAAACTGTGCACGGAGCGTAGAGTCGCGCCAACAGAAAGAGGTTTCTCGCTTGAACGCTAAATCGACATTTGATGATGATGTGGCAACTACCGCCACCCTTCTTGGGCGAGAACCACAGAACTTTCGTATCCCACCAGCACCTGTTGAAGGTCTTGATGCAAAAGTAATTTCGATCTTTAATCAAAAAGGTGGCGTTGGCAAAACTACAACCACAATCAACTTGGGCGCTGCAATTGCAGAACTTGGTCGTCGCGTGCTTTTGGTCGACTTCGACCCACAAGGTGGATTATCACTTGGTTTAGGAGTTAATGCACACGCCCTTCCTCTTGAGAACACCGTTTACTACGCGTTGATGACCCCGGATGCGAACATTGATGAGATCGTTTTGAAATCATCGGTTGCAAATCTAGATTTCCTACCTGCTAACCGAGATCTCGGAACAGCCGAAACCACTCTTGGTGCTGAAATTGGTGGGCAGCAATATTTAAAGCGTGCACTTGCCCGCTTAAAGGATCGTTACGACGTTATCTTGATTGACTGTCAGCCAACGATGGGACAGTTAACTATTAACGCACTTGTTGCATCTAACGAAGTCATTGTTCCGTTGCAATGTGAATACTTTGCTCTGCACGGTTTTATCGAGCTTAAAGGCAATATAGAAAAAGTTAAAAGCTTCCTTAATCCTGAACTCAATTTGATTGGTATCTTGGCAACAATGTACGAGAAGAAGACTCTGCATAATCGCGAGGTGCTGGCTGCAATTCTTGAAAAATATCCAGAAGATGTTTTCGAAACAATCATTGCAAAGACCATTCGCTTCTCGGAAACAACAGTTGCCGGCGAACCAATCACAAGTTACGCATCATCATCAGGTGGGGCTGCTTCTTATCGCAGACTCGCTCGTGAATTAATTGCCAGAGGAGGCGCACGATGACCCGCAGAGCCAGTTTGCCAGGAGCCGATGAGTTATTCCGTGCCAATACCCCAGCACTTAGCGCAGTGCGCCAAGTGGTTGAAGAGGCACAAGAAGTTTCTAAGCCAATTGGAGTTACTGCTAATCCAAAGAGCAAGAAGGGCGTCCGCTCAACTCCGCGTCGTCGCGTAACAACTGTTGATCGTTCTCCATCTGGTCGCGAAAGACACGATGAAAAAATTACAGTCTACCTATCCCCTGATGAACTCTTTGATTTAGATCAAGCTCGGTTAACACTTCGCGGAGATCTTGGTTTGGCAGTTGATCGTGGTCGTATCGTGCGCGAATCTATCGCTGTGATCGTTGCTGATTTAGAAGCTAAAGGCGATCAAAGTATTTTAGCTCGTCGTTTACGCGGTATTTAATTCGCTCGTGGGTGCGCGCTGGCATAAGCCTCGCGCACCTTATCTATCGTAATTAAAGTGTAAATCTGCGTCGTTGTAACAGATGAATGTCCTAACAATTCTTGGACAACACGGATATCAGCGCCACCATCTAAGAGATGGGTCGCATACGAATGTCTAAAAACGTGCGGTGAAACTTTCCCTGTTAAGCCAGTTGCCTCGGCTGCATCCATAACTGTCTGCCAAGCACTTTGTCGAGAAAGGCGCGTACCTTTGGAGTTTAAAAAGAGCGCTGAGGTTGTCTTGCCTGACTTTGATCTTTCCAAGTAAGTCGGTCTAAGGCGCACTAAATAATTCTCAATCGCATCCTTGGCAAAGCTGCCAAGTGGAACTATTCGCTCTTTCGATCCCTTGCCGCGCAATTTAAGTGTTGTGGTCTCATCACCAGTCAGCGTTGACTTACCTAAATCTGCAACGTTTAACCCGACAACCTCACTAACTCGAGCTCCGGTGCCGTACAAGACTTCGAGAATTGCGCGATCTCTTAGCGCGGTTAGATCTCCAATTCGCTCCGTTGAATTGAGCAAAGATGTGATCTCACTAATCGTGAGCGCCTTCGGCAATTTGCGCGGTAAACGATTGGCGCTTAATTCAGTGGTCGGATCGGAAATTGAATACTCACGCGATACATACTTGTAAAAAGTTTTAAGGGCCGAGACCGCTCGATTAATCGAAGCCAGAGCTAGGCCACTTTCTTTGAGTGAAATTTCAAATTCAGTAGCAGTCTCAGAACCAATCTTTTCAAAATCTAAGCCGCGTGAGGCGAGAAATTCTGCGAACTTGGTTAAATCTCTGGAATATGCGGCAATCGAATTAGCGGAAAGGCCTCGTTCTATTTGAAGATGATCAATAAAGCTTTTACGGGCACTTTCAAACTGCATAACCGTGAGCCACCGCTACCGCGCTATACCTGACCTTACCCGCGTGCACATTTAGACCGCGATCCAAGGCTGGATCTTCATCAACTGCCTTTTCCCACCCTTTATTTGCAATCGCTAAGGCATAAGTCAGGGTGGCATTGGTTAACGCATAAGTTGATGCAACCGGAACTGCTCCCGGCATATTTGCGACACAGTAAAAAATAGAATTGTGGATTTTAAAGGTTGGTTCTGCATGAGTTGTCGGCTTTGAATCTTCGAAGCAACCACCTTGATCAATAGCTATATCAACTAGAACCGAGCCAGGTTTCATCTGTGCAACTTGTGCATTTGACACCAGCTTGGGCGCTTTAGCGCCATGCACAAGGACTGCACCAATGACTAAATCTGCCTGTTTGATTTCACGATCAATGGCGTGCATGGTTGATGCCAAAGTTTTGATTCTTCCGTTATAAAGTGAATCGATATATGCAAGTCGCGGCAACGATCGATCTAACACGGTCACATCCGCACCCATACCCATTGCAATGACTGCAGCATTAAGTCCGGCTACTCCCCCACCGATTACTACAACCTTGCCTGGTGCAACTCCCGGAACGCCAGCTAATAAAACTCCGCGACCGCCATTTGGTTTCTGCAGAGCGTAAGCACCAACTTGCACCGCTAAGCGTCCAGCAACTTCGCTCATCGGCGCTAGAAGAGGCAAGCTTCCGTTAACTTCAACAGTTTCGTAGGCAATTGCAGTTGTTCCGCTCTTTAAGAGCGCATCGGTGCATTCTTTTGAGGCCGCTAAATGTAAATAAGTGAAGAGGATCTGGCCAGAACGCAAACGTGGATACTCCGCAGCGATCGGCTCTTTAACTTTTAAAATTAAATCAGCGCTCGACCAAATCTTGGCAACGTCTGATTCAATTACGGCACCAGCGGCAATAAAATCTGCATCACTGATTGCCGATCCAATACCTGCGCCGGCTTCTACAACGACTTGGTGACCAGAACGCACAAACTCGAATACACCTTCTGGAGTAAGTGCTACCCGCGACTCATGAACTTTAATCTCTTTCGGTACGCCAACTAACATTCTTAACCCTTCGCAGCAATAGCCGCCGAAATCAAACCAACAAATAGCGGGTGTGGTCGTGTTGGACGCGAAC
Organism: Candidatus Planktophila sp.; assembly: GCA_044342645.1. Classification (GTDB taxonomy): domain Bacteria; phylum Actinomycetota; class Actinomycetes; order Nanopelagicales; family Nanopelagicaceae; genus Planktophila. Next base: position 1,159 of record JBIIPL010000026.1, on the reverse strand, counting down.
GAAGCTCAGGATGAGCCTGCGTTCCCACGTAGTAAGGATGTACCTCTGAGGGTAGTTCTACAAACTCAACTAAATCGCGTTCTTGGTAAAAACCTGAAAATGAAAGGCCAGCATTCGAAATCTGATCACGATACTGATTATTTACTTCATATCGGTGGCGATGTCGTTCTGATACTTCATTTGCACCATAAGTCTTCGCCACGATTGATCCAGGTGTAAGTGCAGCCTTATAAAGACCTAAACGCATCGTGCCACCCATATCGGCCTGACCTGAAACGATAGCTTTCTGATCATCCATAGTCGAAATTACGTGAGTTCCTGATTCAGGAGAAAATTCGGCAGAGTTAGCATCTTTGATTCCGGCTAAATTTCGCGCCGCTTCAATGACCATACATTGCAATCCAAGACAGAGACCTAAAGTCGGAATCTTGTTGGTGCGCGCATAAGTTAGCGCACCTAATTTGCCTTCAATTCCGCGCACACCAAATCCCCCTGGAACACATATCGCATCGACTTCCGAAAGTGCTTTCTTAGCGCCTTCTTGAGTTTCACAGTCATCACTTGGAACCCAAACGATTGAAACTTTGGCGTTATTCGCAAAACCACCTGCACGCAACGCCTCTGAAACAGAGAGATACGCATCCGGTAGATCAATGTATTTCCCAACCAGCGCGACTTTAACTTGATGTTTTGGATGATGAACTTTCTGCAAGAGATCATCCCATTCGCCCCATTTCACTTCGTGCCCACCAAGTGCCAGTCGGCGAACTACATATGCATCGAGACCTTCAGCGAATAACACCTTCGGAATGTCATAGATCGAAGGAGCGTCAACAGCAGCAACAACAGCTTCTACATCAACGTCGCACATCAACGAGATCTTCTTCTTAATCCCTATTGGGATTTCCCGATCAGAGCGAAGTACAACTGCATCGGGTGCAATACCAATACTGCGAAGTGCGGCTACAGAATGCTGAGTCGGCTTCGTCTTTAACTCACCAGATGGTCCGATATAAGGAACTAGCGAAATATGTAGATAAAAGACATTATCGCGGCCTACCTCTTGACGCATTTGGCGTGCCGCTTCCAAAAATGGTTGCGATTCAATATCGCCAACGGTTCCGCCAATTTCAGTAATTATGACATCCACATCTGGTGA
>JBIIPL010000105.1:0-4335 GCA_044342645.1 Candidatus Planktophila sp. | reverse complement strand
TTCATCATTTTCACCAAACGAAGGAACCTGGGTGGTTGAAAACCATCCTGAAGGAGGAAACATGGAGCAAGCAATCATCTCGGGTATCGCACACGATAAATCCGAAGCCAAGGTCACCATTGTTGGTGTACCAGATCGCACCGGTGTTGCAGCCCGAATTTTCCAAGCTATCGCCGATGCCGACATCAACATTGACATGATCGTGCAGAACGTCTCTGCTGCGGCCACTGGTCTGACTGATATTTCATTCACAGTTCCTAAAGCAGAAGGTGCCAATGCCACAGCGATCTTGCAGCGCATTCAAGGAGAAGTTGGCTTTGCATCTATTCAATACGATGATTCAATCGGCAAACTCTCACTAGTTGGTGCTGGAATGCGTTCGCATCCTGGTGTTACTGCCACGTTCTTTGCAGCTATGGCCGAGGCTGGATTAAATATTGAAATGATCTCGACCTCTGAAATCCGAATATCCATTATTTGCCGCGAAAGCGACCTAGAAAAAGGTGTTCGTGCGGCACACACAGCATTTGGTTTAGATGCCGATCAAGTTGAAGCAGTTGTATATGGAGGCTCAGGACGATGACTAAGAAAAAAGTTAAAAAACTTCCTTCTCTGGCTGTCGTCGGTGCAACCGGTGCGGTCGGCACAGTAATGCTCGACATCTTAAGTAAGCGTAAGAATGTTTATGGCGAAATTCGTCTAATCGCATCTGCACGAAGTGCTGGCAAAAAGTTAACTTGCCGCGGAGAAGAGCTAACAGTTGTTGCACTCTCTCCTGAAGCCTTCGACGGCATTGATATCGCAATGTTTGACGTACCAGATGAAATTTCTGCCGAGTGGGCTCCAATCGCCGCAAAGCGCGGAGCCATTGTCGTAGATAACTCAGGTGCCTTTCGTATGGATAAGAAAGTTCCACTTGTGGTTCCAGAAGTTAATCCAAAACAAATCAAGAATCGTCCAAAGGGAATTATCTCTAACCCAAATTGCACAACACTTTCAATGATCGTTGCAATGGGAGCCCTCGATAAGAAATTTGGTTTAAAAGAGTTAGTTGTCTCTTCTTATCAAGCAGCATCGGGTGCGGGACAACCCGGCATCGATGCTTTGCACGATCAAATTTCAAAGGTTGCTGGAAAGAATCTTGGATCGGTTGCAAAAGATCTTCGTGGAGTCATTAAAGATTTGGGTCCATTTGCTGCACCATTGGCAATGAACGTTGTTCCTTGGGCGGGATCGCTGAAAGAAGCTGGATATTCATCTGAAGAGTTAAAAGTTCGCAACGAATCACGCAAGATTCTTGGGATGCCAAAGCTAAAGGTTGCGGTCACTTGTGTGCGCGTTCCAGTAATCACCACTCATTCACTTACAGTCCACGCAACATTTTCAAAAGTTGTAACTCGCAAAGCCGCGCAATCGGCGCTGGCAAAGGCTGAAGGCGTTCTGCTATATGACAATCCTGAAAAGAAGGAATTTCCGACACCTGCTGATGTTGTAGGCACGGATCCAACTTGGGTTGGTCGCGTACGTCAGTCACTTGATAATCCAAAATCCATCGATTTATTTGTCTGTGGCGATAATCTGCGCAAGGGTGCAGCGTTAAATACTGCACAAATCGCAGAATTGGTTGCGGCTGAGTTCACTCGCTAAGGTTTTGCAGTAAGCGTTACCAAACTAACTTCTGGCGGACTAGCAACTCTAATTCTTGCAAATGGACTAGTTCCCATACCTGCTGAAACATGTAAATAAGGTTCTTCTGCAACTTTAGTTAAACCACGGGCACGCCAAGTTGGTAAGTCACAATTTGTCGTAAGCGCACGTGAGCCACCCGGCAAAGGTAAACGAACTTGTCCACCGTGTGTATGTCCGGCGAATATTGCATCTAAGCCATCGCTAGCCATGCCATCAAGAATTCTTAAATACGGCGCGTGAGTTACGCCAATTGCAATATCGCATTGTCCAGGTTTACCAGCGACCAGTGAGTAATTATCAAATTCTAAATGTGCGTCATCGGTGCCACGTGATTCAATAGTTGTATTGCAAACTTTAATTGTTGCACGCGCATGATTTAGATTTTTCCAACCGCGTGCTTGCAGGGCTAAATCTAATTCTGGCCAGGGCAAATCTTCTCCGTGAATTCGCTTGCCGTGTCCGGGAAGTAAATATTTAAGTGGATTCTTTGGCTTAGGTGCGTAGTAATCATTTGATCCGAAAACAAAAAGTCCTGGAAGATTTAACAATTTACCTAAAGCATCAAGGGCTACCGGGACTGCTTGCATATGAGCTAGAAAGTCGCCGGTTGAGATAACTAAATCAGGAGCAAGATCTATAAATGATTTGATGTCAGCAATTTCAGTCTTGCGGGCTGGGGTCAGATGTAGATCAGAAAAGTGAAGTACCCGAATCGGTGCATGACCAGCAGGCAGGATAGGGATTTCAGCCTGGCGAAGTTGATAGCTCATTACATGAGAAGATACACCCGAACACTTCGAGAATTGGAGCATCAAACTAGTGGGACTCAAAGAGACACTTAAGAGCGACTTAACTGAGGCAATTCGAAGCAGCAACAAGGTCGTATCGGGCACAATTCGCATGGTCTTAACTGCAATCACCAATGAAGAAGTTTCTGGAAAAGAAGCTCGTGTACTCACTGAAGACGAGATCATTACAGTCCTATCGCGTGAAGCCAAGAAGCGCCGCGAGGCAGCAGAAGAGTTTGCGAAAGCTAACCGCCCCGATAAGTCAGCAGAAGAGAAAGCTGAAGGCGAAGTAATTGCTAAGTATTTACCAGCACAACTAACTGAAGATGACATTAAGAAATTAATTGCTGCTGCGGTTGCATCAACTGGTGCCGCCGGACCTGGCGATATGGGCAAAGTTATGGGAGCCATAAAGCCACAGATCGCGGGCAAAGCAGATGGTTCGCTAGTTTCATCACTTGTTAAAGCAGCACTAGCCGGAGGAAATTAATGAAATTCGAATATGCAACAGTTCCGCTACTTTCACATGCCACAAAGCAGATTCTTGATACCTGGGGTTCAGATGGTTGGGAACTCGTCACTGTCATCCCAGCGCCAGGCGGCGAACAACTCGTTGCTTATATGAAGCGAGAGGTTAAATAAAAATGTCTATTGATGTCCGTGCAAAGCTTGCTGAAAAAGGTTTAACTCTTCCGGTTGCGGCAAAGCCAGTAGCTGCTTATGTGCCAGCAACACGCACCGGCAACATTGTTTTCACAGCAGGACAACTTCCAAGAGTAGATGGCGCAATGGCCGATACCGGCAAAGTTGGAGCTGAAATTACTCAAGAAAGAGCGAAGGAACTAGCGCAAATTTGCGCACTTAACTGTCTTGCAGCGGTTGAACTTGTTGCACCGGTTGATTCGATTGTAAAAGTTGTTCGTGTGGTTTGTTATGTAAACGGTGCGCCAGGTTTTCTAAATCAACCTTTTGTGGCAAATGGAGCATCTGAACTATTTATGCACATCTGGGGCGATGCTGGTATTGCGGCGCGAAGCGCAATCGGAGTCGCAGAACTGCCATTGAATTCACCGGTGGAGATCGAACTTACTGTTGAAGTGGCTTAATAAAAGGCTTTAGCGCGAACGCTTACTTAGGCGATCAACATCAGCAATCAATACTGAACGACCGTCCAGCTTAAGCCAACCGCGTCCTGCAAAATCGGCTAAAGCTTTATTAACTGTTTCGCGAGATGCTCCAACAAGTTGTGCAAGTTCTTCTTGAGTTAGATCGTGGTTAACAAGTAGCCCTTCAGGGGTTGTCTTGCCGAAACGATCTCCGAGATCAATTAGCGCTTTCGCTACACGTCCTGGAACATCAGAGAAAACTAAATCACCAACCGCTTCATTTGTACGACGCAGGCGTTGTGACAATCTGGTGAGCAATTGCAGAGAAACTTCTGGATTTTGCCTTAACCACGGAATGACTTTTTCGTGGCTAAGGGAAAGCAATTTTGCGTCGGTAACTGCTGTGGCAGTTGAGGTGCGTGGGCCGGGATCGAAGAGAGAAAGTTCGCCGAACATTTCTCCAGGTCCGAGGATTGACAGCAGATTTTCGCGCCCATCCCCGCTGGATGTTCCGAGCTTTAACTTGCCATCGATAATTACATATAAATGCTCGCCGTCATCGCCTTCTTTGAAGAGGATAGATCCCTTGGCAATCTTTACCGAATCCATTGAAGCGCGCAGTGAAATGGCGGCAGCTTCGTCGAGGGCGGTAAAGAGCGGGGCTCTGCGTACGACTTCTTCTTCTTGGGGCACATCGGTAGTTTACTCGTATGGTCCCCGATCGCGAAACTCGCAAAGACGCTCGGGCTATC
>JBIIPL010000025.1:0-12071 GCA_044342645.1 Candidatus Planktophila sp. | reverse complement strand
TCAACCATTAGGCGGAATCCAGCGATCACTTGAGATTACAGCACATCACGGTTTACCAGTTGTTGTATCGAGTGCCCTAGAGAGTGCCATTGGAATCGAATATGGGCTAGACCTTGCTGCATCCATTAGCGATCTCACTTTTGACTGTGGATTAGCAACGGGGTCACTCTTAGCCAGCGATGTTGCAGAACATAAAATTATCGATGGAAAGATCACTTTAGGTCAGATATCTCCACAGTTAGATGGCCTTGATGTGTCACCAGAACGATATGAATGGTGGAAGAATCGAATTATGAGGACTTGGGAGTTAATGGCATGAGCCAAGCAACTCGCTTAGCGCGTGTAATCGTGCGCCAAATAATTGAAGCCGGAATTACCGATGCGGTTATCTCACCTGGTTCACGCAATGCACCGCTATCGCTGGCGCTAGTAACTGCGCAAGATTTAGGTTTAATTAAATTACATATTCGAATTGATGAGCGAACTGCTGCTTTTTTTGCACTTGGTTTAGCAAAAGCAACTGATCGTCCCGTACCTGTAATTTGCACGAGTGGAACTGCAGTTGCTAATTACCACCCTGCAGTTCTTGAAGCCTCACACTCAAATATTCCGCTATTTGTCATCACCGCTGACCGCCCAGCCGAACTTCGCCGCACTGGTGCAAATCAAACTACTGAGCAAGCAAGGATTTTCGGAAAAGCGGTTCGATACTTCGCAGATATATCAGGTGCTGTGTATCCACTGGAACTTCCACTAAATGCTTTGCAAACAGGACCAGTTCATTTAAATGTGCAATTTGAAGAACCGCTAATCGGTGATGCTGATACTGCTTGGCTAGATGGAGTAAAAGTTAATCCGCCTAGAAAATTTGATCGCAAGAAAGCTGGCACCTTGGCGAGTAAATCCACTCGCGGTTTATTGGTCATCGGTCATGACCGTGGCGGATTGGCAGCAGAGGATGTTGCAAAATTTGCTGATCAATTGGGTTGGCCAATTTTGAGCGAAGATCCTTTAACTTTTGCTAACGCTAACGCACATGCCAGTCTCTTTCTAACTTCGACCACTATTTCAAAAGATCTAACGCCAGATACGGTAATTGTTATTGGGCGAACAACTTTGTCGCGTTCGCTAAATGCACTTATAAAGTCAGCTCGTGCAACTTTTGTCATCGATCCACGTATGGCAACAGTAGATTCTGATCGAATGGCAGAGAAGAAATTCACCGAAATCCCTGAGCTTTACACCGCCCCGGCAGATCCTGAATGGATGGCTAAGTGGACGAAGTATTCAGAACGAACTTCCAAAGTTGTAAAAGAGATCGCAACTTGGTCAGAACCACTCATTGCGCGAGAAATTGCTCAAAATTTGCCAGAAGGTACTGCGCTATTTATCGCTTCATCTCGACCAATTCGTGATGTCGAAGCATTTGGCGCAGCTCGTAATGGAGTAAAGACATTTGCTAATCGTGGTCTTGCAGGAATCGATGGAAATATCTCGACTGCACTCGGTATTGCAACTGCCCACAGCGCAACATTTGCCGTTCTTGGAGATCTCGCATTTCTGCATGACATCACCGGCTTAATTCATCGCGAAGAAATTAATTTGCGGATCTTGGTAGTTAATAACGATGGCGGCGGAATCTTCTCAACCCTGCCGCAGCGTGGAAGCAAAGGATTTGAGCAAGTCTTTGGAACTCCACACGGTTTAGATCCTGAGGCCATCGCCAAGGCGATGGGGCTGGATGCGAAAACTATTTCAACGATTGAGCAACTCCGGGATGAACTTAAGAAACCAATTACGGGAGTCAGCGTTGTTGTCTGCGATGTACCGAACCGAGAAGCTAACGCTGATCTGATTAAAAGCCTTTATGCCAAGATGGATTCAATCTAAATAAAAGTTAAGTTAAAGCACTGCGCATTGGTGCAAATTTTGCGCTGCTCTCAGTCAACTCTTTCTCCGGATTGGACCCAGCCACAATCCCACATCCTGCATAAATTTGAATCTCATTTTCTGTGATCTGACCGCAACGTAATGCGATACCAAGTTCACCATCACCTCGCGCATCAAGCCAGCCGACTGGACCGGCATATCTTCCACGCGACATACCTTCAATACGTTTAATCAAATCAGCGGCAATGTTTGTTGGAGTTCCGCAGACAGCAGCTGATGGATGCAACTTATCTAAGACAGTAAACGCATCAACGCTCTTCTTGCTTTCAATTAATGCACCGGTTACATCCGTTGCTAGGTGCATCACATTGGCTAAGTGCAGAACAAATGGAGAATCTGGAACGTTAGTTGATGTGCAGAATGGTTCGAGCGCATCAGCAACCGAGCGAACTGCGTATTCGTGTTCTTCTAAATCTTTAGAAGATCGAGCAAGTGAAGCGGCAAGCGCCAAATCTTTTTCATCATCACCAGTCTTGCTGATGGTGCCAGCGAGAACGCGTGAGGTAACCATTCCACGGGATAGGCGAAGAAGTAGCTCTGGAGTTGCACCGACCAAGCCATCGACTGCAAAGATCCAGGTCGAAGGATATTCGGCGCTTAAATTACGTAATATCTTTCGAGCATCAATTGCACGATGCGAATTGATTTTTAAATCGCGCGCAAGTACAACTTTTTCAAGTTTGGTATCTTCAATTTCCTTAATTGCTTGGGCTACGCGTACTTGCCATTCGGATGGGCTGAGCGAACCATCTCCCCAATTAAATTCTGCGTCTTGAAGCGTTGGAACTTCTTCCAAGAGTTTTGGCTGCGCCTGATCACCGATCCAGGTTATCCACGAGCTGCCATTGCGCATTCCAACAACGATTTGAGGGATTATCAAAATTGAATCTTCATCTGGATCAAAGGAGAAAGAAGTAAAAAGAATCGGCCCAGTACCGCTGGCATGAACCGAATCAGCGATCGCGAATTTTTCTAACTGCTGATGCCACCAAGTTCGCGCATCGGCAAAGCGGTTTGCACCTTTAACAACAGTCGATGCATATTTTCCCCAGCCGACTAAACCATCACCGCCACGTACCCAAGTTAAAGGTGCGTTATCAGGCAGAAGTTCTAATAGCGGCAGATGATCGCCAAGGCGCGCAGAAGTTACTGGAATAAGGGAAGGCATTAGAAATTACTTTAGCGCGCGAGTTTCTTAGAAATTTTCCGCCAGATAAGTGGAAGTGAAGTTGCAGTAATTGCAATCTTTATCACTTCACCAAAAATAAATGGCGTTAAACCTGCACTCACTGTTTGTGCCCAAGTTAAATCAAGTGATGTGTGAAGCCATAACAATCCAAAAGTAAAGATAATTACGCTTCCTAAAATTAACGCAGGAAACGAAGTTTTAAACTTCTGATCTGCCTTGCGATCGGCGAGCGCGCCCAATACAAGCGCTGCCACCAACATTCCAATTAAATATCCACCAGTTGCACCTATGAGGCGCGCAATTCCAACAGTTGCAGCCGGTGCAAAGACTGGTGCACCTGCGATTCCGGCTAATAGATATGTAGCAAATGTTGCAAAGCCAAGTCGTGCACCGTAAGTGGTGCCGATTAAATAAACCGCCAAAGTTTGCCCAGTAACTGGGACCGGCGAGCCCGGAACAGGAATAGCAATTTGTGCCAAGGCAGCGATAAATAAGGTGCCACCGACTATGAAACTGGCATGGGTTAACGCAGTACTGCGCGGAAATACTGTCGCGCGAAGTGAGCCAGTTGAGATCGACATCTAGTTCTCCCTAAATCGCCTTTAAGTTGTGGATGAGCCTACTCTTGCGAGAGACTGGCCTCATGTCGCGCGCAAATATGGATAAGAATCCCGATGAAGTCGCCGCAATGTTCGATGGCGTGGCCAAGCGATACGACCTAGTCAATGATTTATTGAGCCTGGGCCAAACAAAGAGATGGCGCCGGGCGACCACCGCGATCATTGCGCCAAAGCCTGGGATGAAGATCCTGGATCTCGCCGCTGGCACAGGATCTAGCTCAGAACCACTGGCTGCCGCGGGCTCCGATGTGATTCCAGCCGACTTTTCGCAAGGGATGTTAGAGGCCGGCCGAAAGGCCCGCCCGCATCTGCCCTTTACCTTCGCCGATGCACTGAATCTGCCCTTTCCTGAAGGTGAATTTGATGTCGTGACCATTTCTTTCGGGCTCCGCAACACTTCAGATACCGAGAAAGCCCTTGGGGAAGCCCTACGGGTCACTAAAAAGGGCGGCCGGATAGTCATAGCCGAGTTTTCTAGTCCAACTTGGGCGCCTTTTCGCAAGATTTACACCAATTACTTGATGCGCGCCCTGCCCTTCATTGCTAAGAAGACCTCATCTAACCCAGATGCCTATATTTATTTGGCCGAATCGATCCGCGCCTGGCCAGATCAGAAGGCGCTCGCCGCCAAGATCGCAGATGCCGGGTGGACCCAAATCGGCTGGACCAACCTGACCTTTGGGGTTGTTGCAGTTCACATGGCCGTCAAGGCGTAACGGTCAGCGCCACCCCGCTGCCCGCCTTAAGATTTCGCCTGTGAGCGCAAATCCATATGTTCCGATTCTGGCAATTGCCGCAGTCGGCTTTGGGTTCGCCGTTTTTTCAATTTTAGCCGCAGCCCTGACTGGTCCCGCACGCTACAACCGCGCAAAGTTAGAAGCTTACGAATGCGGAATCGAGCCATCACCACAAGCCGCGCAAGGTGGACGCTTTCCAGTTAAATATTTTTTAACTGCGATGCTCTTTATTATCTTTGATATCGAAATTGTTTTCCTCTATCCATGGGCTGTCACCTTTGATCAATTGGGACTCTTTGGTTTGGTCGAAATGGCAATCTTTATAGGAACAGTCTTTGTTGCTTATGCATATGTCTGGCGCCGTGGAGGTCTCGAATGGGATTAGAAGAGAAATTACCTAGCGGAATCGTTTTAACTTCGGTTGAAAAACTTGCAGGTTATATGCGTAAGAATTCCCTTTGGCCAGCAACGTTTGGTTTGGCATGTTGTGCAATCGAGATGATGGCGGCAGGAGCCGGTCGTTACGATCTTGCCCGTTTTGGAATGGAAGTTTTCCGCGCATCGCCGCGTCAAGCAGATTTAATGATCGTCGCCGGTCGTGTTTCAAACAAGATGGCGCCCGTACTTCGTCAGATTTATGATCAAATGGCGGCACCAAAGTGGGTTATTGCAATGGGCGCTTGTGCATCTTCAGGTGGAATGTTTAATAACTACGCAATTGTGCAAGGCGTTGATCACGTTGTTCCAGTTGATATTTATCTTCCAGGTTGTCCGCCGCGTCCAGAAATGTTGATGGATGCAATCCTTAAATTGCACGATCAAATTTACGATGAAAAACTCGGACCTAACCGCGAAAAAGTTATTAAGGAAGTTGAAGCTGCAGCAATGGCCGCACTTCCAACCCATCAGTTAAAGGGGTTGTTGGCTTAAATGACTCAAGATAAACAGGGCATGTTTGGCGCGCACGGAACTGGGGATACCTCTGGTTACGGTGGCTTGGTTCGCAGCGCAGCCAACGCGGGCTCAGCCCAACGCCCATTTGGCGGTTATTTTGACCAGGTAGCTGATGATCTAGAGCGTGCATATCCAGATTTTGCAGACGCCATTGAACGCGTTGTTGTTGATCGTGGAGAATTAACTCTTCACATTAAGCGCGAACGTCTTGTTGAAGTAGCACTTATCTTGCGTGATAAATTGAAATTTGAAATGTCAATGGGGGTTTCTGGCGTTCACTATCCCGAGGATAAGAACCGCGAATTACACGCTGTTTATCACCTGCTTTCAATAACGAATAATCAACGTATTCGTTTAGAAGTTTCTGTGCCAGATACTGATCCACATATCCCATCACTTGTTGAAGTCTGGGGCGGATCAAATTGGAACGAGCGCGAAACTTATGACATGTTCGGAATTATCTTTGACGGACATCCTGGGCTAACTCGTATTTTGATGCCAGATGATTGGCAAGGACATCCACAACGTAAGGATTACGCACTTGGCGGAATCAGCGTTGAATACAAAGGCGCTGTTGTGCCACCTCCATCAGATCGGAGGACATACAAGTGAGTACATACGCAGATCCATATGCATCATCACGTGAGACCACCGAAGGTACTGTCTTTTCAGTAACCGGTGGCGATTGGGATTCACTTGTTACCGAAATTGGCCAAGCGAAAGAAGAGCGCGTTGTTGTAAATATGGGGCCACAGCACCCATCAACTCATGGCGTGCTTCGTTTAGTTCTAGAACTTGAGGGCGAAACCGTTACTGAAGTTCGTTGCGGAATTGGTTACCTGCACACTGGTATTGAAAAAAACATTGAATTCCGTAACTGGACCCAGGCCACAACATTTGTAACCCGCATGGATTACTTAGCTCCGTTATTTAATGAGGCGGTCTACTGCTTGGGCGTTGAAAAACTTCTTGGTATTACAAACGATGTACCAGAAAAAGCCAGCGTGATTCGCGTAATGATGATGGAGTTCAATCGCATCTCCTCACATATGGTCGCACTCGGTACCGGCGCGCTAGAACTTGGTGCACTCTCACCAATGATCTTCTGCTTCCGCGAACGCGAAAAGGTCTTGGATGTCTTTGAATTTATCTCTGGTCTACGTATGAATATGGCCTATATCCGCCCAGGCGGAGTTGCCCAGGATTTGCCTGCAGGCGCTGTCGACAAAATTTTGGCAACAGTAAAAGACCTTCGCCACAGCTTTAAAGATAATGAAAAGTTGCTCGTTGGCAACAGCATCTGGATGAAGCGCACCGAAGGCATTGGTTACTTAGATCTTGCTGGTGCAACAACACTTGGCGTTACTGGTCCAGTAATCCGCGCAACTGGCTTGCCACTTGATCTTCGCAAGATTCAGCCGTATTCCGGATATGAAAATTACAAGTTTGATGTCGTCACCGCCGACACTTGCGATGTTTATGGTCGTTTCTTAATTCGCATCAACGAGCTAGAACAATCACTTCGCATCATTGAACAATGCGCCGAAAAACTTAAATCACTTGAAGGCGCGCCAGTAATGGTTGCCGATAAGAAAATTGCGTGGCCGGCACAACTTGCAATCGGTGCTGACGGAATGGGTAATTCACTTAACCATATCCGCGAAATTATGGGCACCTCAATGGAATCTTTGATCCATCACTTCAAGTTAGTCACTGAAGGTTTCCGCGTTCCGGCGGGTCAAGTTTATTCAGCAGTTGAATCACCACGCGGTGAACTTGGTGCACACCTTGTCTCTGATGGCGGAACACGTCCATATCGCGTTCACTTCCGCGAACCATCTTTTAACAATCTGCAATCAACTTCTGCAATGTGCGAAGGCTCAATGGTCGCCGACATCATCGGCGCAGTTGCCTCGATCGATCCTGTGATGGGAGGCGTTGACCGCTAATGGCTTACACACCTGATCAATTACAAGTTATGGCTGCGATCATCAAGCGCTATCCCCGCAGTCGTTCTGCAATCATGCCTTTACTGCACTATGTGCAATCAATCGCAGGTTACGTGACAAATGAAGGAATCGAATTAGTCGCTAAATTACTTACGCTAGAAACTGCAGAAGTCTCTGCCGTTGCTACTTTTTATACACAGTACAAGCGCAAGCCAGTCGGTGAGTATCACGTAGGCGTCTGCACCAATACCTTGTGCGCAGTAATGGGCGGAGATGCGATATTTGCAGCGCTGAAAGACCACCTTGGCGTTGAAAACGATGGCGTCACCGCCGATGGCAAAGTTTCGCTAGAACATATCGAATGCAACGCTGCTTGTGATTACGCACCTGTCGTAATGGCTAACTGGGAATTTTACGATAACCAAGATGTTCCATCTGCAAAAGAATTAGTTGATTCAATGCGCAAGGGAACACCAAAGCCACCAACGCGCGGACCTAACTCACTGGTTACTTGGAAAGAAGCATCTGCAGTTCTTGCCGGTATCAATGATGGAAAAGCTAATGAAGGACTGCAAGCTGGCGAACCAACTTTGCTAGGACTAAAACTTTCGAAAGAGGGCAAGTAATGACAAAACTAGCTCCTGTACTTTCAGCGCATTGGGATGAGAAAGATTCATTCACAATCGCGGCATACACACGTCACGGGGGATACAAAGCATCTGCGAAAGCACTTGCCATGGATCCGGACGCGGTAATTCAACTTGTAAAAGATTCTGGACTTCGCGGTCGCGGTGGCGCAGGCTTCCCAACCGGAATGAAGTGGGGCTTTATTCCACAAGGTGATGAGAAAGATCATTACTTGGTTGTTAATGCCGATGAGTCAGAGCCGGGTACTTGTAAAGATACGCCGCTATTAATGGCTAACCCACACGTTTTAATTGAAGGTTGCATCATCGCTTGTCACGCGATTCGTGCAAAGCAGGCATTTATTTATATTCGCGGCGAAGTAACCCACGTGGTTCGTCGCGTAAACCAGGCGATTGAAGATGCTTACAAAGCCGGTCACCTTGGTAAAGGAATTGAAGTTGTCTTGCACGTTGGCGCTGGCGCGTACATCTGCGGTGAAGAAACTGCGCTCCTTGATTCACTTGAAGGTTTCCGCGGACAACCAAGACTACGTCCACCATTTCCTGCGATCGCAGGTCTTTATGCGCGCCCAACTGTTGTAAATAACGTTGAATCAATTGCTTCTGTACCAGCCATCATTGCAAACGGCGCAGAGTGGTATCAGGGGATGGGTACTGAAAAATCAAAGGGAACCACTCTTTATTCACTCTCAGGCCACGTTACAAACCCTGGTCAATTTGAAGCCCCACTCGGCATTACTTTGCGAGAAATTCTGGAACTATCTGGCGGAGTCCGCGCCGGCCACAAATTAAAGTTCTGGACTCCAGGCGGATCATCAACACCGTTATTTACTGATGCGCATTTAGACACGCCACTTGATTACGAAGGCGTTGCTGCTGCTGGTTCAATGCTCGGCACAAAAGCCTTGCAAATCTTTGATGAAACAACTTGTGTGGTTCGCGCAGTATTGCGTTGGACAGAATTTTATAAGCACGAATCTTGCGGGAAGTGCACACCTTGTCGCGAAGGTACTTGGTGGTTGGTACAAATTCTGCGCGATCTAGAAAATGGCGTGGGCACCGAAGATGATCTAGCTAAGTTGCTCGATCTCTGCGACAACATCATGGGCCGCTCATTCTGCGCACTTGGTGATGGTGCAACTAGCCCAATCACATCATCAATCAAATATTTCCGTGACGAATACATTGCCCACTTAACAAATGGTGGTTGCCCATTCGATCCAGTTAAATCCACACTGTTTTCTGGAGTAAACACATAATGACAACTACTCAAGAGAACCCAACAACACAGGCGGTAGAACTCATTACCGTTGTTATCGACGGTTTTGAAGTTAGCGTTCCAAAAGGAACTCTGGTTATTCGCGCCGCTGAAAAACTAGGAATTCAAATTCCGCGTTTCTGCGATCACCCACTTTTGGATCCAGTTGGTGCTTGTCGTCAATGTCTGGTCGATATTGAAATCAATGGCCGCGCTTTCCCTAAGCCACAAGCATCTTGCACGATTCCAGTAGAACCAAACATGATTGTGAAAACACAATTGACATCTGCCGTTGCTGAAAAAGCACAACGCGGTGTTATGGAACTTTTACTTGTTAACCATCCACTGGATTGTCCGGTCTGCGATAAGGGCGGCGAATGCCCATTGCAGAACCAAGCGATGAGCACAGGAAATGGCGAGACTCGTTTTGAAGGCGTAAAGCGCACATTTGAGAAGCCAGTTGCGATTTCTTCACAGGTACTTCTTGATCGTGAGCGTTGCGTGCTTTGCGCTCGTTGTACTCGCTTCTCAGAACAGATTGCGAATGATCCATTTATTACTCTCAATGAACGCGGTGCGCTGCAACAAGTTGGAATTTATGAGAATCAACCATTCGAATCTTATTTCTCTGGCAACACTGTTCAGATCTGTCCAGTTGGTGCTTTAACGGGTGCTACTTATCGCTTCCGTGCACGTCCATTTGATTTAGTTTCAACTCCATCTGCTTGCGAGCACTGTGCATCAGGTTGCGATATGCGCACCGATGTTCGCCGCGGTAAGACCTTGCGTCGCCTCGCTGGTGATGATGCAGCAGTTAACGAAGAATGGAACTGCGATAAAGGTCGTTGGGCATTTAAATATGTAACAGCAGTTGATCGTCTTACAACTCCACTTGTTCGTGGCGCAGATGGTGTTCTTGCACCAGCATCTTGGCCTGAAGCACTAGCTGCTGCAGCGGCTGGACTTAAGGGAAAGCGCGCTGCCGTACTTGTCGGTGGTCGTGCAACAACTGAAGATGCCTACGGTTACAGCAAATTTGCACGCATCGCACTTGGCACAAACGATATTGATTTCCGTGCGCGCGTTACTACGGATGAAGAACGCGACTTTCTTGCTGCCAAAGTGGTTGGCTCAACAACCACTTACCGCGACATTGATGTAGCAGACCACGTCGTTCTTGTTGGTTTTGAACCAGAAGAAGAATCGCCAATCGTCTTCTTACGTATCAATAAGCAAGTACGCAAGCGCGCGCTAAAGGTAAGCGCCGTTGCGACAAAACTTTCAATCGGTGTCGATAAGTTAAAGGCCGAATTTATAAAAGTTGCACCAGGTGCTGAAAGTTCAGCAGTGTCTGCTCTGTCACTAACCGCTAAATCAATAATCTTGGTGGGCGAACGTGCATCTGAATCAAACGGTTTGCTAACTGCTGTTGCACAACTTGCCGATAAATCAGGTGCCAAGCTTGCTTGGATTCCTCGTCGTGCAGGTGAACGTGGTGCACTTGAAGCCGGCGCACTTGGTGCCCTGCTTCCTGGTGGACGCCCAGTTGCAGATGCTGCAGCACGCGTAGATATTTCAGCAGTTTGGGGAGTTCCTACTCTTCCAACAAATCCAGGTCGCACTACTTCAGAAATTATTTCCGCACTTAACGCTGGAAGCCTTGACGCTGTTGTTGTCGGTGGCGTTGATCCACTTGATATGGCAAATAGCGCTGAAGTACTTGCCGCCCTTAAGAAATCTTTTGTTGTCTCACTCGAAATAGCACCGTCAGCAGTTACAGAACTTGCCGATGTAGTTCTGCCAGTTGCGGCTATTACTGAAAAGTCAGGGTCATTCCTAAACTGGGAAGGCCGTCCACGCGCTTTTGATTCTGCAGTCTCTGATTCACTAAATCGATCTGATTTGCGCATCCTTTCTGCAATCGCAGATCAAATGGGCGAATCAATAATGCTTGGCACTGTCACACAAGCCGCACGTGAAATCGCATCCCTTGGTAAATGGGATGGTGCGCGCGCTAACTTCGCAGCGGTTGCTGCAACCGGTGCACAGAAAATTTCCGGTAACGAATTCCTGCTTACCTCTTGGCGTCGCTTGCTAGATCTTGGCACCATGCAAAAAGGCGAAGCAAACTTGGCTGGCACTGCACGTAAATCTGTTGCAGTCATTTCTCCAAAGCGCGCCGAATCACTTGGCGCAAAAGATGGCGACATCCTTCGAGTTTCAAATGGGCACGGTGCAATTTCACTTCCAGCACTCGTTGAAGATATTCACGATGATGCAGTCTGGGTGCCACGTAATTCATTTGGTACCCAAACGCTGATTTCTCTAAATGCAGCGCACGGCGATGTAGTAACGGTGGTGAAGGCATGAATAATGCAGAGTTGTTACTAGATGATCCAGGCTGGATTATTACTGTAAAAGCAGTAATCGTTTTTGCAGTCTGCGTTGTTTTAACAATCATGTCTGTTTGGGGCGAACGTCGCCTCGTTGCTCGCATGCAGATGCGCGTGGGTCCAAACCGCGTTGGAAAATTTGGTCTGATCCAGGCACTGGCTGACGGCGTAAAGCTTGCTCTTAAAGAAGATTTAATTCCGGCAGCCGCAGATAAAGTTGTATTCGTTATCGCACCAATAATCAGTGCCACCGCTGCATTTATGGCCTTTGCGGTTATGCCAATGACTGGTCCAGTTAACTTCTTCGGCGAAGAAACCGTTATGCAGTTAACTGATATTCCAGTTGGTGTTCTTTATGTACTTGCCACCGCATC
>JBIIPL010000104.1:0-4383 GCA_044342645.1 Candidatus Planktophila sp. | reverse complement strand
ACTTCGTGGCTTTCTAAATTTCCTGCTCCTTTATCAACGGCGCAGTTAGAAGGGATTACCTGGAATGTCATATTTGAAGAATTAGCTCTCCAGGCCTCTTCAAAGAAAAAGTCATCAGTTGCTCTAACTGTTGCAGCTGTTTCAAATTCTGCAGCAGCTGCAACCATTTTCCGTGCTTGTGCAGTTGTATTTATCCCCCAGAAGCAAGGTTCCCAGAAACGTCCACGGTTCTGATATCCAATACTTACTGGCGCACTGAATCCGCGTTGAAAACCAATAATGTCTGCCGTTGAGTTAAGAATAAAATCCGGAATAGAGAAAATTTCGCAGTCGACATCTATCCAGAAAACTTTCTTGTTTGGATTAGCCGCACAAACTTCGGCTATAAATCCAACTTTCTTCCGGCATATATCGACCCAGTCTTCATCGTTACGTTTTGATATCTGGCGTAATTCGTATGCTATGCCTAATTCTTCTAAGTTTGCCTGAAGCCTCAAGGCATGGCTCTTGTAATACTCATCCCCCGTGAAAAATGAACAGATAATGGCGTTCTTAACGGTTGACTCTTTAGCGCTCTTTAAAGCGCCAGTAGGCGCAAACTGGTCTTCCAGGGCATCAAGGATCTGATTGCCGTCAAAACCAAGAGCACTCATCCTTAAAATTTAAGGGAGGTGGCTGAATATTTGCTGCCCTTAGAGCAAATGGAAGTTATACATTAGGTGAACAGAACCTTATTGATCAGACCCTCACCTTTTGCCAGGCGCTCTAATTGTTTTTCTATGAAGTGCTTACCCCGAGATTCAAATGCTGAAGAATTACCGCCTACATGCGGGGCGATAATGCAATTAGGCGCACTCCACAGAGGGTGACCTTTAGGCAGCGGTTCTGGATCTGTTACATCCAACCCGGCAAATAACCTGCGAGCGTTCAACTCTTTAACCAGAGCATCCGTATCAACTATTGGGCCACGTGCAACATTGATAAGCACCGCACCGTCTTTCATCTTCGCTAAACGGGCAGCGTTAAAATATTTATCGCTCTCAGAATTTAATGGCAAAATTAAGAAAACAATGTCGTATTTTGAAATTTCTTCATCAAATTCAGATATCTGCTTGGAACCATTTTTGCCACTTCGTGAATACCCAGTGATTGAAACGTCATATACACCTAGGTATTTAGCTATCGTTTGTCCAATTGATCCAAAACCAATGATGGCGATATTGCTATCATTTAATGAGTTGTAGCGTTTGCTGGACCATTCTTGACGATCTTGCGCACGAATAAAATCTTGAAAGCCTCTTCGTACAGAAATTGCTAAGCCAACTGCAAGTTCGGCAGTTGAAGCATCGTGGACACCCCGTGCATTACAAAGTTGAATTCCGGGTTTTGTAAACTCCAGTGCGTCTTCATAACCTGCCATTAAAAGTTGCAGCGTTTGCAATCTCTCCATTTTTAATGATGGAAGTAAGCCATCTCTTCCACTCATATATGGTGGAACAAAAAAGGTAATTGCTTTTAAATCATCGGTCTTAAGGTCGCAATTCTGTGGGGAGAGCCGAACAAAGCCTTCAGGAACCTTGAGGTCATCCCACTGCGACCACACAACCTGTGACATTTACAGAGCTCCTTATTTCGATTCTGCTCAAAAGGTTACATCTGTTTCATGGTTTTACCTAGAGCGATGAGGCGAGATTATCTAACTGAATGTCGTTACCTTGAAAATTAATTGAAAGTCCTTTCGAACTCATTGATACTGACTTAACTTTGAGCCCCTGAGGGACTGTAATGTCTTTTGCACTCCGACTCTTGATTTGATCTTGAATATCTACAGGCAGCGACGATGCTGGGATCGGACTACCCATTAACGAAATGCTTTTAATTTGGAAGTAAATCTGGCCATTTGCATACTCTGGAACAAGTAAAGCTTTACCAAGTCCGCCCGCTCCTACCGATATCTGCAATGTGTTATCAATAATCTCGGCACCGTTAAATCCAGGTTCTTCCAATAATTTTGATACAGGGATTGTCGCCGTGAGATCTAGAGACCCAATCTGTGTTGGCTTTGATTTACTTATATTTTTCGCGGAAATTGCCAGTGAAGATTTTGTGCCGCTCCCTTTTAAGGTGTAATCAGCGATCTTGATTTGGACCGATTTTATTAAATCTGATCTTAAATCACTTGGCAGTTCGAATAGTGGGATAGATGCGCTGATTCCCGAAGCGCTCGGTAGCTGCTGTTCAACACGCGTCGCAATTTTCGAAGTGACTATTTGTTCAACTGTTATTGCACCACCACAAATGAAGAGTGCCGTAACCGTGATCGCAATGCGTACTTTTGATTTCTTCAACATTTGAGGGAGGGTAGTCGTGCAACCTGTGAAAACACTTAAAGGAGAAACAGGTGTGAATTAGAGCGGAGACGAGGAGATTTGAACTCCTGAAGGCTTTTACACCTTACCTCGTTAGCAGTGAGGCGCACTCGACCGGGCTATGCGACGTCTCCAAGTACAGATGTGAGTTTACAGGTATTTTCTAGCGCGTGAAACGCTTCTCCTTCATTATTGCGTCCCAAATTACGGCTTGGGCGGCGAGTGCGTCTTGTGAGTTTTGTGCCTGATTGAGGGCGTTGATATCTACGCGATCGCAGACCTCTTCCAGGTAAGTAATGATTTCGATGCTGCGAGTAAGCGCGCGCACTGGATCTTCGCGGAATGGGAATTGATCAAGCAAGATTGGATCACTCCAATTAATGCTGCGAAGAGCCAACATGTATTCGATAGTTTCAAAGAGGTGAACAGATGCAACTGGCAAATCATCATCCCAGCCACGCCAGTTATCGTTTAACTCAGCGCTAACTAACTTACCGTGGCGGTGAATCAGTAGAAGTGACTCAGCAGGCGTTTCTTGTGCCATGAGTGAATGGCCAAAGTCCATAACAATTCCGACGTTATCGACTTTCATTTCGCTAATTGCAAGGAGTGTTTTCGCAGCGGTTGCAAGAGTCATGCGAACGCGTGGCTCTTTGCATTTGTATTCAATGGCAAATTGCACCTTTGGATTTTCATTCGCTAGATCTCGGATACCGTTGATTGTGTAATCCCAAATCTGTAAATAATTTGCTTGCAATGGGAAATCAAAGCCATCTTGACCGGGCCAGAACTTAACGTAAGTCGCACCCAGAATTTCAGCAGCAGCGATTGCTTCGCGCACTCGGTCTTTGGTTTGCGAGCGCAGCTTGGTATCAGGGTTGGTAAATGAGCCCTTTACATACTCGCGCATATAAATATGTGGAGTTGTAGCGCGACAGATAAGTCCGTTGTCATCGAGCATCTTCTTGATCTCAACTGCGGTGCGCTCTGGAATATCGAACGGGACATTGATATCAAGGTGTTTTAGGCCAGGGACTTTGGCGGCATCTTCAATCATCTGCTTGCTGGTGCGAGTTGGTCCGTAACCATCTCCTGCATAACGGTCAACGAATTGGCCGAATGCCCAGATGCCTGCGCCGTAAGTTAATTTTCCCATTTTTAGCCTGCTTTCTTTTCTTGTATTGAAATCTTATGAGGTTTACTCGTTCGTGAATAGTGCCTTACTTATCTTTCAAGCGCGATGCTGCCAAGGCTTTACGCCAGGTTTTAAGCCTTTCTTGCCGCTCTGTTTCTGAGATTTTCGGTAGATACTCGTCATATTTCAATTCAATCTTTTCCAGATCTGTGAGTGTGGCAAGACCTGCGCCGAGTGATGCCACCATCGCAGCACCGAAAGCAGATAGTTCAAGAAGTTGTGAAGATTTAATCTTCTTGCCACTTAAATCCGCCAGCATCTGCATTAAAAATTGATTGCGCGCGCCTCCGCCATCTGCGTAAAGAGTTTCAATCTTGATATTTGAGTTAGCAAAATCTTCAAGAACATCATTTATTTGTGCTGCAGTTGATCTCAGCGCTGCAGCAGCTAAATCTGCTCTACTGGAACCTCGGGTGAGTCCAGTGATGATTCCGGTGGCTTCACGATCCCACCACGGTGCACCTAGCCCGCTAAATGCGGGTACTAGCTCTACAACTTGAGTTGAATCTGGTGCCAACTTTGCTAACTCATCCGGAGTTGTGCCAAGAAGTTCTGCCAACCACACCAAAGTTGAGCCAGTTGCAAGAATATTGGCTTCGGCGGCTTGGGTTATCTGACTATCAATCTGCCAAGCAATAGTTTGCGCATTTATCTCGGTAAGCCCCATTAGTGAAGTACCAGTGCCAAAGGTGGCCTTAAAGTAGCCCGTTTTCCAGCCTTGGTGAGCAAATAAGGCGGCATGAGAGTCGCCCATGATTCCAGATAGCGGTACATCATTGGAAAGTCCGAGCGCCTGCATATTTGTGCAGGAATGTTTTT
>JBIIPL010000023.1:0-12291 GCA_044342645.1 Candidatus Planktophila sp. | reverse complement strand
AAGAGTTAGCAGCTGAAGGATTTTGGCACGGTGGTTCAGGTGTTGTCGTTCTTCCCTGCGGTGCAGGAAAAACTATTGTTGGCGCAGCCGCGATGGCACATGCCAAAGCAACAACTTTAATTTTGGTTACCAACACGGTAGCGGCGCGACAGTGGCGAGAAGAGCTTTTACGCAGAACAACTTTAAATGAAGATGAAATCGGTGAATATTCTGGAGCGAAGAAAGAGATTCGTCCAGTAACAATTGCGACATACCAGGTTATGACTAAGAAAAAGAATGGTGTTTACTCACATCTAGATTTATTTGATACCCACGACTGGGGTTTAATTATTTATGATGAAGTGCACTTACTTCCGGCGCCAATCTTCCGATTTACTGCCGATATTCAATCGCGCCGTCGCCTAGGACTTACCGCCACTTTAGTACGTGAAGATGGCATGGAAGGTGAGGTATTTTCACTTATCGGTCCAAAGCGTTTTGATGTTCCGTGGAAAGAGATTGAGGCACAGGGCTACATTGCGCCGGCAGAATGTATTGAAGTCCGGGTAAACCTAACTGAAGCAGAACGACTTTCTTATGCAACTGCAGAACCTGAAGAGAGGTATCGATACTGCGCAACGACGAGAACAAAGCGCAATGTCGTTGAAAAGCTGGTGGATCTTCACGCGGGAGAACAGATTCTCGTGATTGGCCAATACATCAATCAATTAGATGATCTCTCTGAAACGCTAGGGGTACCAGTTATTAAAGGTGAGACTCCGATTAAAGAGCGTGAAAGGTTATTCGCTGCTTTTCGCACAGGGGAAATTACTTGCTTAGTCGTTTCAAAAGTTGCTAACTTCTCGATTGATCTTCCGGAGGCAACAATTGCTATTCAGGTATCTGGTGCATTTGGTTCACGCCAAGAAGAAGCGCAGAGACTTGGCCGAATTGTTAGGCCAAAAGCTGATGGTCGCGGAGCAAAGTTTTATTCTGTAGTTTCGCGCGACACTATTGATCAAGATTTTGCACAGAACCGCCAACGTTTCCTTGCAGAGCAAGGTTATTCATACCGAATTATTGACGCTGACGATGTTTTTCAAGGGAAGATCTAAATCTCAGCGGATCCACTTTATAAAAGTCGTGGTGCTCTCCATCAATGTGAATAACTGGAACTTCATGCCCGTAAAGCTTTTCTAATTCATCTAAACCATCTATATATTTTATTTCTATCTCAAAGTTAAGCTCATCCTTTAACTCTGCAAGAGTGCTTTCAGCAATCTCGCAAAGGTGGCATCCATGGCGCGAATAAATCGTGACTAGGTTGCTCATTTTTTCTTAGTTTGCTTTGAGGTAAAGGCTCGATCTACTAACTCTTGAATCACCAGAGTCGCATCACCTTTCGCGCGATACAAATTCTCTTCAGCGTTTTTCAACACTGTTTCTGCAGTAGTTTTCGTAACCGTGCCGACTAGTGGGCCATACTTCTTTGAGAAAATCGTGTGAGCCAATTGTCCAATTGCGCTAGCTAACTCTCCGCGGGCTTCATCTAATGTGGGTTCAGGTCGTGCTGATTCTGAGGAAAAGTTTAGAACCGCTGGTCGCTCAGATTTCATTCGAGCGATTACCAGATCTAATTCAGAATTAGCGCTATCGGTGGACATGGGGACATTCTCTCATCCTGATACCGTTGGGCGCTATGGCGAGTAAAAAAGATGGACCTTTGAAGCGATCCTTCGCCTTAACTTTATCTTTTGCGATCTTTTTGGCTGGATTCACAACTCCGTCATCGGCACAATCTCAAGTATTAGTAAGACCCGCCACACAATGGGGAAATGTTTATGCGGCACCTGCCACATCGAGTCCGCAATCTCCAAAACCAAAGGTTGCGTACTTAGAGAAGAAATCTAAGTTCATTGTTAAATATAACAATTTTCCAGAATGGACAAAGGTACAAGTTCAGGCTGCAGTCGATGTATGGTCAGAGAATTTCGAATCTAAAGTACCTATCCATATTGAAGCAACCTGGGGCCGCTCCTCTTCATTTAGTATTTTAGGTAGCGCACGTCCTGGTAATTATTTTTCCAATTTTTCTGGCGCACCGGATCCAAGTCTCTGGTATCCATCCGCTCTGGCAAATGCTTTAGCTAGTAAAGATCTAGATGGCGATAATCCAGAAATGCTTATCACTGTAAATTCACTAGCAAGTTGGTATCGCGGTGGTGGCCTCGGTCCGAGCAAGGCCGAATACGATCTGCAATCTGTAATACTTCATGAGATGGCTCACGGTTTAGGATTCTTATCTACCAATAGTTACGATGATTTCTTTGGTTATGGGTCAATAGATCAACCAACACCCTTCGATGCATATCTTCAGACTGGTGATGGTCGCAGACTCTCTGATCTTCCATCCCCTTCACTTGAACTTGGAGAAGCACTTACCTCAAAGCTAGTTTGGTCCGGTGCAAACGGAATTGCAGCAAATGGTGGAGTTAAGCCTGTGATGTTCACACCGAAGAGATATGAAGATGGTTCTTCAATTAGCCACTTAGATGAAAAAACATATGACAGCGCTGGCAAAGATTCTGTCATGTCTCCAAATTTGGAAGCTGGTGAAGTCTTTAACGGACCAGGGCCGTTATTGCTAGCAATGCTGCAAGATCTGCGCGTCAAACCTCCAGTAGGAATTGCGGTTGGAATTCCTCAATCAGTGCGCAATTCCGAGGCGCTTGTTTCAGATTCTTCTTCGATAGTTAAATTTGATCCACCCGCGAATGCTAGAGCGGCTCAAATAACTAGTTACACCGTAAAGAACCTGAAAACTGGGGCTGAAAAGAGTTCCACCAACAGCCCAGTCGTGTTCTCTGGCTTGAAAAATGGTACCTCCTATTCCTTTTCTATCACTGCCTCCAACTCACTTGGTACATCAGAACCAGTCACCACAAATGTAATCACGCCACGAGCGTCATGGAGCAAGACTGTTATTGATTCGAATGCAGGTGGTAAGAACTTAACTACAGTGACATTTAATGGCAATCCAGCAATTATTTATCAGGATACAAATAATGGCGCACTTAAAGTTGCGATCTGGAGCGGAAAATCTTGGAGTAAATCAACAGTCGATGGGCGCGGTGGTTCTGCTGGCCGTACGAGAAATCCAATAGCTGGTGATCTTTCTGCGTGTGTCAGCGGGTACGGAAAAAAGCAGACATTACATATGTTCTATTCAGATTCAGTGGATAAAGATCTCAGATATGCCACTTATGATGGTAAAACTTTTAAATTCGATACTATCGATGGAAACGGTGCTGCTGTAAATAAATATGAAGATCCGATTCGCGTGCGCACCGCTAGCGATGTAAGCGTCGCCAACGCTTGTTCTGTTAGCGCAGCTGGAGTGCAAGTCTTTTATCGTGATGAGTCACAAGGGATTTTATTGGGAGCAGTTAAGGCTACTGGCAGTAAAGAATGGAAATATGAATTAGTAGATGGTGATCGCAAAACCGATGACCGGACCACTGGAGATGTTGCATTTCATCTAGATGCGCTATTTGATGGCAAAAGCACAATTTTGCTTTATGACTCAGTTTTAACAATTAATCAGCGAAAAGACGTAACCTCGGGAGCAATTCGAGTCGCTCAAAGAATTGGATTAACTCCACAAGCTTGGCGATATTCGACACTTGATACATCTGAAGGTCCAATCGCCGTCGTGGGTTATGACGTAGTGCTCCAGAAAGGTGCGCGAGGCATATTGGCTACCTGGCTTTCCGCATCTACGTTGACTCTGCCAAAGGCCGAACAAATTCGTTGGGCATACTTATCTACCCCAAATGAAATTAAAACCGTGCCAACGACTGGTTATGGAACCCCAAGCAAACACTTAAGTAGCAATGGCTCCACCACAATATTTAACTGTCAGGAACGTCTTTGTGCGCTAGATATCTCAACCGATGCACTTTCTTTAGTTTTAAAGGAGCAGAGCGTCGATGGATTTGATTCATCTTGGATAGTTTTAAATAAAGTTCGTTATCTAATTGCTGTTGTAAATAACAAATTACTTTCTCTGCGCGCTGCCTAACTTATCGCTCTGACGCTCGCAAAATATCTCCTGAGGCGGTTAAAACTACAAGCCCACCTTCTACAGAATAACCCGCTGCAAAGGGTGCACTTAGAAGCGAATCAGTGAATGCGCCGCTCAAGGTTCCTTTGCTATCAAATTGCAGCGCAACTGATTGACCTTTTCTCTGCTTCCAGCCAGTAACTCCCTTTAACGTTGAAGTGGGTTCAAAAAAAGCAAAAACAGAACCTTTACTTCCTGAAGCAGCCAGACTTGTTCCTGTGGACGGATAACGAGTTGTCCAAGTTGGGGTAAATGCAGAATTAAATTTTGTTATTGCCGTTTCAATATTCTTACCGCTTCTAACAACTCCCGTTAAAAAGTTGGTTGCAGTCGCACTCTGCCAATCTCTTATCGCTCCAGCTGCAGAGCTGCGCACAACGCTAGAAATGGAGCCAACCTTGGAAACTTTCATTAGTATTCCATCGACTTTGCCAGCCAACTTTTTGCCGCCTAAAGTTTCACTGCTGGAACCAAATAACGAAGTAGATCCATCTGTGGCGCGAAAGATCACGCTAAATTTACTTTTAGCGCTTCCAACCTTAAGTTCTTTATCCAGTTTTCCATTTTTTACCAAGGCAAGTGATTGGCCACTTTCTCTAGATAATAAGATTGATGCTCCTGTTGTGTTGACGGAAATTCCATCAACCAGCGCAGGCTCAGTTACCTTTAAATCTATTTGTGACAATAAATCACCTGATGGCGAAAATTGCCATAGAGAAATCTGTTTCATATCACTGCGTATTTCAGTTGGAATTTCCACTGTTACGGAATCCGGATTGAGCGCACCGGCAATAGCTGTAAAAGTTTCTGAAGGAACTGCCAAAGCGCTATTTCCTACCAGCCAGATAGCTCCTTGCGGATCGATGCTGATTGACGTTGCAACCTCATCACGCCCTGAATCAATGGTTTTAGACCATATTTGAGCACCAGCAAAGTCGATCGCACGCAACTGTATATCTGAGTTTTTGCCGACTAAGTTGGCATATGTAATTATCGCTTTACTTGTTACGACCATTCCTTCAGCAGTTACATCCTTGGTTAATTGTACAAATGGCTTAATCGCAATTGTCTTTGGCACAGCGTGCGCCATAGGTGCAATTGCAACTGCCATTGCAATTGCTGCGAGAAGGGATGTATTAAGCGAGTTCTTGCGAACGATCACGTGCTGCCTTCATCGCTTTTGCTACTACATCAGAGATATCAGAGTCGTTAAATGAATTTAGCGCAGCATAAGTTGTTCCGTTTGGGCTAGTTACCTTTTCACGTAAAGTTGTTGGGCTATCTCCAGATTGATCAAGTAATTTTGCAGCTCCGACCATTGTTTGAATCGTTAGCGTTGTGGCATCGGATTTAGATAGTCCCAGCGCAACCGCTCCTTCAACCATTGCTTCTACAAATCTAAAGAAGTAAGCGGGACCAGATCCACTGGTTGCGGTGACCGCATCTTGCAGCTCTTCATCTACTTCAATTACCTTTCCGACCGCGCCTAAGAAGCCAAGGACAAATTGACGCTGTTCTGCGGTAACCAGAGCACAACAAGAAATTGCAGCCATGCCAGCGTTCACCAAAGTTGGGGTATTAGGCATAACTCTGATCACAGGGTTCGCACTTGTTCCAATTAAATCAGCGATACTGCCAATCTGCTTGCCTGCGACAAAAGATATAACCAAGCAGCCAGGGCGAATATCCGACTTTATCTCTTGAAGTACCGCTGCCATATCTTGCGGTTTTACTACCAAAAGAATCATGTCGCATTTAGCAATATTTTCGCTCAGTGAAGCCCTTGATACTTTATATCGATCGATTAATTCAAGTGCTCGCTCTTCGCGCTTTTCAGAGATTG
Organism: Candidatus Planktophila sp.; assembly: GCA_044342645.1. GTDB lineage: Bacteria > Actinomycetota > Actinomycetes > Nanopelagicales > Nanopelagicaceae > Planktophila. The sequence goes on along the minus strand of JBIIPL010000023.1, from coordinate 6,346 downwards.
TGATCGCATTAGGTGAAATTCCATATGTAATCAAAGCCGAGATAAGGGCTTCGCCCATTACTCCGGCACCTATGACGGCAACCTGCTTTTCTGAATTAGCCATAGCGAAAGAGTACGCGTAGGCTCTGCACCTATGTCAGAAATAAAGCCAGGTTTCGCACGCGATTGGGTCGAATTTACCGATCCCAATGATGAGGAAGAAATCTTCAAATGCGACCTTACTTGGCTAACTTCATATTGGACCTGTATTTATGGCGATGGCTGTAAAGGCGTTTTTGAAAATCGACCAAATGCGGGTTGCTGTACCGAAGGTGCAATGTATTCAGATGAAGATGACGAAGAACGCGTTCGCAAAGCGGCAGCAGATTTAACTCCAGAAATGTGGCAGTTCTACGATCAAGCGCGTCCTAAGAAGCCAAATGGACAACTTCGTATTTCAGATTTAGATGAAGATAAAGAGCGAAAGACTCGCACCGTTGATGATGGTTGTATCTTCTTAAATCGCAAAGGTTATGAGGCTCCAGGATTTACTGGTTCATTTGGTTGCGTGCTGCATCATTTAGCGCAAAATGAGAACCGTCACTTTGTTGACACAAAGCCTGATGTTTGCTGGCAACTTCCACTTCGTCGCAGTTTTGAAACACGCGAAGTTGGCGAACGCGAATATTCAATTACTGTAATCGGTGAATACGAACGTCTTGCGTGGGGCGATGGTGGAGATGATTTTGATTGGTACTGCACCAGCAATACAGATGCACACGTCGGCAGCGAACCGGTTTACATTTCCAACCGCACTGAACTGCAAGCGCTGATGGGCGAGGCGGCATATGCAGTTCTCGCTGAGCATTGCGATAAGCGTGTTAAGGGAATCAACGATGCGAAAGCGCGCTCACTGCCTTTATTTGTTATTCAACACCCAGCATCAGTTGCCGCTGGGAAGTAGTCAGCGCCTTCCTCTAGGCTAAGGCTTATGGCTAAGGTCGAAAAGGATCCATTCCGTTGCGCTGAATGCGGATGGACCTCACAAAAATGGGTTGGTCGCTGCGGCGAATGCCAAGCCTGGGGCAGCGTTGAAGAGATAGCTGCACCTAAGAAACTCTCGCTCGTTCCCGGAAAAATTACCCACGCCGCAATTCCAATTGGTGATGTTGATCTTTCATCAGCGCGCGCACGTGCAACAGGTGTCTCTGAATTAGATCGCGTACTCGGCGGAGGTTTGGTGCCTGGAGCAGCAATTCTGCTAGCGGGCGAACCCGGCGTAGGAAAATCAACTCTACTTTTATCTGTTGCAGCGCAAACAGCGGCAAAAGGAATTCCTGCGCTCTATATAAGCGGTGAAGAATCTGCATCTCAAGTGCGACTTCGCGCTGAAAGAATCAATGCAGTAGATCCAAAACTCTTTCTCGCCTCCGAAACCGATCTTGGTGCCGTTATTGCACATATTGATTCAGTTAAACCAGAACTACTGATAATCGATAGCGTTCAAACAATTGGATCTGCCGCAGCCGATGGCTCACCCGGTGGCGTCACACAAGTTCGCGAAGTCGCTGGCGCTTTGATTCGTATCTGTAAGGATCGCGATATAACTTTGTTGTTAGTTGGTCACGTAACTAAAGATGGCTCAATTGCAGGTCCGAGACTTCTTGAACATATAGTTGATGTTGTTCTGCAATTTGAAGGCGAACGCCACTCTCGGCTGCGACTTATCCGCGCAATTAAAAATCGTTTTGGGGCATCAGATGAAGTTGGTTGCTTTGATTTAAGTGACACCGGCATCGAAAGCGTGCTTGATCCCACTGGCCTCTTTACTTCACGGCATGCCGAGCCCGTTCCAGGAACTTGCGTAACCGTCACACTTGAAGGGCGCCGTCCTCTGCTTGCAGAAATTCAAGCCCTGGTTAGCCAAGGACGCGAAAATGATTTTGGTAATGCACGCCGTGTTACTAGCGGCCTTGATTCTGCACGCACTTCAATGACTTTGGCAGTTCTTGAACTTCGCGCCAATGTGCGCGTTGGTGGTCGCGATGTATATGCCGCAACAGTTGGTGGAATGAAGATGTCAGAACCTGCCGCAGATTTAGCACTTGCCCTCGCTGTTGCATCAGCTGCAAAGGCGCTGGCACTTCCCGCAGATTTAGTCGCAATCGGTGAAGTTGGTCTGGCTGGTGAAATTCGAAAAGTAAGTGGAGTATCACGACGACTTGCTGAGGCTTATCGCTTAGGTTTCAAGCGCGCACTGGTGCCGACAGGCAGTGATGTAAAGATCGATGGCATGGAGATATTTGAAGTATCTCGCCTTGATCAAGCCCTGCAACGCGTAAAAATTACGGGCGATTAATTCTTTAATTTAAAATGACGATAATGTTGCACACATGAGCCATTTCGCAGCACTTTCCAAACTGCTTGGGCCTGAAAGTTCACTTATATCGGATCCAGATATTGCAACTTCTTATTCTCGAGATCAAGCTCCATTTGCGATAAGCGCTACTCCTTTTGCGGTCTTGCTGGCACGTAGCGCTGCAGAAATTTCAATTGCTTTGAAGTACGCCAATGAAAATAAAATTCCGGTCGTAACTCGCGGGGCCGGCAGTGGCTTATCGGGCGGTGCTAATGCAACCGCTGATTCGCTCGTAATCTCACTTGAGAAGATGAATCAAATTCTAGAAATTGATGCCGCAAATCAGATTGCTCGTGTTCAAGCCGGGGTAATTAATCTTGATCTAGATACGGCAGCAAGCAAACTCGGTTTAGCCTACCTGCCAGATCCAGCAAGTCGTGATTGGTCATCACTCGGCGGCAATGCAGCAACCAATGCGGGCGGTATGTGCTGCGTTAAATATGGCGTTACTTCAGCTCACGTACGTGCGATGCAAGTTGTGTTAGCAAGCGGTGAAATCATTGAACTTGGCAAGGCTACGAAAAAATCAGTGACTACATATGACTTGTTGCATTTATTTATCGGCTCTGAAGGAACTCTTGGCATAATCACTGAACTGACTTTGAATTTGGTGGTTCGCCCTGCTGCTCCATCAACATTGATTGCAACTTTTCCAAATATTGGAATGGCTGCTGGCGCGGCGGCTGCGCTATTGCAGTACCGCCCATCAATGTTAGAAATCGTGGATCAAACCACCCTGAAAGCAGTTGAGGCTTGGCATCCGCTTGGTTTTGAAGTTGCTGGCGCAGTTTTATTAATGCAGTTAGATGAAAACCATTCACTCTGTGAGCCAGCGCTAAAAACCTGTAAAGAATTTGGCTTAATTGATGGCGTTTACTCAGATGATCCAGCTGATGCTGCAGATTTAATTCGTGTGCGTAAGTTGGCATATCCCGCACTTGAAAGAATGGGTGCAACTTTGCTCGATGATGTGGCGCTACCGATCACCAAGATCGCGAAGTTTGTAGAAAAAGTAGAAGAGTTAAGTAAGAAAAGTAATTTAGTAATTGGAATCTTTGGCCATGCCGGTGATGGAAATATGCACCCAACGATCGTTCACGATCATGGAGATACCGCAGCAGCAGAGCGTGCAAAAAAGGCATTTATTGAAATTGTGGAAATTGCACAATCACTTGGCGGCACAGCAAGCGGAGAGCACGGCATCGGATCAATTAAAGCTGGATTCGTTGCAAATGAAATTTCGGCGACCGTAATTGACCTACAAAGAGCGGTCAAAAAAGTTTTCGATCCAAATTCAATTCTCAACCCAGGGAAGAAAATTCCTTAATTAGTAGCTGCGGCTAAATCTTCCGGCGAATCTGGCGTTGTCGCCTTGGCTGCGCCAGCAAAAGTGAATTTAGCTTCTGCCGCCTCACCTTCGACATCTACCACGATGATTTCACCAGCCTTTAACTCGCCAAAGAGAATTCGCTCTGAAAGTGAATCTTCAATTTCACGTTGAATCACACGACGCAATGGACGGGCGCCAAGAAGTGGATCATAACCACGAGCTGCCAAGAGATCCTTAGCGGCTTGAGTGAGTTCAATTCCCATATCTTTCGCCTTCAAACGTTCGTCTAAGTTAGCAATCATCAAATCAACAATTTGAATAATCTGATCTTTAGTCAATTGGTGGAAGACGATTACATCATCGATACGGTTGAGGAATTCAGGACGGAAGTGGTTCTTGAGTTCGTCCTGGACCTTGCCCTTCATGCGATCGTAATTTGTTAGATCGTCATCGATATTGGCAAAACCAAGTCCAAGGCTCTTTGAAATATCACGAGTACCAAGGTTGGTTGTCATGATGATTACTGTGTTCTTGAAGTCAACGGTGCGACCTTGTGCATCTGTGAGGCGACCATCTTCAAGAACTTGAAGTAGTGAATTAAAGATATCTGGGTGGGCTTTTTCGATTTCATCGAATAAGACAACTGAGAATGGACGGCGGCGAACTTTCTCTGTTAGTTGTCCGCCTTCGTCATAACCGACATATCCTGGAGGAGCGCCAAATAAACGTGAGGCTGTGTGACGTTCTGAATACTCAGACATATCTAGTTGGATAAGCGCAGTTTCATCGCCAAATAAGAATGAGGCGAGTGTGCGTGAAAGTTCGGTCTTACCGACACCAGATGGGCCGGCGAAGATAAATGAACCGCCAGGACGCTTTGGATCTTTTAACCCTGCGCGAGTGCGGCGGATCGCCTGTGACAGAGCCTTGATCGCTTGATCTTGGCCGATTACGCGACGGTGAAGTTCATCTTCCATGCGAAGCAGACGCGCAGTCTCTTCTTCAGTTAACTTAAATACTGGAATACCGGTTGAGGCAGAGAGAACTTGAGCGATGAGTTCTTCATCCACTTCAGTTACCTTATCGAGATCCGTTGCCTTCCAATGCTTTTCAGCTTCAACCTTTTCTGCAATAAGAGTCTTCTCTTTATCGCGAAGTGCGGCTGCGCCTTCAAAATCTTGACCGTCAATTGCTGACTCTTTCGCCTTACGAGCTTCAGCGATCTTGTCATCAAATTCGCGAAGTTCTGCTGGAGCAGTCATTCGCTTTATGCGAAGTCGAGATCCCGCTTCATCAATAAGGTCAATCGCCTTATCTGGCAGGAAACGATCGGAAACATAGCGATCTGCCATATTGGCAGCGGCGGCAAGTGCGCCATCGGTAATTGAAACACGGTGGTGAGTTTCGTAACGATCGCGCAAGCCCTTAAGAATCTCAATTGTGTGAGCAACTGATGGTTCTTTAACTTGAATTGGTTGGAAGCGACGTTCTAGCGCAGCATCTTTTTCAACATGCTTGCGGTACTCGTCCAAAGTTGTTGCACCGATTGTCTGTAGTTCACCACGTGCCAACATTGGCTTAAGGATGCTCGCTGCATCAATTGCGCCTTCGGCTGCACCCGCACCAACAAGGGTGTGGATTTCATCGATAAACAAAATAATATCGCCGCGAGTTTTAATCTCTTTCAAGACTTTCTTCAGGCGCTCTTCGAAATCACCGCGGTAACGACTGCCGGCAACAAGTGCACCTAAATCAAGTGAATAAAGCTGCTTATCCTTAAGAGTTTCTGGAACATCATTCTTGAAAATTGCCTGCGCAAGACCTTCAACAACAGCAGTTTTACCAACACCTGGTTCGCCAATTAACACTGGGTTATTTTTAGTACGACGAGAAAGTACTTGCATCACGCGCTCAATTTCATTTTCGCGACCGATTACGGGATCGAGCTTTCCTTCACGGGCAGCTTGGGTGAGATTGCGACCGAATTGATCTAAGACAAGTGAAGTAGATGGTGTGCCTTCTGCTGGTCCGCTAGATGTTGCAGCTTCTTTACCTTGGTATCCAGAGAGAAGTTGAATAACTTGTTGACGGACGCGATTTAAATCTGCGCCGAGCTTTACAAGAACTTGTGCAGCAACGCCTTCGCCTTCGCGGATTAAGCCAAGCAAAATATGTTCGGTGCCGATGTAGTTGTGGCCCAATTGCAAAGCTTCGCGAAGTGAGAGTTCAAGAACTTTCTTGGCGCGAGGGGTAAATGGAATATGACCGCTTGGTGCTTGCTGACCTTGGCCGATAATTTCTTCAACTTGGGCGCGCACGCCTTCAAGTGAGATGCCGAGCGCTTCAAGGCCTTTTGCGGCAACGCCTTCGCCTTCGTGGATCAAACCTAGGAGGATATGTTCAGTACCGATGTAGTTGTGATTGAGCATGCGTGCTTCTTCTTGAGCCAAGACAACAACGCGTCGGGCTCGATCGGTAAAGCGCTCAAACATCGGCAGACTCCTTTAAAGGCGGTAATTATTCTGTTCTAGCCAAGCCTATAACCCAACGCAGGGAAGACGCGAGGTGGATTGCTTGTGCTCATTAGAACCCCAGATCTGGGTCTGATATTCCCGATT
>JBIIPL010000022.1:0-12501 GCA_044342645.1 Candidatus Planktophila sp. | reverse complement strand
CGACCTACTACTGCAGCCACTGTTTTTCCGCAGGATGTAATCGGGGATGAGATCGACTGGGGAGAACGCCCTCGAATTGATCAAGCACTTTCAGGAGCGGAAATAATTAGAGACGCTCAACCTGAAAAGTTTGGCGAACTCTTAATTAAAGAGGAGACAATCCCGGTTATCTTTAATGATCAGGTTATTGCTGTGATTTCACGCCACCGTAACGCAGAACTTATGCGCCAACCAAGTAGGTTAGAACTCAATTACCGTGAAGTTGCTCATAAAGTTTATCGAATGGTTGCTGAAGGTACTTTCCCATATACCGAGCACAGTGAACTATTTGACTCTGCAGTGCGCGTTGGAGATGGCCTTATTAGATTAGATATTAACGGAGTGATTACCTATGCAAGCCCAAACGCTAAATCTGCATTTAATCGCATGCGATGGGCGGGTGAACTTGAGGGAAATATACTTGGTGACGTCGCGCGTAGCGTCTCACTAATCAAACCTGAGGCGAATGAAGAAGCGATAGAAGTAAGTCTTAGCGGAAAATCTTTGCGTCGTGTTGAAATTGAAAACAATGGAGGAACTGTTGATTTACTTGCTCTTCCTCTTTTGGCTGGGGGAGACCGCACTGGTGCAATAGTTTTATTGCAGAATGTAACTGAATTACGTCGCAGAGAACGCGAACTGGTCACTAAAGATGCAACCATCCGTGAAATTCACCACCGAGTTAAGAACAATTTACAAACCGTTTCTGCGCTACTGCGACTACAGTCGCGTCGCATCGAGGACCCAGCAGCAAGTGCTGCGTTAAATGAAGCGGTTCGCCGAATCGCATCAATTGCACTGGTACACGAAACTCTTTCGAGTAGTACTGAAGCCTCGGTTGCTTTTGATGATGTCTTAGATCGCCTGGTCAAGCACGCTTTAGAGCTAAGCCCAAGGATGGGAGAATTGAAAATCTCACGAATTGGTGAGATTGGATCGCTCGATCCACGAATTGCTACCCCACTCTCACTTATTGTTACTGAGTTAATTCACAACGCCTTGGAACACGGCTTAGCGGAATCTGGCGCTAATTTAAGTGTGGAGGTATCCCGTGTAGAAGGATCGGCACAGATAGTTATATTCGATGATGGAGTTGGTCTACCAGATGGTTTTACGATCTTGGAATCTGCAAATCTTGGACTTCAGATTGTTCGAACTTTGACTGAGAACGAATTAAAAGGAACTATTAACTTAGTTCGTACAAATCGTGGGACTGAAGCTCAATTAAACTTTCCCGTATAAATCTAAATTGAATTATTTTGTTCCATCATTCGGGCGCGATTACGTGCGGCACGACGCTTAAGCGCGCGGCGTTCATCTTCAGAAAGACCGCCCCAAACGCCAGCATCTTGTCCGCTCTCAAGAGCCCATGCCAGACAGGCATCTTTTACGATGCAGCGATTACAAACTTTTTTAGCTTCCTCGATTTGAGTCAGAGCGGGCCCAGTGTTTCCAACCGGGAAGAAGAGTTCAGGATCTTCATCGCGGCAGGCTGATTGATGTCGCCAATCCATGACTGAACTCCTTAATAGAGCAAACGAGCTAAAAGTTAAACAAACGCAACTATGTGCGTAAGTGGACAATTCTCCCTGCTAACAAGGATTTAAACAAGGATGTAACGGTAAAGATTCCAATTAATTCGGGTGATTTGCATCGCGTGCCCCCGACAGGATTCGAACCTGTGCACCCGCCTCCGGAGGGCGGTGCTCTATCCCCTGAGCTACGGGGGCGCAGGTGTAGGAGAAGGCTATCTAATCTTTCATTCTTGACCGAGCGTAAAGCGTGAACACCTGAAAGAATACGCGCTATGACAACTTCTACTGCTTACTTTGCTACAGGTTGCTTCTGGGGCGCTGAACGACGCTTCTGGAATTTAGCAGGAGTGGTGAATACCAGCGTCGGATATATGGGCGGTAGCACTCAAAGCCCTAGTTACGAAGAAGTTTGCACTGGGCGCACCGGGCACGCTGAAATGGTGCAAGTTGATTTTGATTTAAATTTAATTTCATATCAGCGACTGTTGGAGGAGTTTTGGACAATGCACGATCCAACTTCTTTAAATGCCCAAGGCGGGGATATCGGTACGCAATATCGCAGCTCGATTTACACAACCACAGCCGACCAGATGGAGCAAGCGCTCGCCTCTCGCGAGATTTACCAGAGCGCACTCGCTGAATCAGGGATTGGGCAAATTGTCACGGAGATATTAGATGCCACCGGTGTTACATATTACTTAGCGGAGGAATACCACCAGAAGTATTTAGCAAAGAACCCAAACGGATATGACTGCCATTCCAGCACGGGAGTGGCTTATCCTGAGGCTAATTCAAAGTCGGTGGCAAAGTGAAGAAGAAGATTGAGATTAGCGAAGAAGAGTTAAAGGCAAAGTTAGATCCGCTTTCTTATGATGTTCTGCGCAATGGCGCAACTGAGCGACCATTTACTGGTGAATATACCGATTCTGAAACAGTCGGGATATATCGCTGCAAAGCCTGCAACTCAGAGCTCTTCCGGTCGGAAACGAAATTTCACTCTGGGTGCGGTTGGCCATCTTTTTATGCCCCGACAGCAGATGATGCGGTCACATTGATTGAAGATCGATCACTTGCTCCTCGTGTTCGCACTGAAGTTCGCTGTGCCAGTTGTGATTCGCACTTAGGTCACGTCTTCGAAGGAGAAGGCTTTGATGTCCCGACCGATCAACGCTGGTGTATAAATTCAGTCTCAATGATCTTAGAAGCGAAGTAATTTTCTTCCGCTCAATTTCCGTAATTGATCTACCAAGTGCTCGAGCTAGGCTTCGATAGCACTTCACGCCTTGCAAGTTACAGGTCTAATGGCGTACTTTTGCAGTCTCTTGCAGGTTTTTTGCAGCCCCTTGCAGGTTCTATGGATCAGGGAAAGAGCATCGCAAAATGGCAGGAATAAAGGAAGTTGCGGAAGAAGCAGGCGTTTCTACTGCAACTGTTTCGCGTGCTTTGCGCGGCTTCCAGCATGTCAATGATGAAACACGCGCCAAGATTATGGCTGCGGCTGAAAAGCTCAATTACCCAATCGCGCCAGTGCAGAGCAAAAGCACGTTGGGCCGAACAAATAGCATTGGAGTCGTAGCTCCATATATTTCACGTTGGTATTTTGCCCAAGTTATTAGCGGTGCCGAACAAGCTTTACGTGAAGCCGGTTTTGATTTACTTCTTTATAACTTTAGTCAGATGAAGGGGCGCGAGCGTCTCTTTCAACACCAACACTTAAAAGGTCGTGTTGATGCGCTGATCGTGATCAGCTTGCCACCGACAGAAGAAGAGTTTGACTCAATGCTCAACCTTGGTGTTCCTGTATCGCTTGTTGGAATGCATCACGACAATTGTTCTAGCGTTGCAATCGATGACGTTTCCGCATCACGTACTGCCACACAACATTTGGTAAATCAAGGACATAAAAAAATTGGCTTGATGTCGGGGCGCCCTGATGATCCATTTAATTTCAGCGTTCCTCACGACCGCCGTAAAGGATTCATGCAGGTACTTGCCGAAAATGGTTTGGGATGGGATCCATCCCGTGAAGTACATGGTGACTTCACAATCAATACAGCATCGCGCGCCATGGACGATTTACTTGCCCGGCCAAATCGTCCTACTGCTATTTTTTGCGAGTCCGATGAAATGGCATTTGGAGCTATGCAGGCTGTGCGCCGCCACGGATTAAAAGTTCCAGATGACATTTCAATTATTGGATTTGATGGGCACGAAATGGCTGAGTACTCAGATCTCACAACCGTCGAACAACCTGCACAATTAATGGGTGAGATGGCCGCGTGGTCAATTATGGAGAGGCTACGAAAGCCAACCGCTGCCCCCAAATCAATTATTCTGCCTACGACACTGGTTGTACGTAACTCAACGCGCCGCCTTTCGCCAAACGAGGCATAACTGGCATACTCGCGCTTATGAGCGAAGGCCAGATAAAGATTCCATCTCTCGCTCACCTGCAGACACACCGCAGCGAAAAGTGGCGAGCATTTCCACACGAAATTCTGCCTCTGCCAGTAGCAGAGATGGATTTTCCAGTTGCGCAACCAATTCGCCAGATTCTTTCCGAGATGGTTACAGCATCAGATCTTGGTTACCTTGGCTCAATTCCAGAGATGGGAACTTCATTTTCAGGTTTTGCTATGCGCCGTTGGGCATGGACTGTAAACCCAGATTATGTTCGCATTGCAACAGATGTTGGTGTCGCTGTTGTCGAACTACTTCGCGTCTTTACTAAACCGGGAGAGAAAGTTTTATTTAGTTCTCCGGTTTATCAAAATTTCTACACCTGGATGCGTGAAACCCAAGTTGAGATGGTTGATGTTCCATTTAAAGTTGATCCATCATCTCCTGACGCAACAGGTTGGAGCCACGACTGGGAGGCAATTGAATCTGCCTACAAAACTGGAATCTCGGTGCATATGCTTTGCAGCCCCCACAATCCGCTGGGCAAGGTGTACACACGTGAAGAATTACTTCGCATTACCGAGCTGGCAAATGAATATAACGTGGTTGTAATTTCAGATGAGATCCATGCCCCGCTCACATTTAAAGAATCAACATTTATTCCATTCCTATCTTTGGGCGAGGCTTCCGCCAAAGTTGGTGTGACTGTAACCGCCTCTAGCAAAGGCTGGAATACCGCTGGATTAAAGTGCGCAATTATTGTTTCGCAGAGTGAAAAGATGCACGAAAAATTAAAAGAGTTACCACCAGCCCTTCACTATCGGGCATCACTGCTAGGTGCCTTTGCCTCTGTTGCTGCTTTTGAAAAATGTGATGATTGGCTAGATGAGGCGATTAAAATTTTGGATGAAAACAGAAAATTACTGGCGAATTTGATTTCATCACGAATTCCAGCAATTGGTTATGCACCTCCTCATGCGTCCTATTTGGCATGGCTTGATATGAGTAAATTGAATTTGGGAGATGACCCAGGTAAAGCACTTACCGAGCGCGCAAAAGTTGCATTTAATTCTGGCCATATTTATGGCGCTCTTGGCAAAGATCATGTGCGATTGAACTTTGCTACTAGCCCGGCAATTGTTACCGAAGCAATCGAACGTATCGCAAGAGCGCTTTAAGCATCAGGATTCTTCTATGGCTCTGGATAAAAAGTATGACGCGATAGTTGTTGGTGGCGGTCACAACGGTTTGGTTGCTGCTTCCTATTTGGCTCGTGCCGGAAAGAAGGTCGTACTTTTAGAAGCTGAAAGTGAGCTCGGGGGAGCAACCACAAGTGTTCGCCCCTTTCCAGAATTTGATGCTCGTTTATCTCGCTATTCATATTTAGTTTCGCTCTTGCCTGATCAAATTGTTGCTGACCTCGGAATCAATTTCAAAACACTCGAACGTTCGATTGCTTCCTATACTCCATATTCAAATAGGGCTGCAGGATCAGACGGCGGACTCTTAATTTCGCAGAACTGGGATGAGCGCACTTCGCAAAACTTTAAGGACTTAACTGGATCGAATACAGAAGGCGCTGCTTGGCAGGAGTTCTATGGTGAAATTGCCGAACTTGCCAAAAGAATTGCACCGTCTATGTTGCAGCCTTTAAAGAGTGCAGAAATTTTAAATGAAGAAATAGGCTTGCCGCAGACTTGGAAGTATTTGATGGAGCGACCAATAGGTGAAGTCATTCGAGAGCGCTTTAGCCATGACTTAGTACGGGGAGTTGCACTAACGGATGCCCTGATTGGAACATTTGCATCAGCCGATGATTTACAAGCAAACCGCTGTTTTCTCTATCACCTAATTGGAAATGGGACTGGACAGTGGCGGGTGCCACAGGGTGGAATGGGTGCTCTAGTAACCGAATTAAAACGAGTTGCAGTCGCCGCAGGTGTTGAAATTTTACTGAACTCACGCGTAACCGAAATAGACAGTGACTCCAGTGGAGTTTCGGTAAAAACAATTGCGGGAGTTAAATTTGCAGCCCGTGATTTGTTATTTGCTGGCGCACCTCAAACTTTGGCGAAAATTCGTGGAGATTCAAAAACACAATCTCTAGAAGGTTCGCAGATGAAGATCAATATGTTGTTATCTCGTCTGCCAAGACTTAAATCTGGGATAGATCCACATCTTGCATTTGCCGGAACTTTTCACGTAAACGAGAGTTATTCTCAATTGGAATCTGCCTACCTAACTTCTAAATCAGGGAAAATTCCTACCGATTTGCCGCTTGAGCTGTACTGCCACACTTTGACTGATCCAACAATTCTCTCGCCAGATCTATTCGAAAGTGGATATCAAACGCTGACACTATTTGGGCTACATACACCTGCTGCGCTCTTTGATAAATCACCAGATGAGATAAAGAGCGAAGTAGAGAAAGCTGCAATTGAGAGTTTAAATCAGTACTTACTTGATCCGATCGAGTCTGTTTTAGCGGTATGCCAAGATGGATCACTAGCGATTGAAGCAAAATCTCCGCTAGATCTGGAAAGCGATATTGGCCTGCCGCGCGGCAATATTTTCCACCGTGACCTAGATTTCCCATTCATCGATACTTCAGGCGCAAATTTAATTTGGGGATCAGAAACAAGTGATCAACACATCTATTTGGCGGGTGCGGGGGCGCGTCGCGGCGGTGGGGTTAGCGGAATTGCTGGCCATAATGCGGCGATGGCAGTACTCGCCGACGATTAGGCTTAGGCCATGAATTCCAAGGAACCACAGCATCGTCCCGAGACAATTGCGATTACTACTGGCCGCCCAGACGTTGGCGCAGATAGTCCGCTAAATCAACCAATCTCACTCAACTCAACTTTTGTTGCAGGTGGCGCAATTGGTTATGGACGCTACGGAAATGAAACGTGGAGTGCACTTGAAGTTGCAATTGCAGCACTTGAAGGAGGCAAGACACTTTCTTACTCTTCTGGAATGGCAGCAATTAGCGCTGTATTTTCTACACTTCCGGTTGGGGCGAAAGTTGTTGCTTCAGATCAAGGTTATTCAGGAGTGATGACTTTGCTTGGAACCTTAACTGCGGCAAAGAAGATCAGCGCAACATTTGTTGCAATTGCAGATACTGCCGAAGTTATCGCAGCGCTAGATGGCGCTGATTTACTCTGGATTGAATCACCAACTAATCCATCACTTGATGTGGCAGATCTACCAACGCTAATTAAAGAAGCAAAGTCACGAAAAATCATGGTTGCGGTAGATAACACCTTTGCTACGGCGCTAGTCCAGCAACCGTTGGCAATGGGTGCAGATATTGTTATGAATTCTGTAACCAAGTATTTGGCCGGGCACAGTGATGTTGTCCTCGGTTCGCTTTCTACAAATGATCCAGTTCACTTCAAGGCGCTAGAAGATGCTCGTAAATTTAATGGTTCGATCCCTGGTCCTTTTGAAGCTTGGCTGGCACTTCGCGGAATCAGAACCTTTCCACTACGTTTTCAGCGCGCCAGTGAAAATGCGCACGAGCTTGCAAAGCGACTTAGCCAGCATCCACTTGTTACCCGGGTTCGCTACCCAGGTCTAGCAACTGATCCGCAACATGCCAAAGCGAAGGCATTTATGAAGGGATTCGGCGCAATTGTCTCTTTTGAATACTCAGGGAGTGCTGCATCCGCAGATAAAGTGTGTGAATCCTCCAAGATAGTTACTTATGCAACCAGTCTGGGTGGTGTTGAATCTCTCTGGGAACGCCGCCGCCGTTGGCCGATTGAAAGTGCCAGCGTTCCAGAAACGTTAATTCGACTTTCAGTTGGGTGTGAAGATGTCGATGATCTCTGGGCAGATATCGATGCGGCGTTGCTCGCTGCTAAAAAGTGAAAAGTTTTCTAAGAAGCGGTATTTTTATCCTATGAAATTTCTTCGCCGCCTCCTTGCAGCATTTGCGCTGCTCGCTGTGGCTTTCCAGGCGGTAGGTAGTTTTCTATCCTGGGCACAGCGCCAAGAAGATGCTCCTGCAGATGCTTGGATCGATGAAGATGAAGATGAATTTGAGGATGCCTAAATGTCGCAAGAGGGTTACATACCCGGCACTTGCAATTTAGGAGCTGGAGAAATTAGCCGTCGTCGCTTGGTTGCGGCAATTGGTTTCGTGCTTTCGATTTTGGCATTTACAGCGCTAGTAAATAGCGATGCATCACGTCAAGCACGTCTGGCAATGTTTATCCCACTGCTAGTTATGTCTATTGGTTGGGTACAGTCACGCAAGAAGTTCTGCCTCGCTTATGGCTTCGCTGGCACATTTAATTTTGGCAAACTGGGTCAAATTTCACGAGTTGCAGATCCAGCAGATCGCGCAGCAGATCGCCGAACCGCACTGATTATTTTTGCGCAAAGCACAATCTACGCTGCAGCTCTAACTTTGCTAGTCGTAGTGTTACCTCTTTAACGTATAGCCACCCAAGCAGCACTTGCCGCAGGCAAAGATAAGGTTCCGTTTGCCAATTCAACTGCTGTATCAGATCCCAGCGCTAACGTTCCAACTGTGGGAATCTGTAAAGATGCAGAACTGGTGTTTAAATAGACCGCAAATTCACCGCGTGCGAATGAAATAAGTCCGGTTTCACCACGGTCAACCCATTCAATTTCTCCAGCGCCCACTAAATTATTTTTACGAATTTTCAGCGCGCTGCGATAAAGATTTAAAGTACTCGAAGGATCGGCACCCTGAGAAGAAACCGAAAACTCTTTCCATTCGTTCGGAATAGGTAGCCAAGGTGAATCAGAAGAGAAACCAAATGGAGTTTTATCGCCGCTCCATGGCATTGGCACACGTGCACCGTCACGACCTTTTTGCACTCCTTTAGTTCTAAAGAAAGATGGATCTTGGCGATCGCTATCTGCCAATTGTGCATCGGGTAATCCAAGCTCTTGGCCGTTATAGATATAGCAAGATCCTGGCAGCGCCAAAACAAATAAGGCAAGTGCGCGGGAAGCTTTTGCTCCGTGGCGTGATGCAACGCGTGGAGTGTCGTGGTTGCTTAGCGCCCAAGTTGCAGGGGCATCAACATGTCGCAACATTTCTAGAGTGTTACTTATACATTCAAAGAGATAGGCAGCATCAAATGGAGCAACGAGCAGATCAAAATTGAATACTTGTTGCAACTCATCGCTGCGCACATAACGCGTTGCTCGTGCCGGAGGATGAACCCAAGCTTCAGCTACAGCCATTACTTCGCGATCGTAAGAATCAAAAATTCTTCGCCAATTGCGATATACGGCGTGGACGCCATCACGATCGAAAAATGGAACACTGGCCAGTAGTTCACCACGCTTTTGCGCTGACATCTCAACATCTAAACGCAGAGCATTGCTCAATCCCTGCGGATCGTGATGATCTGTCAAAATATTTTCTTTAGCCAACCCATGCGCAACATCTATGCGGAAACCATCAACTCCTAGGTCAAGCCAAAATCGCAGGGTCTTCTCAAAATCGCTAGCTACATCTTCGTTCTCCCAATTCAAATCAGGCTGGGATGAATCAAAGAGGTGAAGGTAGTACTGAGCGGTTCCATCCGAAGTTTTTACTTGCGTCCAAGCAGGGCCACCGAATAAGGAAATCCAATTATTTGGCGGAGTTCCATCTGGTTTTGCATCATAAAAGTGGAATCGGTTACGTTCGGCTGAGCCAGCTTTCGATGAGATCGCATCCTTAAACCAAGGATGCTGATCAGAGAAATGATTAGGAACTACATCTACTAAAACGTGTAACCCCAATTGATGCGCACGTTCGATCATTGTGCGCGCATCTTCTAAATTTCCGAATCTTGGATCCACGCCTCGAGGGTCGGCTACGTCATAACCACCATCTTTATTTGGTGAGGTGTAAAACGGACTAAGCCAAATTGCATCAGCACCTAGTGATTGCACATGCTCTAAATGAGTTGTGATTCCCGGAAGGTCGCCTTCACCATCACCATTGCTGTCAAAGAAAGAGCGTGGATATATCTGATAGATGACAGATTCTGCCCACCATGGCTTCTCTGAAATCATGGCTTGACGATAGAGGAGGCGCTAGCGCGCTCCAAATGAAAGTAGATGTAAATGGGCGCGCAGTTATATCGCTTTTATAACAATTGGCTATTTTTTAGGTGGAGGTGATTTTTCTGTTTGCGGGCTCTTATTTTTCGCAACGTTAGGTATTTTTGCAGGTGGAGTTGGGGCAACTGGTGGCTCCCCAAGGGCTTCAATTGCTGCATCTCGCGCCACTGTTGCAGTTATAACTGCACTCTGTCTTGCATTCATACTTTGACGTTTTTGAATTTGAGTTTGGCCAACTTGCTTAGTCGATTTTGCATCGGCTAACGCCTTGTCAATCGCCTCTTTGAAAATACGATTTATCTCACGTCTTTGATCCTCATAAACTTTAAAGTCTTTGCGGAATTCATCAAAGGCAATCTTGTATTCCGCTTTTAATTCAGAGTTACTTTGTTTAGCCGGAGCGGGAGTCTTATTGTCGGCTATAGCGGAAGCGCTAGATGACAAGGGCGCGAAAAGTAGAACTGTTGCAACAATGGCAACTCGACTAATTCGCATTTCGACCCTCTCTATTCCTTGTATAAAGTATCTGCCAACACTTTGTGAAAGTTCGGTGAAAACACCTTTAGGCATCAATTTTCTACCCTGCTCCTTGGCTATTTAAGGTCAGGCATGCGAGGCTACTGCCATGGCCGAATTGATTCTTATCGTCGATGACGAAGCGGGAGTTCGCGAACTATTGGGCGATGCACTGCGCATCGCCGGTTTTGAAACGGCAACTGCCCAAGATGGAATGTCTGCCTTAACGGCTATTCGCAATAAGAAACCCGATTTATTGATTATCGATATAAATATGCCGTTGATGGACGGCTTTGAACTGGTCGAAAGACTTCGTTCTATGGGCGATAACACCCCAGCACTTATGTTGAGCGCTCGTGCAGATCGTATTGATGTGACTCGAGGCTTGACTCTTGGAGCAGATGATTACGTAACAAAACCCTTTGGCCTGGAAGAGCTTTTATTGCGAGTTAAGGCGATTCTTAGGCGGTCGCAAATTTCTGATAATGCATCGACTGAATTGCGCTGCGGACCTATTCATGTGATCGAATCCAGTCACACCGTTAAGTTCAATGAGGAAATAATTGACCTATCTCCAACAGAATTTAGACTTTTGCAAGTCTTAGTCGAGAATAAGAATCGAGTTCTAAGTAAGAGCCTACTTCTGGATGAAGTCTGGGGTATTACCTTTGAATCTGAAAGCACCGTTGCCGATACATATATTTCATATCTTCGAAAGAAATTACATAAGGACGGCTTTGAAGGGATTAAGACGGTTCGTGGCGTTGGCTTCGTAATTCAGGAGCCCAAGTAATTATGAAGAAATCTGGCAGCAGGTATGCAGCAATCTCAATTTTTGTCACAACGATTCTTTCGAGTGTTATTGGTGGCTTTGCAACCATCGATGCTAGAAATTCTGATTTGCAGCAAATTGATCAATCCATAAACCTAGTAGCCGAACGAGTTAATTCTTATCCAGCAGAGGCAATCAGCGCAGCGATTTTTACGATTGATGAAGAGAGCCTGGATTTAACTTTAGCCCTGATAACGAAGGAAGGAGATGAAACGGTTATCAATGAATCCCATCTAATTTATCCTGGGATCAAATCAATGGCAGTTGTAGAGAAAGCGCTTTCTGCGCCAATATCTGTTGAGGCCACAAATCCTTTCCGACTTAGAACGATTCAAATAGCAGGTGGTGACTATCTAATCGTCGCGGCAGATTTAGGTAAATTAGATACTAATTTGAAATCCAATTTAAAGAATTTAGTCGCCTTTACTGTCGTAGCCAATGGCTTCGCAATCTTTATCTCAATTGTTTTGCTACGACGGCACAATCGGGGTTTAGATGCGAACGCACTCGAGCGAATGCAGCGATTCTTAGGCGATGCCTCACATGAGCTGCGTACACCGCTGACCGTAATAAAGGGCTATAGCGAGATGCTCAGTAAAGGCCAGATGAGTGATGTGGCTGATCGGGCGCGAGCGTTTTCGCGAGTAAATACCGAGATAGAACGTATGGAGAATTTGATCCATGACCTTCTCTTACTTGCCGAACTTGGAGAAAGTCGTCCTACTACTTTTGAAGAGATAGAACTTAGCGAGCTAGTTCAAGCTCATATAAATGACTTCGAACTCTTTAATAAGGGACGCATCTTCACAGTTTCGGTAGAAAGTGATTGTGAACTTAAAGGTTCGCGGGAACACTTGAATCGTTTAATTCAAAACTGTCTTTCTAATATCGTGCGTCACACGCCATCTGATGCACCTGTTTCAATCACGCTAAAGAGCAAAGGCAAGAGAGTGAACTTAATTATTGAAGATGGTGGCCCCGGACTGCCAGAGAGTGCTTACAGAACCGAGATAGAGGCAATGAATAGATTTGATCCGTCGCGCTCACGCGACAGCGGTGGATCGGGTCTTGGCATGAGCA
>JBIIPL010000103.1:0-4524 GCA_044342645.1 Candidatus Planktophila sp. | reverse complement strand
AAAATGATTTTCAGCGCACACGCCTTTCACATTCATTGGAGTGTGCACAGATCGGTCGCGAACTCGGTGAATCACTGGGTGCAGATCCCGATCTACTTGAAACCGCTTGTCTATCGCACGATTTAGGTCATCCGCCTTTTGGCCATAACGGAGAAGAAGCGTTGGCTGAAGTTGCTAAGGACTTTGGTGGCTTTGAAGGAAATGCGCAGAGTTTTCGTCTATTGACCAGGATCGAAGCAAAGACCGTGGATAAAGATGGCAAGAGCGTTGGCTTAAATTTAACTCGCGCATCCCTTGATGCAGGCACCAAATATCCTTGGCCGCGCGCGATCAATCCAAGAAAGTTTGGCGTCTACGACGATGATGTTGAGATCTTTAATTGGGTGCGCCAAGGCGCTCCGGTTGATCGCAAGTGTATTGAAGCGCAAATTATGGATTGGTCAGATGATTGCGCATACTCCGTTCACGATTTAGAAGATGCCATCTTCGTCGGACAAGTTAAAGTCGCAAATTTTGAACGCGACTTCGACATCTTGCATAGCGAAATGCAATCTGGTTATGGCTCAACTGCTACAAAAGAGGAGGCAGTCGGCGCTCTTGAGCGATTGCAAACGCTTTCGTGCTGGCCGCGTTATTACGATGGAACGCACCGCTCGTTAGCCAGGTTAAAAGACTCAACTTCTCAATTGATCGGACGCTTTGTATTGGCTGCAGAGTTAGAAACTCGCAAGGTTCATGGCGATGGGCCACTGATGCGATATTCGGCTGATCTAGTCATTCCACGTGAACAACAAGTAGAAGTGGATTTTCTTAAGGCGATTGCTGGCCATTACTTAATTAATGCTGCCGCATCACAAGAGCGCTATGCCAAACAGCAAGTTTTGATAAAAGAGCTTGTTGAGATGCTCCATAAACATGCTGATACAAATTTGGATTCAATCTTTGCTAAAGATTGGGCGGTTGCAACAAATGACACCGAGCGGATGCGCATCGTAATTGATCAGATCGCCAGCCTGACCGACCCCGGCGCATATGCCTTACATGCTCGCCTAAGCGCACTCAGATAGCATGGGCTTATGAGCGGACGCATCAAAGAAGAGGATGTTACTTACATCCGCGAACGCGCTCCTATCGATGAAGTTGTAGCCGATTATGTTCAACTCAAATCAGCAGGTGGCGGACAGAAGAAAGGCCTTTGTCCTTTTCACGATGAGAAATCACCTTCGTTTCACGTAACGCCAAGTAAAGGTTTCTTCCATTGCTTTGGCTGCCAAACAAGTGGCGACGTCATCTCATTTGTAATGAAGATGGATCACTTAAGTTTTACCGAAACAATTGAACGGCTGGCAGATCGCATTGGATACCAATTGCGTTATGAAGAAGGAAATTTCACGCCCGCACCTGCCGGTAATCGCTCACGGCTGATTGCCGCAAATGGGCTAGCGGCAAAGTTTTATCAAGATCAATTAAATACTTCCCCAACTGCAGCCCACGCCCGTGAGTTAATGACTAAGCGCGGCTTTGATAAATCTGCTTGCGAAACTTTCGGTGTTGGCTATGCACCAGATGAATGGGATGGTCTTACCAAATTCTTACGCGCCGAAGGTTTCACAATTGATGAACTTGAAACCGCTGGGCTTTCTAAGATGGGTCAGCGCGGTCCAATAGATAAATTCCGGAATCGCCTAACCTGGCCGATCCGCGACATTTCAGGTGATGTAGTTGGTTTCGGTGCGCGTAAGTTAGCTAGCGATGAAGAAGATCAAGGCCCTAAGTATTTAAATACCTCTGAGACCCCAATTTATAAGAAGAGCCAAGTTTTATACGGACTTGATATGGCCAAGAAGGAGATCGCTAAGAAGCGCCAAGTAGTGATCGTTGAGGGATATACAGATGTAATGGCGGCGCAGCTAGCTGGAATCACAACCGCGGTTGCAACTTGCGGAACCGCTTTTGGCGCAGACCACATTC
Organism: Candidatus Planktophila sp.; assembly: GCA_044342645.1. Classification (GTDB taxonomy): domain Bacteria; phylum Actinomycetota; class Actinomycetes; order Nanopelagicales; family Nanopelagicaceae; genus Planktophila. The sequence continues at coordinate 2,553 of JBIIPL010000103.1, read as the reverse complement.
GAATTATCCGCCGATTGTTAATGGATGACGATGCTTTCCGCGGCGAAGTTATCTTTACCTTTGATGGAGATGCCGCGGGACAGAAAGCTGCGCTGCGTGCATTTAGCGAAGATCAGAAATTTGTTACGCAAACCTTTGTTGCAGTCGAGCCAGATGGTCTAGATCCCTGCGATTTACGACAACAAAAGGGTGATCTTGCGCTCCGAGATTTAATTGCAAAGCGTGTTCCTTTATTTGAATTCGCAATTCGCACTGAACTTGGCCTACATAAGTTAGATAGCGCTGAAGGTCGCGTTAACGCGCTAAATGCAACTGCGCCTCTTGTCGCACAAATTCGTGATAAATCTTTGCGTCCGGAATACACCCGCTTACTTGCTGGTTGGCTTGGCGTTGAAGTTGAATTAGTAACCGCCGCGGTCAATCAAGGATTAAAATCGCGCCCACAAACTAATAGCGTTGCGCCATCAGATGAGCCAGCTGCCAGCGTTCAATGGCGCCCTAATCCACAAGAGCCGCGACTTATTCTTGAGCGTGAAGTACTAAAGGCGCGCTTGCAGATGCCGACTTTGATTTCAAATTGGAGCAAGATTGAAGGCAATGCATTTACCCATCCCGCCTATGGTCAATTGGCTGCGATGATTACCGCACTGCCAGAGCAGAGCTCAGTTGAAATTTCCAATATCGATGATGAAAATATGCGTTCGCTATTTACAGAGTTAAATGTTGAACCAATTCGCGCCGATGGCGAAGTTACCGGTCACTATGTTGAAAGTATTGTTGCAAGGCTAAGAGAAGTTGCAATCTCACGATCTATTGCCGAATTAAAATCTTCGTTACAACGGCTTAATCCTGTGGAGAATGAGCAGGAGTACAACGCAGCATTTGCTGCCCTGGTCGCCCTTGAAACCACCCGTCGCGGGCTACACGACCTAGCCCTTCGCTCGATTTAGACCCAATGCACCTCTTGCGCTAGAGTTTGCGCCTGCACGACAAGTTAATAATTAATGCCCCATAGCTCAGTTGGTAGAGCGCCGAACTGTTAATTCGGATGTCCCTGGATCGAGGCCAGGTGGGGCAGCTCCATTTTCGCATCCGAAGAGGTTACTTTTTGTATATGAATTTAAAGACTTCTTGGAGAAACCAACTCTGGCCGCTGCGGGTAATGCGACTCTGGCTCGGATTCACTTGGATTTATGCGGGTTGGGATAAAGCGAGCGATCCGGGCTTTCTAACTTCAGGTTCACCGACCTATATCGGAACTCAACTTTCCGCCTACGCCACAAATTCGCCAATTAGCTTTGCGATAAGCAGCGTCTTAGAACATGCCACACAAATTGGAATCTTTATAGCGCTAGCCGAGTTTGCAATCGGCGTCGCCACCTTGCTTTGGATCGCACCGACTTGGGCGGCTATGGGCGGTTTTGCAATGTCACTGACCCTATGGCTGGCTAGCAGTTGGAATGTGCAACCGTATTTCTTGGCTAGCAATTCGGCCTACACAATTTTATGGCTTACTTATTTCTTATTCTTAAATGGATCTCGTCGCAAGAGCAAAGTATCAATTGATCGAAGAGGGTTCTTGCGAATTTCAACTGTCGCAGCCATCGCAGTGGCTGGTGCAGCAGTTGGAAAGATATTCCCAAGGACATCGGCTACGAGCGCTGCAGAAAATTCAGTTAGTAAGAAAATAATTGAAGGTGCATCACTTAAAGTCGGTGCAACACATAATTTTGAATCTAAAGCTGGAACACCGGCTGTGCTTTTTCGAACCAAGGCTGGTGTTTTCGCCTATTCAGCTGTCTGTACTCATCAGGGGTGCACAGTGGAATTTAACTCTGCCACCAAAAACCTGCAGTGCGGCTGTCACGGAGCAGTCTTTGATCCCTTCAATGAAGCGAAGGTGCTCGCGGGACCAACTAACCAACCGCTAGCCAAGATCAAAATCGCCACAGAAGGTGCATGGATCGTAGAAGCCTAATGATATTTACAATCACATCACAGGAAACGCTAAGTATTTAGAAGGATGATCAACCTATGAAACTAAACCGTACCCCACTAAAAGTTACAGCTGCTTTCGTATTCGGAGTAGTAATCGCTGGCTCTGTCGCAACGGCGGCGACAAATTCGGGAGTAAGTAGCGTTGTAGTTTGTGCCGATAATCGCACTCAAGTGCTGACGCTGGCTAAATCTGGTGCGTGTACCGGAAATAAAACAGCAATTGAAATTGGCAGTAATTCAATAAATGCCAAATCTATTTCAGCACTTGTTACGCCCTCAGTTGTCTCGATCTCTGTTAAAACAACCACGGGTGGCGGAACTGGTTCTGGTTCAATCTATAAATCTAATTCAACATCAAGTTACATAATTACAAATAACCACGTAATTGAAAGCGCAGTAACTTCTGGCACAATTAGAGTTGAATTTGCCGATGGTTCAGATATTCCAGCCACAATTGTCGGACGTGATCGTGTTTATGACATCGCGGTGTTACTAGTCAAAAAAGGAAACTTGCCCGCAATTTCTCTAGGTGATTCATCTAAAGTTAGCGTTGGA
>JBIIPL010000021.1:0-12522 GCA_044342645.1 Candidatus Planktophila sp. | reverse complement strand
GCACGCTCCTTGAGATTCGTGAGCAGGTTCAAAGCGAACTCACCTCATATTTAGCGTTACAACGCGAATATCTTGGTGCGATCGGTTCTGAATTACTCCCGGTCTGCGATGCCCTCGAGTCATTTCTTCTTGAAGGTGGAAAACGCCTTCGTCCGCTCTTCGCATATGCTGGATTTAGCGCAACTGGTGCACAACCAACTCCAGCCGATATTCGCGCATTCACCAGCCTTGAATTATTACAAGCTTGCGCACTTATTCACGATGATTTGATGGATCGCTCAGACACCCGACGTGGCAGGCCGGCAATACATCGCCACTTTGAAAATTTACATCAAAGCCAGGCGATGAATGGCCTTGCTGATCAATTCGGTGAAGCCGCCGCAGTTTTACTCGGTGACCTGGCACTTGTCTGGTCGGATCATTTACTTCACACATCTGGGGTTGCAAATGATTCACTGTTATCAGCGCTTTCAGTTCACGATGAGATGCGCATTGAATTAATGGCCGGCCAGTATTTAGATGTTCGAGAAGCTGGCGAGAAATCGCCGAACGTAGATCGTTCACTACGTATCGCCAGATACAAATCTGGAAAGTACACAATCGAACGCCCGCTACATTTAGGTGCAGCACTTGCAATAACCGATATAGCAAAACGTAAAGAACTTACAAATATTTTGAGCGCTTATGGTCTGCCACTTGGCGAGGCATTTCAATTGCGCGATGACATGCTTGGAATCTTTGGTGATCCTTCAGTTACTGGCAAGCCAGCCGGTGATGATATTCGCGAAGGTAAGCGAACCGTGCTAATGGCTATGACCTTTGAACGTGCGGATGAGGCCACCAAAACCAAGATCTCTTCTGCCCTAGGCCGTGAGGATCTAACTTCTGATCAGATCGAAGAGGTTCGCGCCTTAATTACCGCAACGGGTGCGGTTAAAGATGTCGAAGATCTCATCGATGGGCTACTTTCCAACGCGCTAACTGCCGCAAACTCTGCTGAAATTGCACCTTCAGCCCGTGAGTTACTAGTCGAACTCGCAACTAGCGCAATACGTAGGAGCCATTAAATGTCTGCCAGAGTAAAAGGACCCACTGATCACGTTGTAGTAGTCGGTGCAGGGTTAGCTGGTTTAAGTGCCGCTCTTCGTTTAGCCGGAGCAGGACGCAAAGTGACTGTGATTGAACGTGAAAGCGTTCCTGGTGGACGAAATGGCTTGCTAGAAAAAGATGGTTACTCATTTGATACTGGCCCTTCAGTTCTAACTATGCCCTCATTAATCCAAGATGCATTTAGTTGTGTCGGTGAAGATATGAAAGATTGGCTAGAACTTTCACCGCTTAAACCGCTCTATCGCGCTTTTTATCACGATGGCTCACAAATTGATGTGCATGCCAATACCGCCGAGATGGAAGAAGAGATCCGTCGCACTGTTAGCGCTGAAGAAGCGCTGGGTTATCGCAGATACGTGGAATTTGTAACCAAGTTATACAAGTACGAGATGAATGATTTTATCGATCGCAATATTGACTCACCATTTAACTTGCTAACCCCTAACTTGGCGCGCTTAATTGCGCTCGGCGGATTTAGAAGACTCTCCCCTAAAGTAAATCAATTCTTAAAGGATCCCCGCCTACAAAAGGTTTATTCATTCCAGGCGATGTATGCCGGTGTTAGCCCACAACAAGCCTTAGCAATTTATGCAGTAATTGCCTATATGGATTCAGTAAATGGCGTTTTCTTTCCAAAGGGCGGAATGCATGCAGTACCGCGCGCACTTGCCGCAGCAGCACAAAAGCATGGCGTAACCTTCAAATACAACACAACTGTCACTAAATTAGATATTGCAAACGGACGTGCCAAAGCGGTAATCACCAACACCGGCGAACGCATCGAGTGCGATGTAGTCGTAATGAATCCTGATCTTCCAGTTGTTTGGCGTGATTTGCTTGGCAAAACTCCGCTTTCGATCAAGCGTCTTAAGTACTCACCATCTTGTGCCACCCTTTTGGTCGGTTCTTCCAAGAAATATGATCACGTCGCCCATCACAACATCCACTTCGGAAAGTCTTGGGATGGCGTATTCGATGAATTAATTAAGAAGAAGACTTTAATGACAGATCCTTCTGTCCTAGTAACGATTCCTACCAAAGATGATCCTGCGCTAGCGCCTGTGGGTAAAGAGAGTTACTACATTCTTTATCCGACTCCAAACTTGGATGCTGACATTGACTGGAAGACGCAAGCTCGACCATACCGCGATCACATGATTAAAACGCTCGAAGATCGTGGATACACCGGATTTGGTGACTCAATCGAAACTGAAGTGATGACAACTCCACTTGATTGGCAAGCACAAGGAATGGAACGTGGTGCACCATTTGCTAGCGCACATACCTTCTTCCAAACCGGTCCTTTCCGTCCACGTAATATCGCTGCTGGATTCGAAAATGTGGTCTTTGCTGGTTCAGGTACCCAACCAGGTGTTGGCGTTCCGATGGTTTTGATTTCTGGACGTTTGGCTGCGGAACGAATCGTGGGTCCGGTTAAGTAAGTGAGTGAATTAAACGCTGCCGGTATTTATGATCCGCAACTGCGCGCATCGTATGAAGAGTGTAAGCGTTTAAATTCTCTCCACGGTAAAACTTACTATCTAGCAACGCTACTGCTGCCAGCTGCAAAGCGACCTTTCGTTCACGCCCTGTATGGGTTTGCACGTTATGCAGATGAAATTGTTGATGATTTGGCATCGACTTTGACGCCTGCAGAAAAGGCTGAAGTTCTGCGTAAGTGGAGTTCAGAAGTTTTAGCCGGCCTCAAATCAGGTTCTACTAGCGATGCTGTAGGCAAGGCGCTAATTGATACGGTCCAGCGCTTTGCAATTCCACACCAGCACTTTGTAGATTTTCTACATTCTATGGAGATGGATTTAACCATCACGCAATATAAAACTTACGAAGATCTTTATGAGTATGTATACGGCTCGGCTGCAGTAATTGGTTTGGAAATGGTTCCTATTTTGGGCGGCGATACCGTTAATTCCTTAGATGCTGCCAAGGATCTTGGCGTGGCCTTTCAATTAGCTAACTTCATTCGCGATGTTGCCGAAGATTTAGATCGCGGGCGAATTTATCTACCACTTGATGAGTTAGCAGCGCACGGGGTATCTCCTGAAATGCTTTATGCCCGCAAGTTAACTCCCGAAATTATCAACGCACTGAAGTTCCAGATAGCGCGAGTTAGACAGTTGCAAAAGGCGGCAGAACCAGGCATTGCACTCTTAGACAAAACCAGCCAACCTTGTATTCGCGCTGCAAGTGAGCTCTACTGCGGAATAGTTGATGAGGTTGAAAAGATTGGTTATGACATCTTTAATAAGCGCGCTAAAACTTCCACGTTTCGCCGCGCACGAGTTGCTGCTCGCGCTTATATCGATGCAGTTTTCGCTCGCATCGGCTAAAGTAACAAGCGCGGGAGCCGCTAATACGGCTGAGAGGATCTGAGATTCAGATCGACCGCTTGACCCATCCGGTAATGCGGATGCGGAAAGGGTAAAACGTGCCATCTATCTATAACTTTCTATCTGGAAACTTAACCAATATTTTCGGTTATGACCTTTCTTATCTCGAATTCTTTGCAGTCATCACTTCATTTATCGCTGTATCTCTGGGAATCACCGGCAAGCGCATCACCTGGCCTTGGTGGGCAATTAGTTCAGTTCTTTATGGAATCCTTTTCTTGCAATGGGAACTCTTTGCTAGCGCAGCGTTGCAGATAGTCTTCATAATCGCTTCACTCTTTGGGTGGTTCGGCTGGGCACCAACTGGAGCAAAACCCGGGCCACTTAAAAACAAATATCGCCTTGCAACGTTTGCGGCAATAATTCTGGCAACTTTGGCGTTGGCTCCCCTTCTAAAATCTTGGGGGGCGGCATCTACATACGCTGATGCAGTTCTATTCTTTGGCTCCCTTACTGCACAAATCTTGATGGTCTATGAAAAGTTTGAAAGTTGGATAATTTGGCTAATTGTTGATGCTGGATACGTTGCCCTGTATGCAACACAGGGACTCTTATTCACATCATTGCTATATGTTGCTTTTACAGTACTGGCGGCGTTGGGATGGGGTAAATGGTATGCAGCTCATCGAAGCGCTACTAGATCTATGTAGTTCCAAAGAACGCCCAATAATTGCAATCGACGGTCCAGCTGGCGCCGGCAAAACTACTTTGGCCCACGAACTTTATTTGGCTATCTCGCTAAAGATGTCGGTAAGTGTTATTCATATGGATGATTTGTATGACGGATGGGATAACGCTCTTAGTGCAGATCTAACTAAGGTTTTGCTCTATATAACAGATCAACATAAGCGAAATAAGCCAGCCAAAATAAATAGATACAACTGGATGACTTCTTCATATGAAGATAGCGAAGAAATCGCATCATCTGACTTATTGATTTTGGAAGGCGTGGGCAGTGGAGATAAGGCCATACAAGATGATTTAGCGGCATTAATCTGGATAGATATTGACCCAGAAATAGGAGTTAAACGAGTAATTGATCGAGATGGTGCACAAGTAGCAGATGAGATGCGCAAGTGGCTTGGAGCACAGCAGAAATATTTTTCCCAACACTCAACGCGTGAAAAGGCAGATTTCATACTAACTACATAAAATTGCACATATGTCTGACCTAACTGGCGAGCTAATTGATGGGCGCTATCAACTCATCCGCCAGATGGCAGCAGGTGGCATGGCCACAATTTACGAAGCGCTAGATACTCGCCTTGATCGCAAAGTGGCAGTAAAAATTATGCATCCACATTTGGCGCAAGATGAACAATTTGTAGAACGTTTTATTCGTGAGGCAAAAGCTTCTGCCGCCTTGTCGCACCCAAACATTGTCTCTGTGCAAGATCAAGGGTGGAATCAGCACGGAAGTCCAGCAGTCTTTTTAGTTATGGAGCTAGTAGAAGGTCATACGCTGCGCGAATATTTAAATGAGCAAGGTGCGCTTACGGTTGCCGCTGGTATTAAATTCTTGCTTCCCGTCTTAAGCGCTTTAGCGGCGGCGCATAAATTAGGTATCGTCCATCGCGATATTAAGCCCGACAATATTCTTATCTCCAAAGAAGGGCGAATTAAAATAGCCGATTTCGGATTGGCTAAAGGCCCGCTACTTGGAACCACAATGACGGCTGAATCGAGCATCGTTTTAGGAAGCGTTTCTTATCTCTCCCCCGAGCAGGTGCAGCGCGGAATAGCCGATGCACGCAGTGATGTTTATTCGGCAGGAATTACCGCTTTTGAAATTTTCACTGGCGAAAAACCTTATGCTGGCGATGAACCGATTCAAATTGCTTATATGCATGTCAATGAGCGAGTTCCGCTAATGAGCACCAAACGCAGTGGGATACCTGCAGAATTAGACCAACTGATTTATCGTGCCACCAATTCAGATCCAGATGCGCGCCCTCGCGATGGCGCGGAATTCCATCTAGCCCTTACTGCAATTTCTCAAGCACTTGACCCAAATCAGAAGCAGTTGAGTCTGGAGTTAGACATTCCCATTGCTCCGATGCGTCCGGCATCGAAGAAACCATCTCGTCGGGAACGGGCGCGAATTGAAAAGGAAAAAACTGTGGCGTTGAAGAAGATAGAAAATACTGGCGAAAATAGAAAGTCAGATGGAAAAGAGACAACAGCTCAGATTCGCAGAAAGAAGAAGATCAGCAAACGAGTTCGCCGTAATCGTTATATCGCAGCAAGCTTGGCCATCACTCTCGGAATTGTTGGTTGGTATGCCCTAGTAGGCCCTGGTTCTAAAGTTGTTGTCCCATCGATTGTTGGTGCAACCGAGAAGGAAGCAAATAAAGCGCTAACTCCGCTCGGACTGACTTTAACAATCTCTGAGAAAAGGTTTGATGAAGAAATTTCTAGTGGGCAAATTATTGAATCAGACCCTGCAGGTGGAGGCAAAGTTGATGCCGGTGGTTCAGTTAAGGCGGTAATTTCTAAAGGTCCAGAGCGTTATGAGATTCCTTCGTTAATTGGCTTGACTCCGGAAGCTGCTGTTAATTTATTGGCCAAGTATCCAGTCAAAGTCGGGGAGCTAAAGGAAGTCTTTAACGAAAAGACTCCAAAGGGATTTGTTATCTCATCATTGCCCGACGCTGGTGAAAAAGTAAAGCGAGATTCAACTATCGATTTGCTTATCAGCAAAGGGGTAGAAACTATTGATGTTGCATCCTATTTTGGTAAATCTGCCGATCAAGCGCTAAATGAATTAACTGATGCCGGCTTTGACGTTGATACAGTTGATCAGTTCAGCGAAAGCGTCCTGGCTGGTGCAGTTATATCGCAAGTTCCTTCTGGCGGAGCACCGTTGGCAAAAGGCGCCAAGATTTCTTTGACGATTTCCAAGGGTTCACAATTTGTCTTTATCCCTAATGTTTTCTCTCTCACCGAAACAAAGGCGCGTGCTGCACTTAGCGATCTAGAACTCAAAGTGGTGGTCAAGAAGATCGGCGCAAAGAAGGTGAAGGCGGTTACAAATATCTCGCCTAAAGTCGGAACTAAGGTCAAACGAGGCAGCACGGTGACTATCACTGTAGGGTAAGCAAATGTCTAATACCTCACCGCGCATCGGCGCGCATACGCCGACAAGTGGTGGGATGGCAAAACGCGCGATTGCTTATGCCGAAACAATCGGTGCTGAAGCGATTCAGGTCTTTACTTCAAATCCACGCGGTTGGGCTATGCCTGAGACAAATCACGAAGCAGATGCGCTCTTTCGTGAGAAAGCTGTCGCGCTGGATATAGAAACTTACGTGCACGCACCGTTTCTAATCAATTTAGGTTCTCCCACAGAAGCTACTTATAAAAATTCTTTAGCATCGACTGAATTCTCGCTAAAGCGCGGTAAAGAGATTGGCGCACTCGGAGTTGTGGTGCACACCGGTTCGGCGGTTAACGAAGATTTCATTGAAAAGGCTTGGAAGCAGATCCATAAAGGGATGATGCCGATACTTAACGCGCTTACCGATGATGCTCCAATGTTGCTTCTTGAACCAACTGCTGGGCAAGGCCAATCACTGGTTAAGCGATTAGAAGATTTAGAGAATTACCTAAAGGCTTTGGAGTATCACCCAAAAGTTGGTATCTGCTTAGATACCTGCCACGTATTTGCCGCTGGCCACGACATCGCCAAAAAAGGTGGAATGAAAGAGACTTTAGATTTATTGGTAGAAGTCGCTGGCGCAGAGCGTATTCAATTGATTCACGCCAACGATTCGATGGATGTTTGCGGCGCACTTAAAGATCGCCACCAAAATATCGGTGATGGATTTATCGGAGTTGATCCTTTTAAAGAGTTACTTAAACACCCAGCCGTGAAGAATGCGCCACTTATTTTGGAGACACCCGGAATGGAGCCTGAACACGGTAAAGAGGTTGCGCTACTAAAGGGATTGCGCGGATGAACGCCCGCCATCAATTGCAATTGAAACTCGCCCCTTGGGCTCTGCTCACAGTCGCTGCCTCATGGGGCGCCGCTTTCGTCTTAATGAAACCCGCCATCGAGCGACAATCAGTAAATAGTTTTTTGGCTACTCGCTTTGTGATGGCTGTGCTTGCCATGGTCTTGCTGCGGCCAAGTGTTTTGCAGAAGTTAAATCGTGAACTCGTTCTTAAAGGATCTCTCGCTGGGCTCTTCTTAGGTTCAGGTTATATTTTTCAAACTCTTGGCCTCGCTCGTACCGGCGCTGCGATTACAGGTTTTGTAACTGGCCTTTACGTGGTGCTTACCCCCTTAATCGCTGCGCTCTTTCTTAAAGAGAGAATCAAAGCATTTACTTGGTTCTGCGTTGTTCTGGCCACAGTCGGCTTGGCGCTTCTTTCGCTACAAGGTTGGTCGGTTGGAATTGGTGAAGCACTGGTCTTTATAAGTGCAATCGCATTTGCCGCTCACATCGTCACCTTAAGTAAATGGAGTTTAGGTTTAGATGCCTATGCGCTCACTGTTGTTCAACTAGCAATCTGTGCGCTCTTAACCGGAGTAATTTCGCTGGGACAAGGTTATGAAACCCCACCAGATGCTGGAGTTTGGGGCGTAGTTGTATTCACTGCAGTTGTTTGCACAGCGGTCGCTTTTATCGTTCAAACTTGGTCGCAAGCACACATGACTTCCACCAGAGTTGCGGTGATATTGACGATGGAAGTTGTCTTTGCCGCTCTATTTGCGGTCTTTTTCGGTGGCGAATCGTTGACTCTGCAGGTATCACTTGGCGGTGCAATGGTGGTGCTAGCGATGTATTTGATAGTCATTAAAGAAGCGTGAGAGGCTAATCCGATGAAGACGCCGATTGATTTACGCTCCGATACCGTAACTCGCCCATCACAAGGGATGCGCGAAGCGATAGCTAGCGCCGAAGTTGGCGATGATGTTTACAGTGATGATCCAACGGTTAATTCACTAGAAGAACGCGTTGCTGCACTATTTGGTAAAGAGGCTGGAGTCTTTACACCTACTGGTTCACTTGCCAATCAATTAGCGATACGGATGTTGGTCGGACCCGGTGAAGAACTGCTCGCTGAATCTAATTCTCATATCGTGCGCGCTGAACTCGGAGCGGCTGCGGTATTTAGTGGAATAACAACTCGCACCTGGCCAGCTAAGAACGGGTTACTTGTTGCTAAAGATGCCCTCGATTTAGCGCGCCCGAATTCAGGACCATATCTAGTTTCTACAACTGCGATCGCCGTTGAAAACACCCATAATTTTGGTGGCGGAACAGTGCAACCGCTGGAGGAAATTAAAGCACTTCGTAAAGGCGCTGATGAGTTAGGCCTGGCTCTGCATTTAGATGGAGCGCGAATCTGGAATGCACACGTGGCTAGCGGAGTTGCGCTAAATGAATACGGTAAATACTTCGACACCATAAGCGTCTGCCTATCTAAAGGTTTGGGTGCTCCGATTGGTTCAATAATGCTCAGCGATAAAGATCGAGTAGCAAAAGCGCGGGTATGGCGTAAACGTTACGGCGCAGGAATGCGACAAGTTGGCTTATTAGCAGGCGGCGCACATTACGCACTCGATAACAACATCGCTCGTCTATCTGAAGATCACCGCCGCGCAAAAGAGATTGCAGTGGCCATATCTGCAGTTAGCCCAACTTTGATTGATCCAAAAACAGTTGAAACAAATATCGTTGGTCTTGATTTATCTGCTCTACCAATTACCGCTGCTGAACTAGCAACTCGCACCAGGGATGCTGGACTTTGGATCAGCGCACTTGGTCCAAAGTATGCGCGCTTGGTAACTCACTTAGATTTTGATGATGAGCAATGTAATGCAGCAATAGAGATTTTAAAGCGCGCCCTCGTGGCGTAATAACCACTCTTTCTTATTTAGACCATACGCGTAGTTACCGAGTGATCCACCTGTTTTGACGATGCGATGACACGGAACAACAAGTGCGATGGCGTTCTTCGCACAGGCAGAACCTGCCGCACGCACTGCAGCTTTTGATCCGGCGCGATCTGCCAGATCTGCATACGAGATCGTCTTACCTGCTTTTACCTTACGCATCGACTTCCACGCTGCTTGCGAGAAATGCGCACCAGGTTGGCGAACTGAAATTCCATTCAAAGCATCGATATCGCCAGCAAAGTAATCAGTAAGTAGATCTGACACAACATCAATCCTAGAAACTTCTTTAAAGCCTTTAGCGTAATCAATTTCATCGACGCTATCTTTGAGCGCTTTAACGCTAGATAGATTTAAGCCAAGGAGAATATGTTCATCAGCGATTAAATTTAAAACCCCGATTGGAGATTTGAACTGAGAGATAAACAGTGGCACGTCCGCTAAATTAGCGATCGCGCAACATTTCGGCAACTAGAAATGCGAGTTCTAGAGATTGTGAGTGGTTAAGGCGTGGGTCACAGGCGCTTTCGTATCGGCTGGCCAAATCAGTTTCAGAGATCTGTTCTCCTCCACCAAGACATTCGGTAACATCGTCGCCAGTTAATTCGATATGGATTCCGCCTGGGTGTGTTCCTAGCGCCTTATGGACTTCAAAGAATCCCTTTACTTCATCCATAACATCATCAAAGCGTCGGGTTTTATATCCAGTAGCTGCTTCAAAGGTATTGCCGTGCATTGGGTCGCAGACCCAGAGAACTTGTGCACCAGATTTAGTGACGCCATCTACAAGTGCAGGGAGCGCTTCGCGAATCTTGCCCGCACCCATACGTGTAATAAATGTTAAGCGACCTGGTTCACGGTTTGGATCCAAGCGATCAATCAAACGAAGAGCATCATCAACTGTGGACTTAGGGCCAAGTTTTACGCCAATTGGGTTGCGAACTTTTGCGGCAAAATCAACGTGCGCACCATCTAGTTGACGAGTTCTCTCGCCAATCCAAAGGAAGTGGGCAGAAACATCGTATGGAAGTTGAGTGCGTGAATCGATACGGGTGAGCGCTTTCTCGTACTCCATTATCAAAGCTTCGTGACTGGAATAGAAATCAACTGATTTAAAGGAATCAGGATCGACGCCAGCAGATTTCATAAAGTCTAAAGCGCGACCAATTTCGCGCGCCATTTGTTCGTAACGATCGCCAACAGATGAATCGCGGATGAAGCCCTTATTCCATTCGTGCACCTGACGCAGATCAGCAAATCCACCCTGAGTAAACGCGCGAACTAAGTTAAGAGTTGCAGCCGATGTGTTGTAAACCCGGACCATACGTTGTGGATCTGGGGTACGTGATGCTTCAGTAAATTCAAGATCATTAACCGCATCGCCGCGGTATGCCGGCAAGGTTACATCTCCACGCGTTTCAAAATCATTCGATCGAGGCTTTGCGAATTGCCCAGCCATTCGGCCAACTTTGACCACCGGAAGGCTGGAGTAATACTGCAAAACAGCTGCCATTTGCAGAATAGTTTTAATGCGATTGCGAATTGAATCTGCTGTGGCTGCAGCAAAAGTTTCTGCGCAATCTCCACCTTGCAACCAAAAAGCGCGACCGGCTGCGGCTTCGGCGATTTTTGCTTTTAGATCATCACATTCACCAGCAAAAACTAGTGGTGGAAAAGACTTTAATTCAGCGACTGCCTTCTTTACCGGTGCACCATCAGCACCACCTGGCCATTGCGGTTGTTGCGCCGCAACCAGCCCAGGGGTGAACAGGTTTTCTAATGTACTCGGGGATGAGGTAGTCATGGGTTAAGAGTAGTTTGTTCAGATAGTTTCTCGGGCGAGAATTATCCGAAGAAGATCTCCGACTCCTTGTAACGCTCGATCGGCACAGTCTTTAACTTCTCTGTAGCACTGGCTAGCGGCACGCGAACAATATCTGTTCCGTGCAGAGCAACCATCTTGCCCCAGTCGCCTTCAGATGCTGCAGTAATTGCTTGTAATCCAAAGCGAGTAGCCAGCACGCGATCGAAGGCAGATGGCGTACCACCGCGTTGGATGTGTCCAAGAACTGATGTACGCGCTTCTTTACCTGTCTTGGCTTCGATCTGACGAGCTAACCATTCGCCGATTCCAGATAGCTTTACGTGACCGAATGCATCTAGCTCTGAATCTTTGGTGATCATGTCACCATCTTGAGGAATCGCACCTTCTGCAATCACAATGATCGGTGCATAACTACTCTTAAAGCGAGACTCAACCCATTCGCATACTTTATCTACTGAGAATTTTACTTCTGGAATCAGGATACAAGCGGCTCCGCCTGCGATACCTGAGTGAAGTGCGATCCAGCCAGCATGACGTCCCATTACTTCAACTATGAGTGCGCGGTGGTGTGATTCTGCAGTTGTATGTAAACGATCAATTGCTTCAACAGCGATATTTACAGATGTATCAAAACCAAATGTGTAATCAGTGTTGTTTAGATCGTTGTCAATAGTCTTTGGTACGCCAATAACTTTTACACCAAGTGAATCCAATTTTGTGGCTACTCCGAGAGTATCTTCGCCACCGATTGCGATCAAAGCATCAATTCCTTGATCGGCAAGGTTCTGCTTGATTCGTTCTACACCGTTTTCAATTTTAAATGGGTTGGTGCGAGATGAACCTAATATGGTTCCGCCGCGAGGCAAGATGCCACGGGTTGTCTCGAGGTTGAGTTCCATTGTGTAATTCTCAAGTGGGCCTTTCCAGCCATCGCGGAAGCCAACAAACTCGTGGCCATATTCCTTTACACCTTTACGAACTACTGCGCGGATAACCGCATTTAGACCAGGGCAATCTCCGCCACCTGTAAGGACGCCAATACGCATGAAAAACTCCAGTTCAAAAGTTGTTAAATCTAGGATCTCAGAAGTAGAAAAAGATCGAAAAGTAGTCAACGTTGACAGGCACAGTCTAGCCTTGCCCCATGGCTAATCGAAAACTCGTCGCGGGCGTGGATTCTTCTACGCAGTCTTGCAAGGTGGTAATTCGCGACGCCGTTACAGGTGAATTATTGCGTGAAGGCCGCGCTTCTCACCCAGATGGCACTGAAGTAA
>JBIIPL010000030.1:0-11539 GCA_044342645.1 Candidatus Planktophila sp. | reverse complement strand
AGTACCAGGACCGATTAGTCCATCGTAAAAACCAATCACCAGCGCAGCCAGAGCAGCAATCTTTAATCGCAGTGGCTCACTGTGACGAAGTGATTCAATCTGACCTAACTGTGGTCGCTTCCAGGTATAGACCAGGACTGCAATCAACAGTGATACAACTATCGGCTTTAAAACTTCGGTTGGTATGCGCGAGGCAAGGGAAGCACCACCCATAGAACCAAGAAGTGCCGGCAGAACCATAATTAACAACAATTTTGAATCAGTTTTAATGTTGCGGCGATACATCAGGGCGGAGGCGGAAGTACCAAAAATAGAGGGAACTTTATTGGTGCCAAGAATTATTACAGTTTCAGTTTTTGCCATCCCGATCAATAACGCTGGAAGTTGAATAAGACCCCCGCCACCAGCAATTGCATCAATTAGCCCTGCGGCAAATGCAGCCAAGGCTAGAAAGATAAGTGTGTAGAGCGTTAGATCTGCGAACACTTTATGAGAGTGAGGCGATCAAAGCAGTTACTGAAGTAACCGCATCGGCGAGTGCAACCTCAGATTTTTCCCCAGTCTTGCGGTTACGTAATTCAACTTTACCTTCAGCAAGTGATTTTCCAACGACCATAATTACCGGAATACCGATTAACTCAGCATCTTTAAATTTAACTCCTGCGCTGGGATCGCGCCGATCATCTAGCATTACAGAAATACCAGCTGCTTCTAATTTATTTCCAATATCAAGTGCGGTATCAAATGGCAGATCTTCTTTACCGGTGGCAACGATATGAACCTTGGCTGGCGCAACTTCAAGAGGCCAAGAAAGACCGATTTCGTCATAACTTTGCTCGGCTATTGCTGCGACAGCGCGTGAAACACCAATTCCGTAAGAACCCATTGTTACTACTTGAGATTTACCGTTTTGATCCAGCACTGTTAAATCAAGGGCATCTGCATACTTGCGACCAAGTTGGAAGATATGTCCGATCTCAATAGCGCGATCAATTACAACAGCAGTGGTGCATTCTGGGCAAGCATCGCCTTCACGAATTTCGGCGGCTTCTACATATGCAAATGGGGTGAAATCTCTGCCGTTAACCACATTGCGTGCATGGCGATCTTTCTTATTAGCACCGGTCACCCAAGATGTACCAGGTGCAACTCTTGGATCTGCATAAACGGTAACTCCAGATTTTGCAGCATCTTGTGGTCCGATGTATCCCTTAACTAAATTTGAGAACTTGGCAAAATCTGCTTCTTCAAATGTTCGCAGTTCTTCTACGCCAGGCAAGCCCGCTTGCAAACGTTTTAGATCTACTTCACGATCACCTGGAACTAGAACAGAGATCGCTTTGTTATCTGCCATCAACATAACATTTTTAAGGGTAGATGCGCCGGTGTAGCCTCCGCCAAATTTTTCATTTAGAACAGCAACAAGTGAATCAATAGTCGGAGTATTTGGAGTATCTAGCTCTTCAAGTGCTGGAACTTTGCTGGCATCTGCAGCGGCAACTTTGGTGACCATAGCTTCCACATTTGCGGCAAAACCACACTTTGGGCAGAGCACATAAGTATCTTCACCGGTTGCACAAGGCGCTAAGAATTCTTCAGATTTGGATCCGCCCATTGCTCCTGAAACCGCTTTAACTATGTTGTATTTAAGATGGAGTCGATCAAATGTGCTGATATAGGCATCGCGATGTTTCTGATAAGAAACATTTAGCCCCTCATCGGTTAGATCAAATGAGTATGAATCTTTCATTACAAATTCGCGGCCTCGGATGATTCCACTGCGGGGACGAGCTTCATCGCGGAATTTATTTTGAATCTGATAGATCGTTAAGGGCAAATCTTTATAAGATGAATATTCGCCCTTAACCATTAAGGTGAACATCTCTTCGTGGGTTGGGCCTAGTAAGTAATCCCCACCCTTGCGATCTTGCAGGCGAAATAGTGATGGACCGTACTCTTCCCAACGATTGGTCGCTTCATATGCATCCCGTGGCAACAGCGCTGGAAAGTGAACTTCTTGGAATCCAGCGGAGTCCATCTCTTCGCGAATAATCCGTTCCACATTGCGCAAGGTGATAACGCCAAGTGGAAGCCAAGAGTAAATACCTGCTGCGATTCGTCGGATATAGCCGGCGCGAACTAGGAGGCGATGGCTTGGAACTTCAGCATCGGCTGGATCATCGCGCAGAGTGCGAAGAAATAAGGTGGACATGCGCAACATAGCCGCAACCTTATCGCGTAATTACTTGACTGTGACGGAAGGTTCGCCTGAAGTTACTCCGGCAGCTTCCATTTCTTCAGCAAGACGCATCGCTTCTTCGATTAGGGTTTCAACGATCATCGCTTCAGGCACAGTCTTTATCACTACACCTTTTACAAATATCTGTCCTTTTCCATTACCGGATGCCACGCCAAGATCTGCCTCGCGCGCTTCTCCTGGACCATTGACTACACAACCCATTACGGCAACGCGAAGTGGAACAGTCATTCCTTCAAGCCCAGCCTGAACTTTTTCAGCGAGGGTGTAGACATCAACTTGGGCTCGGCCACAAGAAGGGCAAGAGACGATTTCTAATTTACGCTGGCGCAGATTTAAAGATTCCAGAATTGATATTCCAACTTTAACTTCTTCAACAGGAGGCGCTGACATTGATACACGAATTGTGTCGCCGATACCTTCTGCCAATAAAATTCCAAATGCTGTAGCAGATTTAATTGTGGCCTGAAATGCCGGTCCCGCTTCAGTTACTCCAAGGTGTAATGGGTAATCACACTTAGCGGCCAAAATGCGATAGGCGTTGACCATAGTTACGGGATCGTGGTGTTTAACCGAAATTTTCAAATCAGAGAAACCATGCTCTTCAAAGAGTGAGGCTTCCCAAAGCGCTGATTCGGCGAGTGCTTCAGGTGTTGCTTTGCCATATTTTGCAAGCAAACGAGGATCGAGTGAACCAGCGTTAACGCCAATACGAATAGGAATACCAGCATCCCCGGCTGCCTTTGCCACTTCTTTTACCTTGTCATCAAATTGTTTAATGTTGCCAGGGTTTACGCGAACTGCCGCGCAACCTGCATCAATAGCAGCGAAGATATATTTTGGTTGGAAGTGAATATCGGCTATTACAGGGATTTGAGATTTCTTAGCGATCTGCGCCAACGCATCGGCATCATCTTGACTCGGAACTGCGACGCGCACAATCTGACATCCAGCAGCGGTTAGCTCAGCAATTTGTTGAAGTGTGGAATTTACATCTGCAGTGAGAGTTGTGCACATTGATTGCACGCTCACTGGTGAGTCACTTCCAACGCCAATAGCGCCGACCATTAGCTGCTTGGTCTTGCGACGTGGATGAAGTGGAGCAGGTGGGGCGCTTGGAATTCCGAGATCAACCATGGTCGCTATTCTGCCTTAAAAATCATTGTGGGGCGATTTCTACTTAAAAGTTTAATAAAATTGGATTAAAAATATCTGCAATTAGCAGCAGAACGGTGAGCGCAGCCAAAACGACAAAGACAACTGCCGTAATTGGGGTTAATACCTTTATATCGATCGCTGCTGGAGCAGGTCTTCCACGCAACCTAGCGATAAATGCGCGGAACGCATCGGCGATCGCTACAGCCATATGTCCACCATCTAAAGGAAGTATCGGCAATAAATTGAAGAGACCTACAAAGATATTGAGGCTGGCAACGATCAAGATGAAGGTGCCGATTCGCTCAGATGTAGTCAACTTTCCACTAGATGCGGCTTGACCAGATACTCGTGCGACTCCGACTACGCCAACAAGGCCGTTCTCATCTCGTTCTTGCCCGCCAAATGTTTGCCCCCATAGAGCTGGAATTTTCGTAGGCAGCTGCACCAAAGCTTTTGCAGAAGCAGATGTGAAAGTCCAGGTTAACTCTGCTGCATCTGAAATTGAAGCAATTGGGCTCATTTTCTTAGTACCGAACTCATTAATTATTCCAAGAACATAGCGTGAGGTGCCATCATCTATATCTGTCATACGTGGCGCGGCTGAAATATCAATTTCAGTACCGCCACGATTAATTGTGAAAATAAGTTCTTTACCCTGCGAGTTACGGATTTTATCTAATTGACTTTGCCATTTAATATTGCGGTCTCCATTAATTGCGACAATCTCATCGCCTTTTTGGAAATCTGCGGCTGCCGCTGCGCTATTTGGCACAACGGAATCGATCACAGGAAGTACCTGATTAACACCGACCCCGGCAAGAAGAATAAAGAGAAGTAAGTAACCGAGAATAAAATGCAGAAATGATCCTGCGCCTAAAACTATTAATTTTTTGCCCGCCGATGCGCGATAGAAGGCTCGGCCTTCTTCACCATCTGGCATTTGATCATCAGGTGTCATGCCTTCAATTCGGCAGTACCCACCGGCAGGAATTGCTTTGATTCCAAATTCAGTTTCGCCGCGCTGGCGTGACCAAATACGGGTTCCAAAACCAAGAAAGAATTCCGAGACCCGCATACCGAATTTGCGAGCGGTTAAGTAATGGCCAAACTCGTGAATCATCACAGATACGAGAAGGGCGACAACAAAGGCGAGAATTCCGAGTAATTGCATTAGCGGGCTACTTTCGAGATATGTTCTTGGGCGATCCGTCGCGCATCATTCTCGATAGCACTGACATCGCCTAAATCCCGCAGCGCACCGGCCGACTTTTTACCCAAAGTTTGAACTACTTCTTCCACAGTTTCGATAATAGAGGTAAAACCAATTTTTCCATCAATAAAGGCCGCCACACAAACTTCATTGGCTGCATTAAAAATTGCTGGCAAGCCTCCCCCTAGTTCTCCACATCGCCGCGCTAACTCAATCGCTGGAAACTTCTCGTTATCGATCGGCTCAAAAGTCCATGTGTGGGATGTTTTCCAATCTATAGGAGTTGTTGCACCTTTAACTCGCTCTGGATAATTAATTGCAAAAGAAATTGGCCCCTTCATATTTGGAGGTGAGGCTTGTGCGATGGTGGAGCCGTCAACATATTGCACCATTGAATGGACAACTGATTGAGGGTGAATGACTGCCTCGATCTGCGAATACGGCATGTCAAATAAGTAATGTGCTTCAATTATTTCTAAACCTTTATTCATTAAATTTGCCGAATTTATAGTTACTACCGGACCCATTGACCAAGTTGGATGATTTAACGCTTCCAAAACTGTTATGTCACTTAAATCTTTACGTTCGCGAAATGGTCCCCCGCTTGCAGTTAAAACTAACTTGGCAACTTCGCGTTTAGCGCCACCCATCAGGCATTGCCATAACGCTGAATGTTCGGAATCCACAGGCAAGAGCTGATCTGGTTTAGCAATCGACATAACTAGATCACCGCCTGCAACTAGTGATTCTTTATTGGCTAAAGCCACGCGGTTTCCAACTTTAAGAGCAGCCAGCGTTGGTGCTAGTCCAATTGATCCGGTTATTCCATTTAAAACTACATCACATGTGATTGCGGCGATCTCGGTAGAAGCATCTGGGCCATCAATAACTGTGGCATCAGGTAGCGCGCCTTTAATTAAATCTGCGCCTTTGGTAACGCCAATTACTGGAACTTTAAACTTCTTAGCTTGTTCAACAATTAATTCTGGGCTATTTCCTGCTGAAGTAATTGCAACGACGCGAAAGAGAGTTGGGTTGGCAGCCACAATTTCCAGCGCCTGTACACCTATTGATCCAGTTGATCCAAGAATTACTAAATCTTTCATCATCAACCCTTGTAATTAACGATCTAAGATATTTTGAGTAGGAGAATATGGAGTCCCGCTGCGGCGCTTAGCAATCGCAGATAAAGCTTCGAGTACAACTCGATTGGCCAAGATCGCAGTTATATCTGCAGAATCAAAGGGCGGTGCAACTTCTACTATGTCGATTCCGACTACCGGCAGTTCTAAACAAATTCGGCGAACTGCTTCTAGTAACTCACGACTGGTCATTCCACCTGGTTCGGGAGTTCCGGTGCCTGGCGCCATTCCTGGATCAACAACATCAATATCAACTGAAAGAAATACTCCATCGCAGCCATCAGTTAGCGTTGCAAAGGATTCATCCAGCACGGTATTTAATCCACGGTGATGGATTTCAGTCATTTCATAGGAGCGCATTCCTTGATCGCGCATCCAATCTAAAGTTTTGCTATCAGGCCAGTAACCACGTAAACCTAGTTGCAAGAAACGATCGCCACGCACAGAACCACTTTCGATAAGGCGACGCATCGGTGTGCCATGGCCAATTAACGCACCAAATTGATCTTCACCAGTGTCGGCGTGTGCATCAAAGTGGATCATTGAAATCTTGCCTTGTCCGCGATGATTTGCGATACCTGCAACATCGGCAGAGGCGATGGAGTGATCTCCCCCAAGTACAACAGCAATTTTTCCCGCACGTGAAATTTTCTCGGTCGCTGCCTCAAGGACTTTAAGAGATTGCACTAGATCTCCCGGTGGCATTAACAAGTCACCTGCGTCATAAACCTTGAGCGCTTTAAAAGCATCGATACGCAGCGCTAAGTGAGGACGTTCTGCATCATGTGGCAGGTAATCTCCACCGCGAATTGCTTGCGGGCCAAACTTGGCACCTGATCTATGAGATGTTCCAGAATCTATTGGCGCTCCAACAATAATTACATCGGCATCGGCATATGACTTTGGGTCATCTAAATCACATTGTGGGATTCCAAGAAATGTAAAACTTGGCCCATACATATTGCCGTGGTTAACCATTGGTTAAGGATATGCGCTTTTCTTTAAGAATCGAAACCTAGGCCAAGTGAATCTAAGAATCTAAGCCAGAGATTGCGCTTACCGCTGTTCTTATCTGCCTGATTAATCGACCACTGCGTCAGGCGAATAAAGATAAAGCGGAAAGGCTCTGGTGGAAATGGCATCGGCTTCTTTTGGACCATACGCAATTGAGTGCGCTCGTTCTCAACGCCATCTAATAGATCAAGCATTACTTGTGCACCGAATCGCGTTGAGCCAACTCCAAGACCGGTGTAACCCAAAACGTAAGCGACGCGACCGTTGTAGGCAGTGCCCCAAAATGGTGAGAAGCGTGAGCAAGTATCAATTGCCCCACCCCAACCGTGAGTGAATTTGATTCCGGTTAGCTGTGGGAATGTCTCAAGAAATGCTTCGGCTAAATGTGCGTAAGTTTGCGCATCTGTTTCATACTCTTGGCGCACTTTGCCACGGAAGTTATAGATTGCATCATATCCGCCCCATAAAATCTCATTATCTTTAGTCATTCGGTAATAATGGAATTGATTTCCAGCATCAGAAAGACCCTCGCGATCTTTCCAACCAATGGATTCCAACTGTTCTGCTGTCAATGGCTCAGTGACCAACTGGAAATCATAAACAGGAACCACATATTTGTGGGCTCGCTTAATCAGAGATTTGAATACATTTGTGGCAAGTGCAACTTTATTGGCATACACACTTCCGTATGGTGTGTGAACGATCATTCCATTTTTAGTTCGCTCAAGTCGATCAACTTGTGAGTTTTCAAATATCTTCACACCTAATTTGATGCAGGCACGTTCTAGGCCCCATACCAATCGCGCTGGATCAACTAGCGCAGTGCCATCTGGATCCCAGAGTGCTCCCTTATAGATGGGAGATTTAACGCGAGATTGCATCTCATCTTTACTTAATAGTTCTACATTGTCACCGAATGAATTTCGCAATAACGCTTCTTCGGCTAGGCCTTCCATCTGCCAATCTTCTACAGCAACTCGATATTCACCGTTCCATTCGAAATTGCAATCAATTCCATATCTGGTGATTGTCGCTTCGATGGCATCTAGATTCTCGCGACCTAAGCGCTCAATAATTCCCATTTCATCTTTAAAGCGGCTATAGCCATTCATAAATCCATGGGTCAGTGAGTAACTACAGAAACCACCATTGCGCCCCGATGCACCTGCACCAGTTTCACGCTGTTCAACCACGACAACTTCACGTTCGGGGTTGGCTTCTTTCGCTAAGAGTGCGGTCCATAAACCGGTGTAGCCAGCGCCGACAATACAAAGATCGGAAGTTACATCACCAATAAGTGTTGGGTGTGGCAGCGGCTCAAGCGGATCTTCATCCAGCCAATAAAGCTGCGGTTGCATTAACGATAAATGTTTAAGAATCGATGGGTCGATGTTCGCCATCACGCTTTCCGGTTAAACCGGAAATCACCTCTGCAATTACTACTAGTAGTTGGCGCTTATATTAGCGGGCTTTGCGACGATTGACGAACTGACCCGCGATTACGATCGCAAGTGCTAAGAAAAACATACCCGAACCGATCACATTTGCTTGCGCAGGAATACCGCGTGCCGCCGCGGTGTATACAAACTTAGGAAATGTTGAGACGGTTCCGGAGTTAAAGTTGGTAATAATAAAATCATCGAAAGATAAGCTAAATGCAAGAAGTGCCGCACCTGCAATACCAGGGGCAACAAGTGGAAGTGTTACGCGTCTAAATGTCTGAAATTCATTGGCATAAAGATCCATAGCAGCTTGCTCCAAGCGCGGATCAAGACTTGCAATGCGCGCTTTAACGGTTACGACAACGAATGAGATACAGAACATTACGTGCGCGATAACAGTTGGCCAGAAGCCTGGATTAATTTTGAAAACTAGGAAGAGTGATAAAAGTGATGCTCCTAAAACAATTTCGGGGGTTGCCATTGGCAAGAAGATCAAGAGATTTGAAGTAGAACGCCCCTTAAATTTATGGCGTCCAATTGCAAAAGCAATCATTGTTCCTAAGATTGTTGAAAATATAGTTGCGAGCAAGCCAATTTTGATGGAGTTTGCCAACGCTGTACAGACTTCAGGTGCACCACAAGGATTCTTCCAATTATCTAGCGTGAATCCCTTCCAGATTAAGTTGCTCTTGCCAGAATCATTAAAGGAGAAGGCAAAGGTGTAAGCAACTGGAATGAAGAGATAAGTAAAGGCCAGAACCATATAAACACGAATTAAATTTCGCCCAAACCAACGCTGGAATCTTGCCATCACTGGAATGGTTGGAATTGTGGCATCAACAACTTTCTTACTCATACCAACTCCTCCGTTCCGGCTTTGCGAATATAGATAGTTACAAGAATCAGAATCGCCGCCATTAAGGTAAATGAGAGCGCTGCCGCGGTTGGGTAATCAACGATCTTGAAATATCGAGATTCGATTACGTTACCGATCATCTTTGTATTGGGACTTCCCAAAATTGCGGCATTTACATAGTCACCTGCCGCAGGAATAAAGGTCAGTAAAGTGCCCGCAACGACTCCTGGCATTGATAGCGGCAGAGTCACTTTTTTAAAGGTAGTGAAAGCATTCGCATATAGATCACCAGATGCTTCAAGAGTTCGTGGATCAATACGATCAATGGATGCGTATAACGGCAAAGTCATAAATGGCAGGAAGTTATAGGTCATACCCATAATTACAGCGAATGAGGTAGATGTCAGCGTTGTGCTCTCACTAATTATTCCTATCGTGCGTAGCGTCGGAACCACAAAACCCTCTTCTCCGAGGATTTGTTTCCAGGCAACTGTACGAAGCAGAAACGAAGTAAAGAATGGAGCAACTACCAGAACTAAGAAGAAATTCTTATATCGGCCAGATTTAAACGCGATCGCATATGCGAGCGGATAGGAAATCATCAGAGCTAAGACGGTAGCAATGAGCGCATAAACAAATGATCTGCTGAACTGCTCTCTATTTTCTAGAAATGCATCTAAATAGTTTGCAAAACGCAGAGTCTGCTCGTATTGGCCAGTGTCTCCCCCTGCGATTGGAGTTTGCGTCGATGTCTGCGCCAAATTTACGATCGGAAGAATAAAGAAGGTGAAGAGAAAGAGAAAACCCGGAAGTAAGAGCAGGTAGGGCGTACGAATCTTTCCCATTGTGGTGCCGACTTATTCTTCGTCTAGAACTTCAGGATTAACTTCTGAACCAGCTGTGACATCTTCATCTCCGCGAAGTGCGAAGGTAAAGATTGGCTCCCAAGAAATATTTACTGCATCACCCTTATTAAATGGTGCGACGCCATCATCGTTCTGTTCGAAAACGATTAACTCTTGTCCCCAAGGCATAGCAACTAGATACTGCGTTGAAACACCAATATAAGAAACATCTTCAATATGTCCGCCGCTTAATACATTGCCAGATACTGGAGTGTTAAGTAAAGAGATACGGAATTTTTCAGGGCGAATACCGGCGTAAATTGAGTTATCAGTTGCGTGAGAGCGGTGTTTTGGAAGTGAAATCTTCTGTCCATATAAATCAGCAACGATTGAATTCCCGTCGTTGCCTGAAATTGTTCCCTTAATCAGATTTGATTGGCCAAGGAAGTTAGCAACGAAGGCAGTCTCTGGGTTGTCATAAAGTTCAGCGGGTGAGCCCATCTGTTCTATCTGACCTTCATTCATCACCGCAATGGTGTCAGCCATTGTCATTGCTTCTTCTTGATCGTGGGTTACGTGAACGAAGGTAAGTCCAACTTCTTTTTGAATCCACTTAAGTTCGATCTGCATCTGACGGCGTAACTTAAGATCAAGTGCACCAAGTGGTTCATCGAGCAAAAGTAGCGCCGGACGATTAACAATGGCGCGGGCTAGCGCGATACGTTGCTGTTGTCCGCCAGATAATTGAGTCGGCTTGCGCCCAGCCAAATGTGGCAGCTCAACTAAATTAAGGACTTTATTGACTGCTGAATCAACATCTTTAATGCCACGTCGGCGCAAACCAAAGGCGATATTTTCAAAGATTGTTAAATGCGGAAATAACGCGTAGTTCTGAAAAACCGTATTGATCGGACGCTGATAAGGCTTTGTTGTGGTGATATCAGTTTCGCCTAAGTGAATGCTTCCGACAGTTGGTTCTTCAAGTCCTGCAATCATGCGAAGCGTTGTTGTCTTGCCACATCCGGAAGGTCCAAGCAGAGCAAAGAAAGAACCCTTAGGGATCGTTAGCGTCAGATCATCAACCGCTCTGAAATCACCGTACTCTTTGGTGATTCGTGTGAGAATTAAATCTCCACGTGCAGAACTTGCGTCAAAAGACACTTAGTTTCCGGCGGCCTTCTGGAATGCCTCGGTCCAAGCAGTTTCTTCTGCTGGAGTAAGTGAACGGAAAACGCTGAGGTTCTTCATAGTCGCATCAGTTGGGAAGATGTACTCACTCTTGGCGAGTTCTGGATCAATCTTCTCCATCTCAGCTTGCGCACCCTTTACTGGCGTTACGTAATTAACGTAAGCAGCAACTTCAGCAGCAATCGCTGGGTCGTAGTACCAGTTAATGAGTTTTTCAGCGCTTGCTTTCGCTTCAGGAGTGGCAGTAGATGGAATCATCATATTGTCGCCAGAAATCGTTCCGCCTGATTCAGGAATAGCGAAGTCAAACTTGCCAGCATTTTCGCTAGCGAGAATAAACATATCTCCCGACCAGCCAATAACTGCAGTGGCATCACCTGAAGTTAGATCTTCAGCATATTCATTACCCTTTACGCCACGGATCCAT
>JBIIPL010000002.1:0-37006 GCA_044342645.1 Candidatus Planktophila sp. | reverse complement strand
CTTGCCTGCCATGAAATCAACAGCATTCATGTATTGATCTTCGGTGACAGTTGCTGGATCAGCACCTTGTGCCAACAAGATAATTCCGATTGTGTCGCGGAGTTCGGAGAGAACAACAATCTTTCCCTTATTCGCTGGAGCAAAGAGATCATCGAGTGTGCGAATTCCCTTAGGGTTCTTTTCAGTGTTCCAACCGAATCCACCCATAATTCCTTGCCAAGTAAGAGTTTGCTCACGATTAGGATCGTAAGGCGGTGTTGCAAGAGTGTCGAGAATATTTGTCTTATTTGGAATATTTGCTGCATCAAACTTTTGGGCGTAACCCAAGCGAATCCAGCGCGCTGCCATCCAATCGGTTGGGCAGACCAAGTCATAACCAATATCTTCATTTAACTTTAGTTGCGCTTGTACTTTGCCGAAGAATTCATCATTGTCGTTGTAATCTTCAAAATACTTAACTTCAATTCCAGTTGATTCGGTGAACTTATCTATCGTTGGATAAGTCTTCGCATCTTCATCAAAATCTAAGTAGAGCGGCCAGTTTCCCCAGCGGACTAAATCTCCACCTGCTCCTGAATCACCACTTGAACCACAAGCAGCGAGCGCACCGGCAGCGCCAACGCCACCGATTCCTGCGAGAACTGCGCGACGTGAAACGCGCGCGTTAATTATTGAACGAGCTTCTGGGGATAGAGGTGATTTCTTAGCCATGCGGATGGGCTCCTTTTTTTCCGGAACAAGGGACGGTTGTGCAGGGCTCATTATGTAACCGAATTGCCCTGCAAGCCAAACGATTTCGCTGTGATTTAGCGAAAATTTTAATTAATTTTTACCCGTTGAGGTTGGTCATGACGTGCTTGATGCGGGTGTAATCCTCGAACCCATAGCTAGATAGGTCCTTGCCATATCCCGAGCGCTTGAAGCCACCATGTGGCATCTCGGCGACGATTGGAATGTGGGTGTTGATCCAGACACAACCGAAGTCAAAGGCCTTTGCCATCCGCATTGCGGTGCCGTGATCTTTGGTCCAGACCGATGAGGCCAGGCCATATTCCACGCCATTTGAAAGCGCGATCGCTTCGGCCTCATCTTTAAATTTCTGAATGGTGATGACCGGTCCGAAGATTTCAGATTGGATATGTTCATCTTGCTGACGCAGATCAGCGATAACGGTAGGTGCGATGAAGTAACCAGCACGATCTAGGGCTGACCCACCTGCAACAACTCGAGCATGAGATGGAACGCGAGCAAGAAATCCTTTAACGCGATCAAATTGCGCCGCATTATTTACGGGGCCAACTAAGACATCTTCGTTAGGCATACCAACTGCGATTTCATTTGTCGCTTGATTGGCGAGAAGTTTTACCATCTCCTCATAAACGCCTTCTTGCACCAAGACGCGGGTTGCGGCGGTGCAATCCTGACCTGAGTTAAAGAATCCCGCGACCGCTATTCCTGCTGCGGCAGCTTCTAAATCGGCATCGTTAAAAACAACAACCGGTGCTTTGCCGCCAAGTTCTAGGTGTACGCGCTTTAGCTGTTTGGCCGCACTTGCCGCAACTTCCATTCCGGCGCGCACTGAACCTGTAATCGAAACCATGGCAGGGGTTGCGTGTTCGACAACGGCCTTACCGGTTTCGCGTTCTCCGCAAAGCACGTTGATTACGCCATCAGGTAGAAATTCACCCATTATCTCTGCCATAAATACAGTTGAGGCAGGTGTTGTATCGCTAGGTTTTAAAACTACGGAATTTCCCGCCGCGATTGCTGGCGCCCATTTCCAGACAGCCATCATCATTGGGTAATTCCACGGAGTTACTTGTCCGCAGACTCCAACAGGTTCGCGTCGGATAAATGAAGTCATTCCCTTCATATATTCACCAGCTGATTTACCTTCTAAGTTACGTGCCGCACCTGCAAAGAAACGAATCTGATCAATCATTGGAGGAACTTCTTCTGACGCAGTTAGTCCCATTGGCTTACCGCAGTTTTCAGACTCAATCGCAACAATTTCATCAGCGCGTGATTCGATGGCATCGGCGATCTTCAGCAGCGCGCGCTGGCGTTCAGATGGTGTTGAGTCACGCCAGCCAGTAAAAGCATTTGCTGCTGCAGACATCGCTTTATCGACGTCGGCAGCGTTGGAATTTGGCGCAGTTGCAAAGGCCTGGCCGGTTGCGGGATTTATAAGAGTCGTGGTTGCACCAGAAGTTGAATCAACCAACTTACCGTTTACAAAGTTCTGCAACTTCTTCATTTTTAGTTCTGACCTTTCACTGCACGGACTAATTGATCACTGTGATCTTTTGGATGATTTGTATAACCAGATAGCCATCTAGCAATTGTGTAATGTCCGATTTCTGAATGCATACCAGCTTTTTCAAGATCTGATTCATTGAGTCGTTTAATAATATCTAGCGACCCGGCACGCACCGATGCAAATATTGCAATGGAGGTTTCAACGGGTGCACTTTCGTAGCCAAGTTGCGGAGCAACTGCCCATAAATTTTCGTCATAACCTTGAAGTACTGAACCTTCGGGTTCGGCGACCATGCGACGCAAGCGTGAATACGATTGCGTTTCCGAATCTGCGAGGTGATGAATAATCTGACGAGCAGACCAACCTTCGGGATCTTTAATGTCTAACTGATCTTTAGTTACACCGCGCGCTAAGTTTAAAAAGTATTGCGTGGCTGATTCATAGGCTGCTGCCCATTCTTTGATGCTATTGCCTTGGATGCTCATGCGGTTGAGTCTATTTACTCTTTTCCGCTGCTGCCAACTGTCCGCATGCGCCATCTATTTCGCGGCCGCGGGTATCGCGCACAGTAACCGGGACGCCATATCCCTCAAGGATTCGGACAAAGGCTTCTTCATCCTCGCGGCGCGAGGCGGTCCACTTCGAACCCGGAGTTGGGTTAAGCGGAATCAGATTCACGTGCGCGTTACGGCTCTTAAGCAAGCGGCCGAGCAAATCTGCACGCCAAGATTGATCGTTGATATCACGAATTAGCGCATATTCAATTGAATAACGGCGGCCAGTTTTTTTCTCATAAGCATCGGCGGCGGCTAAAACTTCGCGAACTTTAAATCGTGAGTTAATCGGTACCAACGAATCACGCAATTCATCATCTGGGGTATGCAATGAGACAGCCAAAGTGCAGTTAATTCCTTCATCCATCAACTTTTCAATGCCATTTACTAATCCGACGGTAGAGACCGTTACGGACCTGGCGCTGATTCCGAGTCCATCTGGATTTGGATCGGTGATGTTATGCAGAGTGCGAACCACTGCGTTGTAATTTGCCAGCGGTTCTCCCATTCCCATAAAGACAATGTTGGAAAGACGCGCTTCTCCCCCAGGCAATTCACCGTTTGCACAAGCACGAGCTGCTGCAACAATTTGTTCGGTGATTTCACCAGCGGTTAAGTTGCGAGTTAATCCAGCTTGTCCGGTTGCACAAAATGGACAGTTCATTCCGCAACCCGCTTGTGATGAAATACAAACTGTCACACGATCGGTGTAGCGCATCAATACCGATTCAACTAAAACTCCATCGTGTAATTTCCACAAATCTTTACGGGTCATTCCGTTATCAGTTGTTCTGGTGGTGACCAACTCAATCAACTTTGGGGTTAGCGCCTGCGCCATTGTCGCTCGTTCTGCAGCAGGAATATCTGTCCATTCCTCTGAATTAGAAGATAAATGCGAGAAATAATGGGTGGCAACTTGTGCCGCGCGAAATGGTTGAAATCCCAACTCTTCTGCCCAAGCCTTGCGATCTGCGGGTGAAAGGTCAGCTAAATGTTTTGGTGCTTTTTTCTTCTGAACTGGTTCGTCGAAAACTAATTTAAGTTCTGGGTTTTTATCTGGTCGGGTGCTCATAGGAGCCCTGAATCTTGCGCACGTCGCACAACTTCAAGGGCTAACCAGAGCGCAGGGGCTGCGAATAAAACTGAATCTAGGCG
Source organism: Candidatus Planktophila sp. (assembly GCA_044342645.1). Taxonomy (GTDB): domain Bacteria; phylum Actinomycetota; class Actinomycetes; order Nanopelagicales; family Nanopelagicaceae; genus Planktophila. The sequence continues at coordinate 33,037 of JBIIPL010000002.1, read as the reverse complement.
ATCCATAATTCCACCATGGCCCGGAAGAAGGTTACCCATATCTTTAATTGCCATGTCGCGCTTTAGCGCTGATTCAATCAAATCTCCCGCTGTTGCAGTAAATACGGTGAGTAAGCCGGCAAGTGCACCGAGCCACCAATCTGAGCCCATAATGTAATAAAACGCTAGCGCCCCACCTGTAACCGTGAATACAAGTGAACCGATAAGTCCTTCGATAGTTTTCTTAGGGCTAATCTTTGGAGCCAACGGATGCTTCCCGAATAAGATGCCGGTCAAGTACGCGAATGTATCGTTGCAGCCGACCAAAATTACAAAGGTCATAACGCGCTCTAAGCCATTACTTGGACGTGCCAATAAAATTAGAAAGCCAGCAAGAAACGGCAGATAAATCAGCGCCAAGGCGGAGGCTGAGGCAGTCTTTACGAAATTATCGACTCCGCGCGGAAGAAGCAAAACCAATAAACACGGTAGTGCAATCGCGGTAGCAACCGCTAATCCAGATATTCCACCAAACCAAGTTGCTGCAGATAATCCAATTGCTGCGGTAGTCAGTGACCAGAGTGGGATATCGATTGAAACTGCCGCGAATGCTTTATGTAGTTCGCGGATTCCGAGAACTACTGCAACCGTTACGACGCCAGCGAAAATAACTCGTTCAAAAGCCAGTGCAAACCAGATCAGCGCAATTAGCGAAAGCGAAACAGCGATAGATGGCAGTAATTTACGGCCCGCCTTTTTATTTATCGCTTCGTTTATCGAGTGTAAGTCTGACATTTTAAGTTTGGCGAATTCCTAGACTTCTAGGAGTTCGGCCTCCTTATGCTTTAGAAGCTCATCAATTTTTGTAACGTGTTCTGAAGTTACTTTCTCAAGTTCTTTTTCACCTCGGGCTAGATCATCTTTACCAATATCGCCATCTTTTTCTAACTTTTCCATCAATTCTTTTGCAGCGCGACGAATATTTCGGATTGAAACTTTGGAATCTTCTGCCTTGCCCTTGGCTACTTTGATGTAATCCCTACGGCGTTCTTCAGAAAGTTGTGGCAGCGCGACGCGAATAACTACGCCATCATTGCCTGGATTTACACCAAGATCTGACTCGCGGATCGCCTTTTCAATACCTGCCATTGCACCTTTATCAAATGGCGAAACGATTGCCATGCGCGCTTCAGGAATCTGAATTGAAGCAAGCTGTGAAAGTGGGGTGTAAGTACCGTAGTAATCAACCATAATTTTATTAAATAGCGCGGGATGAGCGCGACCAGTGCGGATGGTTGCAAAGTCATCTTTAGCAACTTCAACTGCCTTATCCATCTTGCTCTGCGCATCGGCTAGAGCACTCGCTACATCTGCCATCTTCTTCAACTCCTCAAAGTTGTAAATCTCTAATTTGCCAGGTGGCAAGTTATGAAACTAGCGTTCCGATCTTTTCACCGCGGACTGCGCGACCGATATTTCCTTGTGACATTAAGTCAAAGACGATGATGGGCAAATCATTTTCACGGCAAAGGCTAAACGCTGCTGCATCAGCAACTGCTAGTGATTTTGATAGAACTTCATCATAGGAAATGGAGTCATATTTAGTAGCTTTTGGATCTTTCTTTGGGTCTGCGTTGTAAACGCCATCGACCCCACTCTTTGCGAGAAGTAGCGCTTCAGATCCAATTTCAAGGGCGCGCTGTGCCGCAACAGTGTCAGTTGTGAAAAATGGCATTCCGGCTCCTGCACCAAAAATAACTACCCGACCTTTTTCCAAGTGGCGAATAGCGCGACGTGGGATATATGGCTCGGCAACTTGACCCATTGTGATCGCAGTTTGAACACGAGTATCAACGCCTTCTTTTTCAAGAAAATCTTGGAGCGCTAAACAGTTCATCACTGTTCCGAGCATTCCCATGTAGTCAGCACGGGCACGATCCATACCTACTTGCTGAAGTTCAGCACCGCGGAAGTAATTACCGCCACCGACAACAACTGCTAGTTGTACTCCACCTTTAACAACATCTTTTATCTGCTTTGCAACATCGCGCATAACATTTATATCTACGCCAATGCCTTTTTCTCCGCCGAAAACTTCGCCAGAAAGTTTAAGGAGCACCCGCCGATACGTTCCTCTTGTACCGGGCATGGGTGCTCCTTTTCTAAATCGTCTAGATTTACTAGTTCTGGATAGTTTACTGACCTACGCGGAAACGATGGAATGCCTTGACGGCGGTTCCTGCCTCATCGAGGATCTGCTTGACCGTCTTCTTCGCATCCTTAGCGAAAGCCTGCTCGAGCAAGGAAACTTCCTTGACGAAACCGGTTACGCGGCCTTCCACAATCTTGCTAAGGGAAGCCTCAGGCTTACCTTCTTCGCGGGCGGTCTCTTCTGCGATACGACGTTCATTTTCAATTAAGTCAGCAGGTACATCGTCGCGATTGACGAACTTTGGTGCAAAGGCTGCAATGTGCTGCGCAACATCTTTGCCAATTTCCGCTGCAGCTGTTGCAAGTGAGACAAGAACGCCAACTTGTGGAGGCAAGTCAGGTGAAGTCTTATGTAGGTAAAGTCCAACTGGACCGCTTACAACTGCAACGTTGCGGATTTCGATCTTTTCACCGAGAGTTGCATTGCCTTCATCGATAACTGATTGAACGGTTTTACCGTTAGACATTGTTGAGGCAAGGAATGCTTCAACTGTTCCAGTCTTTGATGCAAGCAAGTGCTCAACTAGTTCATCACCAAGTGCGATAAAACGCTCACCTTTAGCGACGAAATCAGTCTCACAGTTAAGTTCGAGCATCACACCGACATCGCTGGAAACTTTGGCAACAACCAAACCGTTTGAGGTCAGACGACCTTCACGCTTTGTTACGCCCTTAAGTCCCTTTACGCGAATCAGATCGATAGCTTTGTCGTAATCGCCATCTGCTTCATCAAGTGCCTTCTTGCAATCGAGCATTCCTGCTGCAGTTGCTTCACGAAGACGTTTTACATCATTTGCTGAATAGTTAGCCAATTTACTTACGCCTCCGTTGTAGTTACAGCTGGTGCTGCGCCATCAAGAATTTCCTTCTCCCAGTCAGCCAAAGGCTCACCGGCTGCAACTGTTGCTTCCGCAACAGGTGCGGCAGGAGATGCAGCTGAACGAGCCTTAAGACCCTCAACGATTGCATCTGTAATTACGCGAGTAAGAAGTCCGATTGAACGAATTGCATCGTCGTTTCCTGGAATCTTGAAATCAACTTCATCTGGATCACAGTTTGTATCAAGAATCGCAATAACTGGAATTCCCAGCTTCTTTGCTTCTGCGACAGCCAGGTGCTCTTTCTTGGTATCGACAACCCAGATTGCTGAAGGCAACTTGGTCATGTGGCGAATACCGTCAAGGTTCTTAAATAGTTTTTCGCGTTCGCGGCGAAGAACAAGAAGTTCCTTCTTGGTTAGCAAAAGATCGTTTGCATTCTCAAGAGCTTCTAGTTCCTTAAGGCGCTGAATACGCTTGTAAACAGTTGGGAAGTTAGTGAGCATTCCACCTAACCAGCGCTCGGTGACAGTTGGCATTGAAACGCGTGCCGCCTGCTGCATGATCGGTTCGTGTGCTTGCTTCTTAGTTCCTACGAAAAGTACGTGTCCGCCCTTTGCGACGGTGTCCTTTACGAATTCATATGCTTGATCGATAAGTGCAAGTGATTGCTGAATATCGATGATGTATATGCCGTTGCGCTCTGTGAAAATAAAACGCTTCATCTTTGGATTCCAGCGACGTGTTTGATGTCCGAAGTGGACTCCACTGTCGAGGAGTTCTCGCATTGTTACTACTGCCATGGCAGCGCTCTCTTTCTTAGGTTTACGCGCACAGCGCAGTAAACCCGATCGGTTAGTGGCTTAACTATTTGTTAGGCCCGTCGCACCTACAACGCCGACCGCAAATTAGTTTGCGGACCGAAGTGGCTTGTATTCCCTGCAAAGCAGTTCATACATAAGTGCTGAGATGTCACCATAATTTTCGTTCCCGAATAACTAAGGTGCAGGCCAAATCTTACCTGCCATCAAGGGGTGCTAAATCCACCCCCGGCCTCTAGCTATGCGCGAGGGTGGGCTTGTTTAAAGGCCTTTTGCAACCTTTCAGTGGAAACGTGGGTATAGATCTGAGTTGTGGCAAGGGATGCATGGCCCAAAATTTCTTGTACCGTTCTTAAATCTGCTCCACCTTCTAGCAAATGCGTCGCCGCAGAATGTCGAAGTGCGTGTGGCCCCATCTTCTCCACGCCTTCTAGCGCAGCAAGTGCGTGATAAACCATGGTCCGAACAGTGCGCTGATCAATTCTTTTTCCACGCGCTCCAAGAAAAACCGCGCGCTCTGATTTTGCGCCAGCCAGTGACTCTCGACCATTTTTTAACCACGACTCAAGTGCGCGCATTGCCGGAGTGCCAATTGGAATAGTGCGTTCTTTATTTCCTTTTCCTAATACACGAATCGTCTGGCGCGAATAATCAATATCTTCTAGATCAAGGCCGCAGAGTTCAGAAACGCGAGCACCTGATGCATATAAAATTTCCAACATCGCTGCATCGCGTTTAGAGATCGGGCCAACTTCTTCACCAACTCGCGCAGCCATTGCATCCATTGCCAGCGATGCATCTGCAACAGTTAATACATCAGGCAAGGTACGCGCACCTTTAGGAGTTGCCAACGTCGCGCCAACATCTTTAGCCAGATAGCCTTTTTTTGTTGCCCACTTTGTAAATAAACGAATCGAGGTTGCGCGCCTTGAAAGCGTGGTGCGCGCTCCCCCTTTGACTTGTTGATTGGCCAGCCACGAGCGAATATGTGCAAGCTCCAGCGTTGCAAAATCAGTTACATCAAGTTTTTCCAAGTGCTCAAAGAATGAATCTAGATCACCTAGATAAGCGCGGATCGTGTGAATCGAAAGGTTGCGTTCTGCTTCTAGATATCTCTCAAATGCTGAGCGCACTTCACTTAAGGCTGCGCTACTCATAAATTAAAGGTTACTCGGGTTTGCGACCTTGGCGCAGTAAGCCAAAGGTGACTGCGTCTTCTAACGCCATCGCAGATGCGGCGATCACATTCTCGTGAACGCCAACGGTGTTCCATTCGCCTTTACCATCTGATGTCTCAACAAGTACACGTGTAACAGCCCCGGTACCAAGGCGACCTTCAAGAATTCGAACTTTGTAATCAGTAAGTTCTAGTACTGATAACTCTGGATAAAGTTGTTTTAATCCAGAGCGAAGCGCGTTATCAAAGGCGTTAACTGGTCCATTTCCGGAGCCAGCACAAGAGATTTCTTTTCCTTGCGCAGTAACCGTTACTTCTGCTTTTGTAATAATTGTCTGGTCTTGAGCTCGCTCAACTGTGGTCAACCAATGATTGATCTTGAAAAATGAAGGACGCTTTCCGTTTACTTCCTCCAGTAATAAAAGCTCAAATGAAGCATCAGCAGCTTCAAAGGTAAAACCGCGAGATTCCATATCTTTCACACGATCAACGATTCGGCCCACGAGTTCGCGATCTCCCCCGAGATCAACACCAAGTTCTTGTGACTTAAGTTCGATCGATGCACGACCGGCCATATCAGAGACCAACATACGCATATCGTTTCCAACTGATGATGGATCTTCATGTTGGTAAAGGGCTGGATCAACTTTGATTGCAGAGGCGTGAAGACCTGCCTTATGAGCAAATGCGGAGACTCCAACGTATGGCTGGCGGCCAGATGGAGAAATATTTGTAACTTCAGCGACCGCGTGTGAAATACGAAAGGATTCACGTAACGAATTTGTTGGAAGAACTAACTGCTTCTTCTTCAACTCTAAGTTGGCGATGATCGTGACTAGGTCTGCATTGCCGGTACGTTCTCCGTAGCCATTTAAAGTTCCTTGAACGTGGGTAGCACCTGCCGCAACGGCCGCCATCGAATTTGCAACCGCGCATCCGGTGTCGTTGTGACAGTGAATGCCGATGCGAGCAGAAGTTGCGCTCAATACATCGTGTACGACATCAGCAATTTCATCAGGCAACATTCCACCATTGGTATCGCAAAGTGCTGCGACATCTGCACCAGCTTCCATTGCAACGCGAATCACTTCAAGTGCGTAATCGCGATTGGCTCGGTAGCCATCAAAGAAATGTTCGGCATCTAGAAAAACGCGTTGCCCTTCTTGGCGCAGGTGTGAAACAGAATCGCGGATCATCGCCAAGTTCTCTTCTAAAGTTGTCTTAAGTGCAAGGTCAACGTGGCGATCAAAGGCCTTAGCAACAAGTGTTACTGCTGGAGCACCAGAATTGCGAAGGGCGGCAAGTAATACATCATCGGCGGCCTTCACATTTGGGCGGCGAGTTGCACCGAATGCAACGAAGGTTGCGTTCTTAAGCTTGAGCTCTTTCTTAGCGAGAGCAAAAAACTCAGTGTCTTTCGGATTAGCTCCAGGCCAACCGCCTTCGATAAAGCCGACGCCCAGGTCATCTAGGTGGCGAGCAATAGTTAATTTATCGTGAACCGAAAGATTTAAGCCCTCTTGCTGTGCGCCATCGCGCAGGGTTGTGTCATAGATATGAAATGCATCAGAGACTGGCATTAGATAACTCGCTTCATCCAGTCGTGCTTATCAGTAGTTGTTCCGTGCTGAATTGCAAGTAGGTGATTTCTAATTTCCATTGTGATTTTCCCAGGTTGTCCATCTCCTGTTACCCAAGTGCCCATGGCGCTCTTGGCTTGGCCAACTGGAGAAACGACCGCTGCTGTGCCACAAGCAAAAATTTCTGTGATCTCACCCGATGAAACGCCAACACGCCAGTCATCAATTGAAAGCATTACCTCGTCAGTTTTATAGCCAAGATCCTTAGCTGCAGAAAGAATTGAATCGCGAGTAATGCCTGGCAATAAAGTGCCAGTGAGTTTGGGGGTAATAACACTTGCATCAGCACCTTTACCTTTAACAAAGTAAAGGTTCATTCCACCCATCTCTTCAATCCACTTGCGCTCTTTGGCATCGATCCAAACAACTTGATCGCAACCTTCTTTTGCAGCAGCCTTCTGCGCAACAAGGGATGCTGCATAATTTCCACCACATTTAGCTTCACCGGTTCCGCCTTGCGCAGCGCGTACATATTCAGTCGAAATCCAAACTGAAACGGCCTTTGATGGATCAAAATATGCGCCGGCAGGTGTTGCAATCAATAAATACGTTGCCTTATTTGATGGACGAACACCTAAACCAACTTCGGTCGCGATCATAAATGGGCGGATATAAAGAGCATCACCGATCTTATGTGGAACCCATCCAGCATCTTCTTTGACAAGTGTTTCAACGGTTTCTAAGAAAAGCGCTTCTGGCATTTCAGGAAGAGCTAAACGCGCTGCAGATTTTGCAAAGCGTCGAGCATTTGCCTCTGGACGAAACAGTGCAATGCCACCATCTGGTTGGCGATAGGCCTTCATGCCTTCAAATATTTCTTGGCCGTAATGAAAGACAGCAGTTGCGGGATCAAGTGAAATCGGACCGTATGGAATTAATTCAGGTTCGCCCCAACCATCTTTCTCTGTCCATTCACAAATGACCATATGATCGGTGTAGTACTTACCAAATCCGCCTTCAGAGACAAGTGCATCGCGAGTTGCCGCATCTTTTGCATTGGGATTTAGTGAGATCTTCATTTTATAGTTGCGCTAGCAGCGCATCTCCGATTTCAGTAGTGCTTCGCTTCTTATCGCCACGTGCAAGTAAATCGGCGCTGACTGCCGCTTCTATTTCGCGAGCGGCATCAGCAAGCCCCATATGCTCCATCAACATAGCAACTGACATTACTGTTGCAGTTGGGTCGGCAAGGTTCTTACCAGCGATATCTGGAGCAGAGCCATGCACTGGTTCAAACATAGATGGAAATGCACCGGTTGGATTTATATTGCCCGATGCAGCAAGGCCGATTCCACCACAGATTGCAGCAGCAATATCAGTCAATATGTCTCCAAATAAATTGTCAGTAACAACTACATCAAAGCGCTCTGGGTTGGTAACAAAGAACATTGACGCAGCATCGACGTGAAGATAATCAGTTGTAACAGTTGGAAATTCTTTTGCTACTTCATTGAAAGTGCGCGTCCAAAGACCGCCAGCACGAGTGAGCACATTGTTCTTGTGAACCAGGGTTAGCTTCTTGCGATCGCGTTTTGCAGCGCGAGCAAATGCATCACGGATTACACGTTCTGCGCCGCGACGGGTATTAAGTGACTCCTCAGTTGCAATTTCCGCATCTGTACCTTCAGCAAGTACGCCGCCTGCACCAACATATGGGCCTTCGGTGCCTTCGCGTACAACGATGAAATCAATCGGAGCTTTAGTAGCAAGTGGTCCAGTAACTCCTGCGCGAAGAACAGCAGGCCTCAAGTTAATGTAATGATCGAATGCAAAGCGCAGCTTTAGCAACAAACCACGTTCTAGAACGCCACTTGGAACCGTTGGGTCTCCAACTGCGCCCAGCAATATGACATCTGATTTAGCGAGTTCGGCAAGAACTGAGTCTGGAAGTACTTCGCCAGTGCGATGCCAATAACCTGCACCTAAGTCATATTCGGTTTTTTCAAAAGTTACGCCATGCTTTGCCGCAACTTTATCTAATACACGAATACCTTGAGCAACAACTTCTGGACCGATTCCGTCTCCGGCAATGACTGCGAGGTTTATCTTCTTCATTTTTTTCCCGTTATCAATTCACTAAAGTTACAGAGCGAACGAGTTCGGCTCCGGTTTCTTTGGCAACTGCAGAAACAATCGCATCAGATACTGGTGAGTCAACGGTGATTGCCATAAGGGCTTCTCCCCCAGCGCTGGCACGTGCAACTTGCATCCCTGCGATATTAATATTTGCTTTACCGAGAGCGTTACCGACTGAACCAACAACTCCAGGACGATCTGAGTAACGAAGGAAGAGCAAGTTATCTGTAGGCGGCAAATCTAAATCAAAGCCATCGATAGCAATGATTTTCTCAACTTTGCGGATACCCATCAAAGTGCCATCAACTGTTATTGATTTTCCATTACTGAGTGCGCAATGCAAAGAAATCATGCTGCGGTATTCCGGGCTAACTGGATCACTATCTGAAGTTGAAGTCAGGTTGCGAGCTGCTGCAAGTCCAGGCGCATTTACATATGTCACATCTTCGGCACCTGTTGCAAGTAGTGCACCCTTAAGTGCGCTGATCGCCAAGATTGAAGAATCGTGCTCAGAAATATCGCCACGGACATGAACATCAAGATTTGTTGGAAGTTCACCGGCGATAGCAGTTGCGATCTGGGCCATCTTCTCCACAAGAGGAAGTGATGGACGGATCTCTTCGTGAATAGCTCCACCTTTTACGTTAACCGCATCAGGAACTAACTCACCAGCAAGTGCTTTGCGTACTGATACTGCCACAGCAATTCCGGCACGTTCTTGTGCTTCATCTGTTGATGCGCCCAAGTGGGGCGTGGCAACAACTTGATCCAAAGAAAATAGCGGTGAATCGGTGCAAGGTTCTGTGACATAAACATCAAGACCAGCACCAGCAACGCGACCTTCGGTGATTGCATCGTAAAGCGCAGCTTCATCTAGAACACCGCCACGAGCAGCGTTGATAATGCGAACAGCAGGCTTAACTTTCTTTAACGCCTCAACGCCGATCAAGTTTGCAGTCTCTTTAGTCTTCGGTAAGTGAATGGTTATGAAATCACTGCGTGTGAGCAATGAATCAAGATCTACTAATTCAACACCAAGCTGTGCAGCACGGGCTGGTTGCAAGTATGGATCGTAGGCAATTACATTCATGCCGAAAGCTTGCATGCGGTGTGCAACTAATTGTCCAATGCGACCAAAACCAACAATGCCAAGAGTCTTTTCAAAGAGTTCGGCGCCGGTGTATTTAGAGCGAGCCCACTTGCCATTGCGAAGTGCAGCATGTGCAGGTGAGATAAAACGAGCAGAAGCAAGCAGTAAAGAGATGGCAAGTTCGGCAGCAGAGACGATATTTGAAGTTGGCGCATTAACGACCATGACACCAGCAGTTGTGGCTGCTGGAATATCGACGTTATCTAAACCAACACCTGCACGAGCAATTACTTTTAAGCCCTTTGCAGCAGCGATTGCTTCAGCATCCATTTTGGTTGCAGAGCGAATCAATACTGCATCCACACCTTTTCCAAGTGCGGCAAGTAGTTCATCACGGTTTGCACCATCACAATTACGTACTTCAAAATCAGGCCCTAACGCTTCTAGCGTCGCCGGGCTTAACTCTTCAGCAATTAATACAACGGGTTTACCCACGTGATGCGCTGCCTTCTCGGTAATCATCCTTGTTTGAACTCTTGATCCAGCTAAACATCTTGCGAAGTTCACGGCCAACAACCTCAATTGGGTGTGATTCACCCTTAGCGCGAAGCGCCTTGAATTCTGGAGCGCCTGCTTCTTGATCATCAATGAAGCGCTTAGCAAATGCTCCTGATTGGATGTCGGCAAGTACTGCCTTCATATTCTCTTTAACTCTTGGGTCGATAACGCGTGGACCAGAAACATAATCACCATATTCGGCGGTATCTGATACTGACCAGCGCTGCTTGGCGATTCCGCCTTCAAACATCAAGTCAACGATCAACTTGAGTTCGTGTAAACATTCAAAGTAAGCAACTTCTGGTTGGTATCCAGCTTCAGTAAGTGTTTCAAACCCGTACATCACTAATTGTGATGCGCCGCCACAAAGGACTGATTGCTCACCAAATAGATCTGTTTCAGTCTCTTCTGTAAATGTAGTCAAGATTCCACCGGCGCGAAGTCCACCGATCGCCTTGGCATAAGAAAGTGTTAGCGGCCATGCGCTACCAGTTGAATCTTGTTCAACTGCAACGATTACAGGAACTCCGCGTCCACCAGCGTATTCACGACGAACCAAGTGTCCGGGACCCTTTGGAGCAACCATGCAAACGTCAACATTTGTTGATGGCTTGATATAACCGAAGCGGATATTAAATCCATGTCCGAAGAAGAGAGCATCGCCATCTTTAAGGTTCGGCAAGATTGAATCTGTGTAAATGTGGCGCTGTACGTGATCTGGCGCCAAAATCATAATGACGGTTGCTTCCTTCACTGCTTCAGCAACGGTGACAACGCGCAAACCTTCTGCTTCTGCCTTGGCGCGAGATGCAGAACCTTCTTTTAGACCTACACGGACATCTACACCTGAGTCGCGCAAGTTAAGTGCGTGCGCATGACCTTGTGAGCCGTAACCGATAATCGCGACTTTGCGACCTTGGATGATTGATAGATCTGCATCCTCTTCGTGATACATCGTTGCCACGGTATTCTCCTTAGTTTCTTGTTAGTTCTGGTAATCGGGTTGGGTGTCGTGCTTGGTATTACTGATCGCGCCTTCGAGAACTTCTTCGATGCGGATCACATTTATTAACTTATCTAACTGGGCGATGACTTGTTCAAGTGAGTGTCCCTCGACGCTTACTTCGATAATCATCTTAGAAATTTTTGCATTCTCAGTTGGGCCCACAGTTAGCGAATCAATGTTGTAGGTGCGCCGAGCAAAGAGGCCAGCAACGCGGGCTAGCACGCCTGGTTCGTTTTCAACGAGAACTTCTAGTTTATGGATGGCCATTAGAGCTCCTGTGAATCCCAGTCAGGCGCAGTTGCGCGAGCGATCATGATTTCATCATTAGAAGTACCAGCGGCAACCATCGGCCAAACCATCGCATCACGATGAACGCGGAAGTCAACGACAACAGGTTGATCATTTATTGACATAGCTTTTTCGATAGTTGCATCAACATCTGCCGGGTTATCACAAGAAAGTCCTATGCAACCCATTGCTTCTGCAAGCATTGGGAAGTTAGGGACGCGCTTTGATTCAAGGCTGGTATTTGAATAACGGCTGTCATAGAACAAGGTCTGCCATTGGCGAACCATGCCCAAACTTTCGTTATTGATGATTGCAACTTTGATCGGAATATTATTTAGTGCGCAAGTAACTAATTCTTGGTTAGTCATCTGGAAACAACCATCGCCATCAATTGCCCAAACCGTTGTATCTGGTGCGCCAACCTTTGCGCCCATTGCCGCCGGTACTGCGTAACCCATCGTGCCTGCGCCACCTGAGTTAAGCCAAGTACGTGGCTTTTCATAACTAATAAATTGTGATGCCCACATCTGATGTTGGCCAACACCTGCTGCAAAGATTGTGTCTGGTCCACAGATTTTGCCAAGGCGTTCAATAACTAGTTGTGGAGAGAGTGCACCATCAGGTGGAGTGTCATACCCAAGTGGATAAGTAGCCTTTAATTTATTAACGCTGGCAAGCCAAGGAGAGATATCCGCGCGACCTTTAGCCAGAGTTGCAGTAAGAGCCGGAATCAAAGCTTTAATTGTTTCGCGCAAATCACCAATTACCGCGACATCGGCATAACGGTTTTTACCAATCTCAGCAGGATCTATATCTGCATGAATTACCTTCGCATTTTGTGCAAAGGTAGAAAGCTTTCCAGTTACGCGATCATCAAAGCGCGCCCCTAAGGTGATCAACAGATCAGCTTTTTGTAGGCCAGTTACTGCGGCAACGGTGCCGTGCATTCCGGGCATACCGAGATGAAGTGGATGTGAATCCGGGAATGCTCCACGTGCCATCAAAGTTGTCACAACAGGTGCACCAAGTAATTGTGCAAGTTCTAGCAATTCGCGCGCCGCGTTGGCTTTTATTACTCCACCACCAACATAGAAGATTGGTTTGGCAGATTGCGCGATTAGCGCTGCTGCATCATTGATCGCACCTTGGTTAGGTTGAGTCTGTGGTTTGTATCCAGCTAAATTAATTGATGGCGGCCATTCGTAAGTCGTCTGCTTTTGCAGCGCATCTTTAGCGATATCAACTAACACTGGTCCTGGTCGGCCAGATGTTGCAATATGAAAGGCTTCAGCGATTACGCGTGGGATTTGGTCAGGATCGGTAACTAGAAAATTATGTTTGGTAAATGGCATCGTGATGCCACGGATATCTGCTTCCTGGAAAGCATCGGTACCAATTGCAAGTGAAGGAACTTGTCCGGTGATTGCAACCATTGGAACTGAATCCATCGCTGCATCCGCAAGGGGTGTTACCAAGTTTGTTGCACCTGGTCCAGAAGTTGCGATACAAACTCCAGCGCGACCGGTTACTTGGGCATAGCCAGTTGCTGCATGCCCTGCGCCTTGTTCGTGGCGAACCAAGATATGGCGAATAGTTGAGTCATAGATCGGATCGTAAGCAGGAAGAATTGCACCACCTGGAATTCCAAACATCACATCTACCTTGGCCGCTTCTAGGGCTTTGACCAATGAAGTTGCTCCAGTCATTGCGGTGCCGTTGGCGGTAGGTACGTGTACCATCTTCTTACTCCTTTCCGTTCAAATTAAATTTCGTAATGACAAATGAAAAAACCCTCAGATATCTGAGGGCGCGTGCTTTGAAAAGGCACGCGCTATCGAATCACCACCACAATTACAGACGATGAAGAGATTGGCGCGAGCTTCTTTTGCATAGCCTTATTGTCCAACCTCGAAGGCGTTTGAGTCAAGGTATGAGATGTAAGTCTCAAATTGTGAAACTAGCCGCAGACCGCGCCCTTTGAGGCAGATCCCACAGTCTTTGAATACTTGGCTAAAACCCCCCGAGTAAATTTATGTGGCACTGGTTTCCAGCCAACTTTGCGGGCTTCAAGTTCAGCCGGATCGACTAATAGATCCAAGGTGCGCGCTTTAATATCGATCCGAACTAAATCGCCATCTTTAATAAATGCAATCGGGCCACCATCAACTGCCTCAGGTGCAACGTGTCCAACACATAAGCCAGTTGATCCACCGGAGAAACGTCCATCAGTTAAGAGCAGAGTTGATTTGCCAAGTCCGGCGCCTTTAATTGCACCCGTGATCATTAACATCTCGCGCATACCTGGTCCACCCTTTGGACCTTCGTAACGAATTACTACGACATCGCCTGCTTGAATAGTTCCGTTTTCAAGTGCTGCCATCGCCGCTTGTTCGCGTTCAAAGACACGAGCCGGACCTTCAAAACTTTCAATTCCGATTCCGGCTGTCTTACAAACAGCTCCATCGGATGCGAGAGTTCCACCCAAAATTGTTATTCCAACATCAGTAGATAAAGGTTTATTCGCAGGAAATAAAACACTTCCATCTGCAAGGGGTGGATTAATGTCAGCTAAATTTTCTGCCATTGTTTTTCCAGTAACGGTCAAGCAATCACCGTGTAGATAACCTGCATCGAGCAAAATACGTAAAACAACTGGAATCCCACCAACGCGATCAATGTCCGTCATTACGTATTTACCGAATGGCTTTAAATCTCCAAGAAGTGGGACTTTTGATCCAATGCGATGAAAATCTTCCATACTTAGATCAACTTCAGCTTCGTGTGCAATTGCTAATAAGTGCAGAACAGCATTTGTAGAGCCCCCAAGTGCCATCAGAATAGTGATGGCATTCTCGAAAGCCTTCTTGGTCAAAATGTCTCGAGTGGTTATTCCTTTGCGAATTAATTCAACAACTGCGGCGCCCGATTGAACTGCATAAGTATCGCGACGACGATCAACGGCTGGTGGTGCGGCAGATCCTGGAAGTGAGAGACCAATCGCTTCTGCAATGCTAGCCATTGTGTTAGCCGTGTACATACCGCCACATGCACCTTCGCCAGGACAGATTGCGCGTTCAATTTGATCAACACGTTCTTGTGTTATCAGTCCGCGCGCGCATGCTCCTACGGCTTCAAAGGCATCGATAATCGTGACATCTTTGCCATCTACTTGGCCTGGAAGAGTTGAACCGGCATATACGAAAACCGATGCAACATCGATGCGAGCGGCAGCCATCATCATTCCAGGCAGTGACTTATCGCATCCTGCAAATGTAACCATTCCATCAAGGCGTTCTGCTTGCATCACAGTTTCAACAGAATCTGCAATAACTTCACGTGAGACAAGTGAGAAGTGCATTCCTTCGTGGCCCATTGAAATTCCATCAGATACAGAGATAGTCCCAAATTGCATAGGGAAACCACCAGCAGCAATTACACCTTGCTTTGAAGCTTTTGCTAAGCGATCAAGAGAGAGATTGCACGGGGTGATTTCATTCCAAGATGATGCAATACCAATTTGTGGCTTTACCCAGTCATCATCTGTCATACCAACTGCTCGTAACATTCCGCGAGCAGGTGCGCGTTCTAAACCATCTGTGACCAAACCTGAACGTGGTTTCATCTGCGACATAGGCTGAAGTCTATTAGAATCGGCTCATTCACTCCAGTTAAAACCCAATAATTTACTTTCTAGAGGAGATCCTTGTGTCAAAAAAGCCTGTCCAAATTGGAACTGATGGACTAGATCCAACAAGATGGCGAACTTTATTCGTTGTGGCAATTTCCCAGCTAATGCTCGTACTCGATAGCTCGATTATGAATATCGCTATTCCAAGCGCCAAAATTGATCTTGGAATTAGTGATGCCAATCAACAATGGGTTATTACTGCATATACATTGGCATTTGGTTCATTGCTTCTGCTCGGTGGCCGTATTGGCGATTACATGGGGCGTAAGAAAATCTTTATAATTGGATTGATTGGTTTTGCAGCAGCTTCCGCACTCGGTGGAATCGCCTCAACTCAAGGAATGCTCTTTGCTTCCCGTGCCTTACAAGGTGTTTTTGGTGCGTTACTTGCACCGGCTGCTCTGGCAATCATCTCTGTCACCTTCACCGTTCCAGCAGAGCGCGCCAAAGCATTTGGAGTATTTGGTGCGATATCCGGTGGCGGTGCTGCAATCGGCTTGATTTTGGGTGGCACGCTGACTGAATTCTTTTCATGGCGTTGGTGCCTTGGCGTAAACACTCCAATTGCAATTGTGGCTGCATTACTGGCCATCAAATTCGTTCGTGAGTCAAAGGCCGAAGGAGATAACACTTATGACATTCCAGGTGTTTTAACTGCAACTGCTGGACTCTTCTCGCTTACCTACGGATTTAATGAAGCTGCCACAAAAGGTTGGTCTTCATCTGCAACAATCTCATTCTTAGTTGCAGCAGTAGTCCTACTCGTAATATTTGTAGTTATTGAAATGAAGGTAGCTAATCCACTTATGCCACTTCGTGTTGTGACAGAGCGCAACCGTGGCGGTTCTTATCTAGGCTCACTTGTTGTGGGAGCCGGGCTCTTCTCAATGTTCTTGTTCCTGGGCCTCTACCTACAAGTAATTCTTGGATACACCCCGTTGAAATCAGGCTTTGCTTTCTTACCATTTACCGCAGGCATAATCGTCTTCGCCGGAATTGCATCGCAACTCTTGCCAAAGGTTGGTCCTAAGGCGCTAATGGTGCCCGGATTGATTGCAGCAGGTTTTGGGCTATTGGCGCTCTCTCGCATTACCCCTGAGACTTCATATACAACACACGTGCTTCCATCTTTGTTGATTATGAGTTCGGGAATGGCGTTGGTCTTTATTCCACTTACTTCTACATCATTACACGGAGTCTCATCCCACGACACGGGTGTTGCAAGTGCAATGCTTAATACTTCTCAGCAAATCGGTGGATCGTTAGGAACGGCTCTTCTAAATACTGTCGCTGCCACCGCTACAACCACATTTGCTGCTGCCAATACACAACTAGGTGAGAAAGTAATGCCATTTGCAATGACTCACGGCTTCACTGTAGCTTTCAAATTTAGCGCAGTGCTGCTATTTGTTGGAGCAGTCGTGCTCTTCTTCTTCATTAACGTTGGTAAAGATTCTTTAGTTGAGTCGGAAGGTGTAGCCGTTCACTGATTAAGAACTAGTTAGAAGCTTGACCTAAATGGCCAAGCAGGAGCTCTCGTACGCGAGCGGCATCTGCTTGGCCTTTTGTCTCTTTCATAACCGCACCAATTAAGGCACCTGCTGCTGGAACATGTCCGTTGCGCACCTTATCTGCAGTTTCAGATTGCTCTGCACAAACTTTTTCAATTGCTGCCATCAGCGCACCATCATCATTAACAACTTTGATACCGCGCTTGGCAACTACAGCACTTGGGCTTCCCTCCCCCGCAATTACACCTTCAACAACTTGGCGCGCTAATTTATCTGTGAGCTCACCAGCTGCGACAAGTGCAACAATTTCAGCAACATCTTTTGGTGAGATAGAAAGTTCGGTAAGAGCAACTTCTTTCTCATTGGCAATTCGTGATATTTCACCTAGCCACCAGGTGCGTGCTTTAGTCGGATCTGCTCCAAGAAGGACTGTCTCTTCCACAATATCTAGAACATCAGCGTTAATCATCGCTGCCATTTCTTTATCTGGCACAGACCATTGCTCTTTCAGACGCTTGCGGCGAATTGATGGACGCTCTGGTTGCTGCGCGCGAAGTTCTTCAATCCAAGCTGCAGCCGGCGCAACAGGAACAAGATCTGGTTCTGGGAAGTAGCGGTAATCCTCGGCCTGTTCTTTTGATCGGCCAGAACGTGTCAGGCCAGTGTCTTCTTGGAAATGTCGGGTCTCTTGCTTAACTTTCTTGCCCTCATTTAATAACTCTGCGTGGCGGATCATTTCTCCACGAATCGCGCGTTCAACAGATCGAAGTGAGTTCACATTCTTGGTTTCAGAGCGAGTACCCAATACATCGGATCCAATTATGCGTAATGAAACGTTGGCATCGCATCTAAGTGAGCCTTGCTCCATCTTCACATCTGAAACTTTTAAGCCGCGCAAAATATCGCGTAGTTCGGCAACGTATGCTTTGGCAACTTCTGGCGCATATTTGCCAGTACCAGGAACAATCTTTGTAACAATTTCCACAAGCGGAATTCCAGCGCGGTTGTAATCAAGCAGTGAGTATTCAGCACCGTGAATACGACCGGTAGCACCACCGACGTGCAGTGATTTGCCAGTGTCTTCTTCCATATGAACGCGTTCAATTTCAATACGGAACTGCTTTAGGCCTTCCTCAGTATCGATTTCGACATCAACAAAACCGTCGAAGCAAATTGGCTCGTCATACTGTGAAATCTGGAAGTTCTTTGGCATATCTGGGTAGAAGTAATTTTTACGGGCAAAGCGGCTGCGGGGCGCGATCTGACAGTTAAGGGCTAGGCCAATCTTTATCGTTGATTCAATTGCTTTGGCATTTACAACCGGCAGAGCGCCAGGCAGTGCAAGGCAGACTGGACAAGTTTGGGTATTGGGTTCTCCCCCGAAAGTTGTGCTGCAAGAACAGAACATTTTTGATTCGGTATTTAACTCGACGTGAACTTCTAGCCCCAATACCGGTTCGTATTTTGCGATTACATCGTCATATGAAAGCGCCATTACTTGGCACCTCCTAATGCTGGTGCCTTTGAAATCAAATGTCCGCCCCATTTAGAAACCAGCGCTGCTTCAAGCGCTGCACCAACTTGATATAGGCGTTGATCTTGCATCGCTGGAGCCATAATCTGGAAACCAACTGGCAGGTTGTCTTCATCTGCAAGCCCCGCAGGCAAACTCATACCGCAAATTCCGGCCAAGTTAACTGGAATTGTTGCAACATCGGCTAAGTACATTGCTATTGGATCTTCAGACTTTTCGCCGATCTTAAAAGCGGTAATTGGTGATGTAGGCGAAACTAGAACATCTGCCTGAGTAAATGCCTTTTTATAATCTTCAATGATCAGGGTGCGAATCTTCTGTGCGCTACCGTAATAAGCATCGTAATAACCAGATGAAAGTGCGTAAGTACCGAGAATAATGCGGCGCTTAACTTCGCGGCCAAAGCCGGCTTCGCGGGTCGCGTTCATAACAGTTTCTGCTGATGCGCCATCAACTTCTCCTGTGCGCAGGCCATAACGCATCGCATCAAAGCGCGCCAAGTTAGAAGAGCATTCAGACGGTGCAATTAAATAATATGCAGCTAGTGCGTATTCAAAACTTGGGCAATCTACCTGCACTATTTGCGCCCCAAGGGAAGCCAAAATATCTAAGGACTCATTAAAGCGTGCTTGTACTCCTGTTTGATAACCATCACCTTGCAATTGCTTAATGACACCAATTTTTAAACCTTTGACATCACCAGATTTTGCTGCGGCAACAACTGCCGGCACTGGTGCGTTTATGCTCGTGGCATCCTTTGGATCATGTCCAGCAATAACTTCATGCAAGAGCGCGGTATCTAAAACAGTGCGACCAAATGGTCCTGCCTGATCCAAACTAGATGAGTATGCAATCAAGCCATAGCGCGAGACTGCGCCGTAAGTTGGGCGAACGCCAACAATTCCTGTTAGCGCAGCAGGTTGGCGAATGGAACCGCCAGTATCTGAGCCAATTGCAATCGGTGCTTCAAAAGCACTCACTGCTGCTGCAGAGCCACCGCTTGAACCACCAGGTGTGCGCGTTAAATCCCAAGGATTAAATGTTGGTCCATAACCAGAATTTTCAGTAGATGAACCCATGGCAAATTCATCCATATTTGTTTTACCTAAAATTACAACGCCAGCCGCTTTTAACTTTGCCACAACTGTTGAGTCATATGGTGGCTTCCAGCCCTGCAAAATCTTGGAACCTGCAGTTGTTGGAACACCTTCTTGCGCAAGTACATCTTTTAGAGCAAGTGGAATACCAGCAAGTGGACCAAGCTTTTTGCCACTGGCACGATCGGCATCAACGGCCGCTGCCTGCTTTAGCGCACTATCGCCATCGACATGTAAAAATGCTTTAACTTTTGGATCAACATCTGCAATGCGATCTAAATGAAGTTTGGTTAATTCAACTGAAGTTGTTTCACCCTTTTCTAGGGCAGCCGACATTTGAGCAGCAGTATTTTTTATCATTCTGCTTCACCCAAAATTTGCGGGACGCGGAAACGTTGGTCCTCTTGCGCAGGAGCACCCGATAGCGCTTGGTCTGGTGTCAGGCTGGGCAGAACAACATCTTCTCTGAATATATTTTCTAATGGCTGCGGGTGTGAAGTTGCTTTTACGCCTTCCAGATTTAGCTCTTGGACTCGAGCAACTGCATCAAGGATGCTGCCAAATTGCGATGAAAGGCTTACGAGTTCGGCTTCGCTCATTTCGATGCGAGCAAGGGCAGCAAGTTTGGCTACTTCATCACGCGAAAGGCTGCTCATAATGCTCCTGAGTTTAATGAGAAAGGTGGTTAGTTGCGAATTTGACCGTTGCCGGTGACGATCCAAGTCGTTGTTGTCATCGCTTCTAACCCCATTGGGCCGCGAGCATGCAATTTCTGATTTGAGATACCGATTTCAGCGCCAAAGCCCATTTGTTCACCATCGGTAAATCTTGTTGATGTATTGACCATTACAGCAGCGCAATCAGAGAGTGCGATAAATCGATCTGCGTTGGCTTTATCTTCCGTAACAATTGCTTCGGTGTGATTGGTTCCGTACTTTGCGATGTGATCAATCGCGGCTTCTACCGAATCCACAACTCCTACATTCATCTCAAGAATTCCGTACTCAGTGCTCCAATTTTCTTGCGTTGCTGCGGTGGCTGCGATCCCAAACTTTTCAGCAACTTTTTGCGCAGTCGAATCGGCATGCAAGATAACTCCGGCATCCGATAGCGCTTTCAGAGCCATTGGCAAGAAAGTTGGAGCGATAGAACGATGCACCAATAGAGTCTCCGCTGCATTGCAAACGCTAGGGCGGTGCGTTTTAGAGTTGATCAGAATCGGCAAAGCTTTTTCGATATCGGCAAATTCATCTACATAAACGTGACATACCCCTGCACCTGTTTCAATTGTTGGAACAGTTGACTCGTCTACGACCATTCGAATTAAAGCTGCACTCCCGCGTGGAATAACTAGATCCACTTTGCCGCGGGCGTTAAGCAACGCCTTCACGGTTGCGCGATCATCTGATGGCACAAGTTGAATAACTTCTGGAGAAATCTTTGTGCTTGCAAGGGCATCACGCATTACGGTCACAAGAACCTGATTGCTTGCCGCCGCCGTTGAAGATCCGCGCAACAGGGAAGCGTTGCCAGACATCAACAAGATAACTGCGGCGTCGACTGTCACATTAGGGCGCGCTTCATAAACCATCCCGATTACTCCGAATGGAACAGAAATCTGTTTTAAATCCAAACCATTAGGCAGGGTTGAGTGACGAAGTACTTGACCTAGTGGATCTGGAAGGTCAGCGACTAAGCGCGCTCCATTTGCAATTCCGGCTACGCGAGATTCGTTAAGTAGCAATCGATCTTGCATTTGTGGGTGCATATTTTCTGCCTGAGCACGGACGATATCTTCTGCATTTGCTTTCAATATTTCTGCGCTGCGTGATTCGATCGCATCGGCAATTGCATATAAAGCAGCCTTACGCTCGGCCCCAGTCGCCGTCGATAAAGTGCGAGCAGCCGTGCGCGCTGTTACGGCTAATTCGGAGACTATTTCGACTGCGTTCATAGGAAAAGGTTATCGGTTTCTAATTAACCAAGGAGTACTAAATCATCGCGATGAACGAGTTCTCGCTCGAATTCAGCTCCCAACGCAGCGGCAAGTTCTTTAGTAGAACGCCCCAACATTTGTGGAATTTCATCTGAATCAAAAGCCACAAGGCCGCGAGCGATAACTTTATTGTCTTGACCTACTAATTCGACTGTGTCACCAGCAATAAACTCACCTTCCACTGCAGTAACACCAGCAGGTAGAAGTGAGACACCGCGCTCCTGAATTGCAGTAACTGCTCCGGCATCAAGAATTAAACGTCCGCGTGGGGTTGAGGCGTGTGCCAACCAAAGCAATCGTGAATTAGATCGCGTGCCGTGCGCAGCAAAGAAAGTTCCGGTTTCTTCGCCAGTTAGAGCACCCGCTGAATTTGCTAAAGATGTGAGCAACATAGGAATACCTGCACTGGTCGAAATTCGTGCTGCTTCGACTTTAGTAACCATTCCGCCACTACCCACACCAGCAGAACCAGCGCCACCGATATCTATACTTTCAATATCGCTGATGCGATCGACAAAGTGAATAGCTTTAGCACCAGATTGTGAAGGTGGCGCATCATAAAGAGCATCTACATCTGAAATTAGCACCAATAAATCGGCATCAACAAGCAATGAAACTAGCGCGGCTAAGCGATCATTATCGCCAAAGCGAATCTCTTGAGTGCCGACCGAATCGTTCTCGTTGATGATTGGAACAACGCCAAGTGAGAGTAATTTATTGAGAGTCTGCTGTGCATTTTGATAATGCGAGCGACGGACCACATCTTCGGTGGTAAGCAAAACTTGCGAAGAAACCAAATTGTGGCGCGTGAAATTTTCGTTGTACTTTGCAATGAGCAAACCTTGTCCAACCGAGGCGGCTGCTTGTTGTGTAGCAAGATCCTTTGGGCGCGCAGTTAAGCCAAGTGGAGCAAGACCAGCGGCGATTGCGCCAGATGAGACTAAGAGAACTTCAGCACCACGTGAACGAAGTGTGGCAACCAAATCTGCAATTTTAGAAACTGATTCGCTATCTAACTTCGAACCTGCGGTTCCGGTAAGTGATGAAGAGCCAATTTTGATCACAACGCGCTTTGCAGCGTTGATTGCTTTGCGGCTCATTTACTTATCCTCGCTTGGCTGTAGATCAGTTGATTGTGGCTCGATTAGGCGTGGAGTTTTTGGGTCCTCCACGTTGTACTCCCATTGTTGCGCAATTTCATCGTCAGATAGTTGATCGACAACCTTTTCTTCTACAACCCAGGCGCCTTCCAAGCGAGAATCTTCGCCACGGCGATGTAAGTGCCCCGCTAATTGTTCTGCGCCAGCTTCGATAGTTGGCTCCCATTCAAAGACAACTTCATTATCGCCAGAACCGATTCGAACTTCACTCCCCGCGACTGCACCTTTTTTAAATAACTCTTTCTCGACGCCAAGTTGTGCAAGGCGATCTGCGAGATAACCAATTGCTTCAGCATTCTTAAAGTTTGTTTGGCGAACCCAACGAACGACCTTCTGTCCGCGCACGCTAAATGAGCCATCAGCATTTGCTTGCACTGTATATCCAGAATCATCTACCGCTGTTGGGCGCAAGATAATGCGTGTGCGTTCTTCAGTTACTGCAGCGGCACGCTCTTTCTGAACTAGTCGCGCCATGGCATAGAGAAGTTCTTGTAAACCTTCACGGCTAGCAGCCGACACCGGATAAACCTCGTATCCCTTATCGCGAAGTGATTGCGCGACCATATCGGCCATCGCTTTGCCATCTGGTAGATCAATTTTATTTAGCGCAACAATACGGACTCGATCTTCTAGACCGCCGTAGATCGCTAATTCGGCTTCAATGATTTCTAAATCACTGACTGGATCGCGATCCGTTTCTAACGTACCGCAATCGAGTACGTGAACTAAGGCCACGCAACGTTCGACGTGACGTAGGAATTCCAGGCCGAGACCTTTGCCTTGTGATGCACCTGGAATTAAACCTGGTACATCGGCTACGGTAAAACGAGTTTCACCGGCTTGAACAACGCCTAAGTTAGGAACCAAAGTTGTAAATGGATAGTCAGCAATCTTTGGTCGAGCCGCAGAAATCGCTGCGATCAGCGATGACTTACCCGCACTTGGATATCCAACGAGTGCAATATCGGCGACAGATTTAAGTTCTAAGTAAAGGGTGCGCTCTTCACCTGGTTCGCCAAGGAGTGCAAAACCTGGTGCGCGGCGCTTAGATGATGAGAGAGCTAAATTGCCGAGCCCACCGTGCCCGCCCTGAGCAGCAAGAAAAGTTGTACCTGTTCCGATTAGATCGGCTAGTTGATTTCCGCGCGAATCTAAAACAACTGTTCCGTTTGGAACAGGCAGGATTAAATCTTCTCCGTATGTTCCATCTTTACGATCGCCATAACCTTGTGAGCCAGACGTCGCCTTGCGGTGTGGTGAGTGATGGAAATCTAAGAGTGTAGTAACGCTGGAATCGACGATGAGAATAATGTCGCCACCACGACCACCATTGCCACCATCTGGACCGCCAAGAGGTTTAAATTTCTCACGCTTAACGGAGACGCAACCATCGCCACCTTTTCCGGCAGCGGCATAGAGCGTTACACGATCGATGAATGTTGTCATCTCTTAACGCTCCTTCCGCAATTAGTATCAATAAAACATTTGTGAAATAAAAAGAGCGAGCCACGGACGCGGCTCGCTCTTTTTGAGAAACCTAAATTAAGCGACCGGAACCACATTTACTACGCGACGTCCGCGAGCGCGACCGAATTCAACAGCTCCTGCAGCTAGTGCAAAGAGAGTGTCATCCTTACCGCGGCCAACGTTCTTACCTGGGTGAAAATGTGTACCGCGCTGACGGACCAAAATCTCGCCAGCATTTACTTCTTGTCCACCGAAGCGCTTGATGCCAAGGTACTGTGGATTTGAATCGCGACCATTACGTGTCGAGGAGACACCCTTTTTACTTGCCATTGTTCAACCCCTTATTTCACGCCGCTGATCGCGGTGATCTTGACTCGAGTTTGCTGTGCGCGGAAACCTTGACGACGGCGATAGCCAGTCTTGTTCATGTAACGAAGGATGTCGATCTTTGGACCTTTAACTTCATCAATAACTTCACCAGTAACTTTTACGCCACTTAGAACCTTTGGATCAGATGTGACGCTTGCGCCATCAACGACGAGAAGTGCAGGGAAAGTTACTGATGCACCAACAGCTTGGTCGATGCGATCGACAGTGATGGTTTCACCAACGGTGACTTTCTCCTGGCGGCCGCCAGCCTTAACAATTGCGTACACGATTCTTGCTCCAGTTCATTTCACGCTCGCACAGCCCTAGATGGGATGTGATCGAGCAGAGGCTAAGGGTACGGATTTCATACCCCCAGGGTCAAATTGAGGCATTTCTACGCGGTGATAATCCCACTTGAGGCGGCTCTGCGACGACGACGCCCGGCAGGTTTTTCTACAACGGTTTCAGCGCCATCTTCAGAATCAGTTGCAACGTCGGTTGCGATCGATTCTGTATTCAGGATCTCATGGAATTCGTGTTCAGTAGCCAGATCTTCATCAACATCTTCGTGAGAAGCTGATTGTGAATTGACTTGAGGCATCGGTGCTTTCATCTTTACCGGCTCCATATGAATATGAATTCCGCGACCTGAGCAAGAATCACATGTAGTTGAGAAGGCCTCGATCAAACCTTGGCCTACTCGCTTGCGAGTCATCTGCACGAGTCCTAGAGAAGTTACTTCAGCAACCTGATGCTTGGTGCGATCTCGTCCCAAACATTCAACTAAACGGCGAAGTACTGCATCACGGTTAGATTCTAAAATCATATCGATAAAGTCGATAACGATAATTCCACCTAAGTCGCGTAGGCGAAGCTGGCGAGCAATTTCTTCAGCTGCTTCTAAGTTGTTCTTAGTAACAGTCTCTTCCAGGTTTCCACCCTTACCAATAAATTTACCGGTGTTGACGTCGATAACGATCATCGCTTCAGTGCGATCGATTACTAGGGATCCACCAGAAGGTAGATAAACCTTGCGATCAAATGCCTTAGCCAACTGTTCTTCAACACGGAATTCTGCGAAGAGATCTCCATTGCCAGAGTACTTCTCTAACTTGCCCACAAGTTCAGGAGCAATTCCACCGAGGTAGGTACTAATTTCTTCCCAAGCGTCATTTCCCTGAATTGTAAGTTTGCGGAAATCCTCATTGAAGATATCGCGGATAACGCGCACAGCAAGATCTGGCTCGGAGAGCAGAAGTGTAGGTGCGTGAAAATTTGGATTCTCAGATTTCTGATAAATATCGTCCCATTGCGCCTTCAAGCGTGCGACGTCATTGGTTAACTCTTCTTCGCTAACCCCTTCGGCTGCAGTACGAACGATGACGCCTGCTTCTTCAGGAATTAAATTCTTTAAGATCGCCTTAAGTCGAGTGCGCTCTGATTCAGGAAGGCGCTTTGAGATTCCGCTCATTCCGCCACCAGGAACATAGACAACATAGCGACCAGGCAGAGATATCTGGCTAGTTAAACGTGCGCCTTTTTGACCAATTGGATCTTTCGTTACTTGAACAAGAACTGGCTGACCAGTCTTTAAAACCATTTCGATCTTGCGTGGTTGAGTTTCTGAAATACCAGCAGCATCCCAATTAACTTCACCGGCATATAAAACTGCATTGCGGCCCTTGCCGATATCAACGAACGCCGCTTCCATAGAAGGAAGTACGTTTTGTACGCGGCCTAGATAAACGTTCCCGACATAAGAAACGTTGGCATTTCGGTTTACATAATGCTCAACCATCACCTTATCTTCGATTACCGCGATTTGAATGCGGTCACCAATTTGGCGAACCAACATTTCGCGATCAACGTTTTCACGACGAGCTAAGAATTCACCATCTGTAATGATTGTTCCGCGACGACGGTATGGCTCGCGATATTCACCACGATTATCTGAACGATCAGATCGTACGCCACGTTCGCGACGATTGCGGGTGCCGCGTTCGGTGCGTTCAGCGCGCGCTGGACGTTCGGTGCGTTCACGAGCTTCGCGCACCTTAACAACTGTTACTACGCCATCTTCATCAACGATTTCCCCTGGAGTTACACCTTCACCAGTTGCACGGCGACGGCGACGGCGACGATGTGTTGCACCCTCTGAGCCTTCTTCTGTTGAATCAGAGTTTGACTCTTCTCCATCTTCTGAATTTTCTTGTGTGTCTATGCCATCAGCGTTTGGCTTACGGCGTCCTCGTCCACCACGGCGACGGCGACGATTGCGGCCACCACGTGAATCTTCATCATCTGCTGTTGCAGCACTTTCAGGAGCCGAGCTCGCTGAAGGAGTTTCGGAAGCTTCTTTCTTAGCAGCGCTCTTGCGCGCGGCCTTAGGAGCTTTCTCAGTTGTGGCAGCTTGAAAAATTGGAACCGGAATTGCCGGTGATTTCTTCTTACTCTTGCCTTCAACCGCTTCAGCTACAGGAGCGTCAACAATTTCCGTTGACTTTTCTGCAGCAAGTGATTTCTTCTTACTAATTTTTTTCACCGCACGCTTGCGCGGTGACTTTGGCTCAATCGCCATGGCACCAAATCCTCTATGCGTTAATTAACGCGCTCTGGCTTGTAGTCACTTATCTGGCTGGCAACCCTTGGGTTGGCCTGAGTAAATCCTTCAAGCAAATCTTTTTAGTCCGCCGCTGGCTTTATTCGCGAATTGGTTCGCGAGCCGCGCTGAACTGTTGGGGTAAGTATGGCACATAGCCGAGCTAAAGCGCGAAATGAGCGTTGATCTGAGCCCGATTCACCCACGATGGCGAGCATGTACGTTTTGAAGCAAGCCGAAGCCGATCATTGTGGCGAACATGCTGGAACCTCCATATGAAACAAATGGGAGAGGAACTCCGGTCATTGGCATCATTCCAAGTGTCATTCCGATATTTTCAAATGCTTGAAATGCAAACCAGGCAATAACTCCCGTACAGACCAACCTTCCGTAAGGATCATTAGATCTTCGCGCAATTCCAAATGCTCGCATTAAAACAGTTAGGTAGAGAATAATTATGAATCCAGAACCCAAAAATCCCAGTTCCTCGCCGGCCACTGTAAAAATAAAGTCAGTCTGTTGTTCGGGGACAAATCTGCCATTGGTTTGTGGTCCATCAAATAAACCTGTTCCGATCAAGCCGCCAGATCCCACGGTGATTCTCGCTTGTCTGAGTTGATAACCACTACCCTGCGAATCAACATTTGGATCGACAAATGCTTGCAAACGTTTAACTTGGTAATCATTGATAACACCAACTTTTACCGCAGCAAAACTTCCAATCACCGCCAGTAAAATCAATCCGACCACCCAACGCATCGGAGCTCCAGAAACAGCAATGATGGTCACGACTGCGATACTGATAATAAATATGGTGCCCATATCGGGTTGTGCCGCAATTAATAAGACTGGGATAGCAGCAACAATTAAGGCTTGCAAAACATCTCTATGTTGAGCGGCATCTGTATCGTGCGTTCGCTCAGATAAAATCATTGACATACCAACGATGATGGAAATCTTGGCAAGCTCGGCTGGTTGCAATTGGAATCCAAAGGGCAGGCCGATCCAAGCATTTGCCCCATTTACTTCCACTCCTATTCCCGGAATCAACACGGCGGTCAACCCGATGACACCGAGTAACCAAAGCAGTGGTGTGTAGGCACGGATCAAGCGGTAATCAATGACGGTAGTGCCCCAAGCAAGTAATGAACCAATCAGAATATTAATAATGTGGCGCTTTAAGTAATACTCGGGATCTAAATCATTTGCGGCATACCAATTGCGGGTAGCGGCGTATACCAAGAGAGTTCCTATGACTAAGAGAAGTGCGACAGCGATAGTTAAAATTGGATCAAAGCCAGCGAAAGCCGAAGGGCGCGAGCTCTTTCGATAATTTATACGCTGTGAAGCTAAACTCACTTTGCCCCCTTCACTTTCGTTGCTGGAGAAATCTTTGGCAATGTTACTGGCGGAACCCCGCTTGGGAAGATAATTTTTGCAGAATCAACCTTCGAGCCTGTTACGCCAAAGAGCGTTTCATAAATCTTTCTTACTCCTACGCCAGATGTTGATGCACCAAAACCACCTTGGCTAACCATCATCACAACTGCAAATCGTGGTTTTTTAGTTGGGGCAAATGATGCGAACCAAGATGTATCTGCCTTTGCGCCACCATTTGGATTTCTACCAAAAACTTGCGCAGTACCGGTCTTGCCGCTTATTTCAATAGGGAAACCGCTAAATACTCCAGCTCCAGTTCCGCTAATTACAACTTCACGTAGCGCCGATTGCAAGAAGCGAATTGTGTTTTTATCTGCAGGAATTGATCCGAGTTTTTCCTTATCGAGCGCCTTAACTACCGTTCCATCTGTTTTTACAATCGCTTTGGCAATAGTCGGCTTCCAGATCGTTCCACCATTGGAAATTGCGGCATACATTTGCGCTAATTTAACTGGAGTAATTACGGTATCTCCTTGTCCGATTGAGAAGTTGACCGCATCACCAGCGCGAATCTTGTCGCCATCTAAACAATTTTCGTAGGCAAGCTGAATGAGAAATGCGGTCTGCTGGCTCTTTGGTGCGCGAGTTTTATAGTTACAGTAGAAATCTTTATTTTGCGCATACCAAGCTGTGCGCCATTGGCGATCAGCCAGCCGTCCTGAAGATTCAGAAGGTAAGTCGATGCCAGTCTTGACGCCAACTTGAAAGCCTTTGGCTGCGTTAAAGAAATAGTCATTTGCATCCGACTTCGGTTTAAGTCCGCCATCTCGCAACCATTCATCAAATGCGATTCGATACCAGATAGTGTCACAGGAAACAGCGATCGCTTTCTTTAGTGAGATCCGCCCCAGGGCTTTACTTTCGAAGTTCTGAAAAGCACGAGTTCCAACTTCTACTTGCGAAGGACAGTCGTAAGAAGTATTTAAGTTATACCCCGCATTTGCAGCGGCAACCACTGAGACTGCTTTGAAGGTAGATGCCGGAGCAAATACGCCTTGCAGTGCACGCGATAGAGCAGGTACTCCAGCTTTTGCACTATATAAATTCTTCGCCTCTGAAACAGTAAGTCCGCGCTCGTAAGAATTTGGATCAAAAGTTGGGTAGGAAGCAAGCGCCAATATTTGACCATTCGTAACATCCATTACGACTGCAGCGGCGCCATCTGATGGATAACCTGATGCACGAGCTCTGCGAACTGCATCTTCAAGCGCGCTTTCAGCTGATGCCTGCACGCGCGCGTCAATACTAGTAACTAAGTGATTACCACCGACTGGTTTTGTGTTTTGACTTGTACGAGTAACGGCCTCTTTACGGTCAACAATTACCGTTTTAATTCCAGGTGTTCCGCGCAGATACTCGTCATATTGAATTTCTAATCCTGCTTTTCCAATAGATTCAGAACGATAGTAACTTCGACCATTTGCTCCCGCGAGATCACTTTCCGTCAACGGTCCGATGTAACCAAGCAGGTGAGCACCATTTACTCCAACATTTCCCGGATAGTTTCGGATCGAAACTGGGGTCGCTGACACACCTGGATACTGATCTGAGCGCTCAACAATCTTAAGCGCAATTTCAGGGTCGGCTTCTTTTGTGATCGGAATAGGTTGAAAACGAGATCCCGTCCAACAGCCAGCTTTAGCACCTTTTGGAAGTTCGCCACATAAGCGAGTGCGTTGAAAAATGTCTGCGTACTCCAGATTTAAAAGTTTCGCCAACGATTGCAACACGGCAACACCTTTATCTGGCTGGCGGTCAATTTTCGTGCGATCTACGGTGACGGCAATTCCCACACGGTTTAACGCTAAGGGAACACCAGCTGAATCAACAATTAGCCCACGTGTTGCAGGAGTTACTACGTCACGGCTTTGGATCGAAAGCGCAGCATCTCGATATTTAGGACCAGCAGCTACTTGCAAATAAAAGAGTCGGCCTAAAAGGCCAATCAAAAGCGAGAAAATAAGTACTTGGACTACTAACAAACTAAGCCTTGCGCGCTGATTCATCCCCGACTCTGATCTTCGAACAATGTGCTGTGAATGCGCGTAACAGAAGGCATCAGTAGCGGAACAACAGCCACCGTCCAAAGTCCCGAGGAAAGCAATGAGATAAAGATCTGGAAAGTACTCCCTAAGTCACCACCAAACATCAGACCAATAATCAAATATGCGAATCTGGTAATTGGTACAGCAAGTGCGACAATCACGACGAGTGAAATTGGATTTCCGCGAAAATTATCATCTCCGTATCCCAAATATGAGATTGCAAATCCGGCCAAAATCATAATTAAAGTCCACTGACCCATAGGCCCTGAAGTGGTTTGCGAAAGATCCATCAGCAGGCCAGCACCAAATCCAGTGAGCGCACCTAACTCTGGGGTTCCAAGCGCTGACCACAGAAGCGCAAAGATAAGAAAGAGTGAGAATCCCCCGCCAAAAATTCGAAACTGACTAATAACTGATTCTTGAAACAAATAAACAATTGCAAAGATAGGAAATGAGATCAGAAATCTACGAGCAAACATTTATGGCTTTGGCGATCCAGAAGGTGTGGCGTAAACCGTCACAGTTGGGACTGGAATTGGAACTGGTCCTTTAGGAACAAGTGCATCACGTGGATCTGATTTTGGTGAACCAATAACTACTGCGACCACACTCAGCGCTGAAAAATTAACGTACAGCTTCACATCTGCGGTCTGCGTGACAGCACCTGCAGCATTATCTACTGATGTAACTTCTCCGATTGGAACTCCCGGAACAAAGGGGCGATTGTTTTGACTGCCACGCGCCAAAATAACATCGCCAATTTTTAACGTTGTTAGATTATCGAGTAATTGCAGCACCCCTTTGCTGGTGCCTTGCCCACTTAAAATACCAATTTGTTGGCTACCGGCTACACGCGCTCCAACTCGAAATGCTGAATCTGATGCCAATTGCACAAGAGCGCTACTCGGATATGATTTTTTAACCACTCCGACTAAACCAAGTCCGGTAATTACAGTCATATTCTCCTGCACACCATCATCAGAGCCGGCATCTATTGAAATTGTTTGCGTAAATGATGATGTTGAACCGAGCGAAATTACCTTTGCACTGACTACTTTATATTTTGCCGTTCCTGCTAAATCCAATACTGATTTAAGTTGGGAAAGCTCAGAGTCTGCATTTCTGCGATTAATCAAATTTTGGCGCAACTTTTCATTCTCGGCCTTTAGCTTTTCAATCTCTCCGCGGGTGCGACCAAGTTGAGTTACATCTGAAAAGAAATTACCGACTGGTCTAAATACCTTTGCTCCTGCAGATTGAAAAGGCGAGATCGCAGTTTGTGAACCGCTGCGCAGTCCACTAATGACTTGAACTCCACGCAGATCTAAAGTGATTAAGAACAGGGATGTGACGATTAAAGAGATAAGCAGCAGACGACCGCGGTTATCGCCGCCGTTTCGCATCTTTAAAACCTATCGACGTGGCTCAGAGATCAAAACCTTTTCAAGGGCTTCGAACTCTTCAATGCACTTACCGGATCCTTCAACGACTGCATCCAATGGACGGTCAGCGATGTGAATTGGCATCCCTGTTTCTTTACGAAGTCTTTCATCCAAGCCCTTAAGTAGCGCTCCTCCACCCGTGAGAACAATTCCACGATCCATAAGATCTGATGAAAGCTCTGGTGGGCACTTATCAAGGGTGCTCTTTACTGCATTGATGATTGCATTCACTGGCTCTTCTAGCGCTTTACGAATTTCTGCAGCTGATACAACGATTGTCTTTGGTAGACCTGTTGCTAGATCGCGGCCACGAATTTCAGCATCGTTCTCGCCTTGCAATGGATAAGCAGAACCGATCGCCATCTTAATTTCTTCAGCGGTACGTTCTCCGAGAAGTAATGAGAATTCGCGCTTAACCCAGTTAATAATTGATTGATCTAACTCATCTCCACCTACGCGGATTGAAAGTGATGTAACGATTCCACCAAGTGAAATGACTGCAACTTCTGTTGTTCCGCCACCGATATCGACAACCATATTTCCAGTTGGTTCGTGGATTGGTAGACCCGCTCCGATAGCAGCAGCCATCGGTTCTTCAATAATGTAAACCTTACGTGCGCCAGCTGCATAACCTGCATCTTTTACCGCGCGCTGTTCAACGCCTGTGATTCCGGAAGGAACGCAAACGACGATACGTGGTTTAGCAAGGTAACGGCGGCGGTGAACTTTCTGGATGAAGTAACGGAGCATGCGCTCTGTTGTGTCGAAGTCTGCAATAACGCCATCCTTTAGCGGACGGATCGCGACAATGTTTCCAGGTGTGCGACCAATCATCTTCTTGGCCTCAAGTCCAACGGCAAGAATTCCGCCAGTATCTTGATTGACGGCAACAACTGAAGGCTCATTAAGTACGATGCCACGACCGCGTACGTAGACCAAGGTGTTTGCAGTACCTAAGTCAACGGCCATATCTCGGCCAATGAATGACATTCTGTTGCTCATTTTTTACCCTTCAGTTATTTTCT
>JBIIPL010000102.1:0-4544 GCA_044342645.1 Candidatus Planktophila sp. | reverse complement strand
AACAAATACCTTCGAAGGTCTGCCGCGACCACGGGTGGATGAGATGCGAGGTTCGCGCGCTTCTAATATTCCATCGGCGGTAAGTAAATCTAAATGGCGGCGGATGCCTGCCGGAGTTAAACCTAATCGCTCGCCCAGGGCTGCGGCTGTAGATGGCCCATTTTCTAGGATGGAGCGGGCAACGGCGTCGCGAGTGCGCGGATCATCAGTCGCCTTGAGGGTTGGCCCTCCATTTATTTTCACAACACTATTGTGTCGTAATTCGCTCGCGCTTTCCACTCAGGGCGCGTGGTTGAGGTCCTAGTCTTAAGCCATGAAATTGCGTCGCGTCTTGTATGGCATTTTGCTGGTCTTGCAGGCGGGCTTGGTCCTGACCGGCGGCGCGGTTCGACTGACTGGATCGGGGCTCGGATGCCCAACCTGGCCAGAATGCACGCCCGGTTCTTACACCCCTGTCCCCAATCAGGCGGAAGGTCAATTACACGCGTGGATTGAATTCGGAAATAGATTGCTGACCTTCGCGCTAATCGCGGTAGCGATCGCAGTATTAGCACACGTCTTATTTAAGAGACGACGGGATTTACGTTTATTGGCACTTGGTCAGGTTCTTGGAATTCTCGGTCAAGGCGTACTTGGTGGAATTACCGTGCTGACAGATTTGCACCCACTTCCTGTTGCAGCACACCTACTGCTTTCAATAATCTTGATCGGAGGTGCTACTTCTCTATATGACCGTCGAGAAAATGGCATCATCCGGATTAAGCCTGCAGAAAAAATTACCGCGAATCTTTCAAGAGTCCATATCTATCTCACCTTCCTCGTGATTGCTTTGGGTACTTTGGTAACCGGCAGCGGTCCCCATGCTGGTGATGAAGATGCGCGCCGCTTCGGATTTGATATTCGGACAGTTGCGACGATTCACGCAGAGCTGGTAATTGCACTCCTTGGACTTACCTTGGCGCTCTACGTTGCCGCTCGCTCAAATCCATTGCACCGCCACAGAATAATTGTCTTCACTGCAATCTCGCTTGCGCAAGGCGCGATTGGTTATATCCAATACTTCACTGGGATACCTGAAATACTTGTCGCTGCACACCTTTTGGGTTCAACCCTAGTTTGGATCTCAGCCTGGCGTCTGCGATTAGCAATAACCACTTCCCCGGTCCGTACTCAAACATCCAACGTGGGAGTAAATTCGTAATGAGCGATTTAGAGAACTGGCTAGAGCTTGATGACCGCGCTGTTGCATACGCCCGCGCCCTGGCAATGGATGCGGTGCAAAACGCTGGTCACGGTCATCCCGGTACAGCAATGTCTCTTGCTCCGGTTGCCTACAATTTATTTCAGCGCCATCTAATACACGATCCTGCAGATCCAAAGTGGTTGGGACGTGATCGTTTTGTTTTATCTTGCGGACATTCATCACTAACTCTCTACACCCAACTCTTCTTCAGCGGTTACGGTCTTGAGATGGAAGATTTAAAAGCCTTCCGCACTTGGAATTCGCTAACTCCCGGCCATCCGGAATATGGACACACTGCCGGAGTGGAGATGACTACCGGTCCTTTAGGCGCTGGTGTTGCAACTGCAGTTGGTATGGCTATGGCAGCGCGCTATGAACGTGGTTTATTAGATCCAGATGCGCCCGCTAACTCTTCGCTCTTTGATCATAATATTTGGGTTATCTGCTCCGATGGAGATCTGCAAGAGGGTGTAAGTAGCGAGGCTTCATCTTTGGCTGGCACACAAGAACTTGGTAATTTGAAAGTTATTTATGACGATAACCGAATTTCAATTGAAGGTGATACTCACATAGCTTTCACCGAAGATGTATCCGCTCGCTATCGCGCCTACGGTTGGAACGTTATCGATGTAGCAGCAGCAAGTGATGGCAGAGTTGATCTGATTACTTTGGATGCAGCGATGGTTGCAGCAAAGAAAGAAGTAAGTAAACCAACGCTAATTCGAATGCAATCAATTATCGCTTGGCCCGCCCCTAAAGCGCGTAATACCGCTGAATCCCACGGATCAGCACTTGGTGCGGAAGAGATTATTGAAACAAAGAAGTTGTTGGGTCTAAATCCTGATGAACATTTTGCTATGCCAACAGAAGTTCTTACCCACGTGCGCCAAGTTAAAGCCAGGGGTGCGCAGGCGCGTAAGGGCTGGAATGAAAAGTTCGCCTCGTGGCAGAGCGCAAATCCAGAACGCGCGAAGTTGTTACAGCGTTTACTTAGTGGTGAACTTCCTAAAGGTTGGGATGCCGAACTGCCGCAATATGCCGCAGGCAAAGATGTCGCTACACGTAAAGCATCCGGTGAAGTCATTGCTGCACTTGCAAAATCACTTCCAGAATTCTGGGGTGGATCTGCAGATTTAGCAGGTAGCAATAACACAACGATCAACAGCGCGGGTTCTTTCTTGCCGGCCAGTAGCAAGATGACTGGAGCAAATCCTTATGGGCGAATGATCCACTTTGGTATTCGCGAACATGCAATGGGTTCAATCCTAAATGGAATCGCACTGCACGGCTTATCCAAAACTTTTGGTGGAACATTTGCAGTCTTCAGTGATTACATGCGTCCAGCGGTTCGTCTCTCAGCAATTATGGATCTACCCAGCATATTTATTTGGAGCCACGATTCAATTGGGCTCGGCGAAGATGGACCAACTCACCAACCGATTGAGCATTTGGCAACGCTGCGAGCTATCCCTAACTTCTCGGTTATACGCCCCGCTGATGCAAATGAAGTGCGCGAGGCTTGGAAAGCGATAATGCTTCGCCGTAAACCAGTGGGGCTATTGCTTTCCCGTCAGAACCTTCCGGTAGTTGATCGCACTTCACATGGAGCAGCGGAGTTAGTTAACAAAGGCGCTTACATTCTTAAGGATTCTGCAACCACTGCTGATGTTGTGATTGTCGCTACTGGTTCAGAAGTTAGCGTTGCACTTGCTGTGCAGAGCGCTTTGGCTGAGAAATCTATCGCCGCACGCGTTGTGAGTGCACCTTGTCTAGAATGGTTTGCGCAAGAGAGCGCTGCCTATCAAGAAAGTGTTTTGCCAAAATCAGCGAGGCTAAAGGTAAGTATCGAAGCGGGAATTGCACAAGGTTGGCGTGAATACATTGGTGATAGCGGCATTGCTATTTCACTAGAACATTACGGTGCATCAGCCTCGGCCACGAAGCTTTTTGCAGAATTTGGTTTTGGCGCAGATGTAATCGTTGCGAAGATTGAAGCAGCCCTTAAGTAATGATCACTTTAGGCGGACCCGCTCTAAGTAAGGTCGATCGTACCGATCCTATTTATCTTCGCCTTGCCGAAGCCCATCCAAAATTGGCGAACAAGGATGCCAATACTTGGGGGCCAGCAGCGGCCAAGGAAGCAGCGATAAGACTTAATTGGGTTGATTTAGATGAGAGTTCTCGCGAGTTGCTTCCGATACTCGATGCAGTTGCTGCGAAATTTAGAGAGTTCGACAATTTAATACTGTGCGGAATGGGTGGATCTTCCCTCGCTCCGGAAGTAATAGCTAAAACTTATGGCAAAAAAATCTTTATCTTAGATTCAACCGATCCAGATTATCTAGCGCACGGGCTAACCGGATCCCCCGAAAAAATGTTGGTAATTGTCGGCTCAAAATCAGGATCAACGATAGAGACAGCATCCCAACGAGCCTTCTTTGAAGGGTATTTGAAAGATGCAAAATTGGATCCAACTTCGCATATGCTCTTTGTAACCGACCCTGGTTCTCCGTTAGATCTGGATGCAAGAGCAAAAGGTTTTACTGTTATAAATGCAGATCCAAAGGTAGGCGGACGATTTAGCGCGCTAACTGCCTTTGGGCTGACACCAGCTACCTTAATGGGAGTCGATGCTTCAATACTTTTGGATGAGGCCGGTGATGCTCGTGCACAATTACTGCGTGATCCTTCCGTGGCCCTAGATGTCGCTTACTTACTTATTACCCAAAACGATCAATATTTAGGTTTTACAGATCTTGGTTCTAAGTTTCCGGGGCTATCAGATTGGATCGAGCAGTTAATTGCTGAATCCACTGGTAAGGATCAAAAGGGGCGGTTGCCAATTGCCACAGAGAATTTTAGCGAAGCAGCAGGTGGCGGCGCTTTCTCAATTGCTTTTGCTACAGGTGCTCAATTAACAGTTGCTGCTGATCTGGGAGAACATTTCTTATTCTGGGAATGGGTGACTGCGTTGATGGGCGCCGCACTTGGCGTAGACCCATTCAATCAACCCAATGTCACTGAAGCAAAAGAAGCAACATCAGCAGTTTTAATTGAGTGGAATAACAAATTACCGCAATTAACAGCATCGGCAGTTGATGAAGGCGTTGAGATATTCGGAGACGGCAATACTTTAACTGCAGCGCTCAAGAATTTGATTGCGACTACTGATGCAGATGGTTACATCGCGATTATGGCTTACTTAGATCGAAGAGATGATGCCAAGGTTGTAGAACTAAGAAGCATCTTGTCTGAGAAATCTGGGCGACCAGTATCTTTTGGCTGGGGCCCAAGGTTTTTA
>JBIIPL010000020.1:0-12636 GCA_044342645.1 Candidatus Planktophila sp. | reverse complement strand
TTCGACATACGTTGTTGGATACACCGCATGAGGATGTCCAGCAGCAGCCCAAACAACGTCGTAATCGCTTAGCGCTTCATCAATAAGGATGATTTCTGGCTTTGAAATCCACCCCAATGGGCTCACGCCTCCAACTGAGTACCCAGATACTTCTTTTACGTAATTAGCATCAGCGCGTCCGAGTTCTGGGAGCCCTAAATTCTTTGCAACAAGTTCTGTGTCAACGCGGTGGCGACCGCTGGTGATAATCAAGAGCGGATTGCCAGAAGGTAATTTAAAGATTAGCGATGATGCAATTTGGCCCACTTCAATACCAAGACCATTTGCGGCATCAACTGCAGTACGGGCGGTTTCTGCTAGAACAGTGACTTCTCCCGTAACTCCGAGATCTTTTGCTGCTTGAATAAATCGCTTTACCGCCGCCTTTTCTAAGATTCCATCCATGGTTGCAGGATACCCTTGGCAAATGTCTGTTGCCGATAGCGATCTACTTCACCGTGCAAAATTAGCCCGAAATTCTCTATGGGTCTGTTTCTTATTGCTCGGCATAGTCTCAATGGGATGGGTTCCACGAATCCCAGAGATTAAAGATGCGATCGGTCTCTCAAATGGCGAATTCGGATTTGTTTTACTTGGCAGCACATTTGGATCTGTAACTGGAGCTCAGCTAGCAGGTCGCTTTATGCATATGTATGGCTCACAGCGAACAATTTTCGCTGGAGTTTTTGTTATGCCTGCTGGTTTGGCGGGGATGGCGCTTTCTACAAATGCAGTAGCGCTATTTTTAACGCTCTTCACTATGGGTCTTGGTTATGCCCTTATTGATATGTGTTACAACTTTCAAGGAACTGTGGTCGAAAAAATTCTGGGACGTCGCTATTTATCTTCCTTCCACGCAATGTGGAGTACTGGAGCATTTTTAACGACTGTCGTAGGCGGCTTGATTACTCGCCATGTTTCACCACAAGCAAATTTAATTGTGATTGCAGCGGTCTCGGTCATTGCCTATTTGATCGCCGCTTCATACTTGCTACCTCGAACAATTGACGGACATAAAGGCGAAGAAGAGCACGAATCAAAAATTCCTTTATTTGGTAAATCAGTTATGCCACTTTGGTTCCTGGGATTCGGTTTACTCGCAAGCCTGGTTGGCGAAGGCGCTGCAAGTGACTGGGGTGCAATTTTATTGCGCGATGAAATGGGGTATGAAAAAGGTGTTTATGCATCTGCCTTTGCATCCTTTGCCCTGGCCATGATTGTTAGCCGCTTCTTAGGTGATCGCGCACTTGATTACTTTGGCCCAGCTAGATTGGTCAAACTCGGTGGCTACTTCGGTGGAAGTATTTGGGGAATCGCCATGGCGATTGCAATTCCTATCTCTGATACTCATCCAATACCAGCGCTGATAATTGTTAATTTAGGTTTTGTCGCCGCAGGTTTAGGTATTGGACCGATGTTCCCGGCTTTCATTTTGGCAGCAAGCAAGACTCCTGGAATCGCGCCAGCGGTAGCAATTTCACGCGTTGGTGTAATCGGAATTGCCGGATTCTTCTTTGGACCAACGGTTACAGGTTTGATTGCTGAATATACAAATCTTTCAATCGGAATGGCCTACCCAGTTTTGATGTTGGTGCTAGCCGGGTTCATGTCGCGCGCTATTAAGAATTTAAAACCTTAAAAATAGGTTTTTACTAAAGTAAAGATAGAAATCGAAAATAGCAGGTAAGCGAATGCTCTGCGCAGTGCCACTGGTGATGTTTTGTGGGCCAGCTGTGATGCGATTTGCGCGATAACAATGGCAGATGCCCCCATCAAGATCGGAATTTGCCACTGTACATCTGCCCATAGCGAGCGATGGCCAACAAAAGCCGTTAGTGAGTTAATGACGATAATTAAGAGCGAAGTTCCGGCTGCGACAATTTGCGGAGTTCCAAAGTAAAGAACTAATACTGGAATCGCAAGGAAGCCACCTCCGATACCAAAAAGCCCAGTCAAAGTTCCGATGAACAATGATAAAACGACCAATACAGGAAGAGGCATTCGCTTCTGTTCATCTAACGTTGGCGGCCGCAACATCGATGCACCTGCCAAGATTAAGACTCCAGCAAATCCAGTTGTAATAACTGAATCCGGAATTTGTTCAACAATGGATGAAAAACCTAAGTTGGTTATCAAACCGATACCCCAGATAACAAAGGCATCGCGATAAAGAACTTGCTTCTTTTGTATCTTTGGAATCAAGCCAGATAGCGCGGCAAGTAAAACCACGGCGAGGGCTGCAGTAGTTGCGGGCTTGGGATCAAAGCCAAAGCCGTACATCAGAATTGGAACCGAAAGCATCGCTCCACCAGCGCCAACTAAGCCGAGAACTGCGCCGATTACCCCACCAGAGATAATCGCCAGCAAGGTTTCCATTTCTTAATACTCTCACCTAAAAGCGAAACGGCCCCCATTTCTGGAAGCCGTTTCGGTGAAGGTTTCTTTACTTGTTAAAGAAAGAGATGTTTCCGAGGTGTGGTCCGAAAGCATCTGCTGAAACTGCACCACTGTAGATGAGTGCAAAGATAATTAGAGATGCGCCGGCAAGTGCGAGATCTTTATTAAAAGCGATCATCTCGTTCTGCTTTGCAGTTGCATCAGTCTCTTTCCAGAAGTTATGGAAGATCACTGCAGCAAGTACCAATGTGATTGCGAGCAAGAGCGCGCCGAGGTCAACCCAGAAGCCGAGGGCGATGTAGATGCCACCGAGCAGGAAGAAAAGTCCGCTTGCGATTACGCCGAGCTTTGCAGCAGGCAACTTCTTGTACTTGGCATAGCCGGTCATCATCTCAAGCTTTGCAAAGTGAGCGATTCCTGATGTGATGAAGAGAAGGGCGAAAAGAATTCGGCCGATTACGAGTACTGCGTCCATGGATCTCCTTGTTGGTAACTGAATTGGTAACTGATTAGCAATTGTTCTGACTCGGGCAAGTGTAGGGGAGATAGTTGAACTTTCAACTATCTTGAGCGTGGCGTGGTGCGCGTCTTGCCAATGTCAGAGCCTTGAGTTACTTTTCGAACACTTGTTCGAATATCCACAGGAAGGCTTGAGGCGCGTAAAAATGTCAGTCCCAGAAGTTGCTCCCGCTCACGATGTCATCTCCGACGGAGCGGCTACACCTATCGAATTCACTTTCCGCGGCAAACGCTTTCGTATCCACGCCGTTCTCTCGCGTTGGTGTGAAGCAGGTGGTTGGTGGAACCGAGTTAGCGATGGCATCTATCGCCCTGATGATGGTGCGCGTGCTTTATGGACCGTCGAAGCTGCACCTATCGGTGCGTTAAATACCTTTCAACTCGAACGCGATGAGATCACAGGTTCCTGGATCGTAAAACAGGTTTGATTCAGGTTTAAGTCAAAGAAAAAATGAGCTTCATACACCTGCGTACATCAAGTGCTTTCTCACTTAAATACGGAACCACCCAACCACGCGATCTTGTAGAACGCGCTGCGCAATTTGAATCACCGGCGCTCGCACTCACTGATCGCGATGGTTTATCAGGTGCGATCCGTTTCGCTAGCGCTTGCCTGGAATTTGGTATCGCGCCAATTATCGGCATCAATCTAGCTATTGATTTATTAGCTGATCCAAATATTAAGAGTGCTCCTGCTAAAGATTTGCCGCGCGTGACTATCTTGGCTCACGGTGATGGGGGATGGCGCGCGCTGGTGCGTTTATTAAGCGGTCTTAATATGAACGCCGCAGATCGCACACCGATTCTGACTTTAGATTTCTTGCAACGCTTTAGCCAATACTCAACTCAACTGCATTTGTTGCATGGCCCCGAATCACCAGTTAGCCAAGCCCTTACTTTGCACCGCAGTGATATAGCACTTGAGATATTTAATAAGACCCGCTCTTTATTTGGCGATCACGCCATAGATTGCGTATCTCACTTGGTTGCAGGCAACGGCCCTTTCTCGACTGGACATGCGGTGC
This sequence comes from Candidatus Planktophila sp., assembly GCA_044342645.1. Taxonomy (GTDB): domain Bacteria; phylum Actinomycetota; class Actinomycetes; order Nanopelagicales; family Nanopelagicaceae; genus Planktophila. The sequence continues at coordinate 8,656 of JBIIPL010000020.1, read as the reverse complement.
GATCGCTTATCTTTGCCCGCGATCACGATATTGATGCAGTGATCACAAATGCGGTGCGTATGCGCGATGGGGCAGATGGGCCAGTTGCAGATATTTTAGATTGCGCGCGCCAATTAGTTCCTTTACATCAACGCCACCTCGAACGGCGTAACGCTGAAGGTTATTTAAAATCGAGCGATCAGATGATTTCACTCGCTGCTGAAATTGCGCGCGCCGCCGGAGAGCGCACCCCACGCGATCTTTTAAATACAACGCGCCAATGGGCCGAGCGCGCACTTCTTTCGCCACAACGCGATCTTGGTTTAGGCGGCATCCACTTACCTGAGGCTCATATAGTCGGTGCTGATTCGGCAAGTGCAATGCGCACCTTGTTGCGCACGCGCTGTGAATCCGGAATCAACTGGCGCTACAACGATTCAGCCACAATCAATAAAGCACGTGCGCGTTTAGATGACGAGCTCGCCACCGTTGCAACACTGGGATACGAACCATATTTCTTAACCGTTGCTGATATCACCGATATGGCGCGCGATAAAAATATTCGGGTGGCAGCGCGTGGCAGCGGTGCCGGTTCCTTGATCTGTCACCTGCTGGGTATTTCAGGAGTTGATCCGATGCAACACGGTTTATTGATGGAGCGTTTCTGTTCACCGCTGCGCAGGGCACTTCCTGATATTGATATAGATGTCGAATCTGCGCGCCGTTTAGAAATATATGACTTGGTCTTTAAAAGATATGGCGATACTGATTGGCAATCCCCACAAGCACTTTCGCGCTGTGCAACTGTTTCCATGGTCGACACCTACCGCGCCCGAAATGCGATCCGTGATGTTGGTGCAGCACTTGGCCTGCCGGCGATGGAGATAGATCTAATCGCTAAATCTCTGCCACATATTCGTGCCCGTAATATTGAGACAACCCTTAAATCACTTCCTGAACTTCGCTCACTTAACTTATCTGCCCCACTTACCGTGATGGCGATTTCGTTGGCACAGCGCCTTGATGGCCTGCCGCGCCATTTAGCGATGCACCCTTGCGCCGTTGTTCTATCTGATGCCGGTCTTTTAGATCGCGCGCCAGTGCAATTTAACGCCAGTGGTTATCCAATGGTGGAATTTGATAAAGATGGCGTAGAAGAAATTGGGTTATTAAAACTAGATATCTTGGGCGTGCGAATGCAGTCGACAATTGCGCATGCTGTGCACGAGATAAAACGTGTTGCCGATATTGATCTAGATATTGATGCCGTGCCACTAGATGATGGGCCAACTTATGAGTTAATCCAATCAACGCGCACCTTAGGTATTTTTCAAGTCGAAAGCCCCGGACAACGCGAACTAGTCGGCAAGTTAGCGCCTAAAACTTTTAGCGATTTAATTATTGATATCTCACTCTTTCGCCCCGGTCCAGTTAAGAGCGACATGATTAGACCCTTTCTCAACGCTCGTCACGGCTGGACCAGTGCACAGATAATCCACCCCGATCTTTATTCGATCTTGGCGCAGACCGAAGGCGTGGTCGTCTTTCACGAACAAGTTATCTCGATTATCGCAGTGATGACTGGCATCTCACTTGCTGCCGCCGATGAAAAACGGCGCGCTTTAGGCAGCAAGGAAGGCCAACAAGAAGTCTGCGATTGGTTCTTTCCTGCCGCCACAGAGCGCGGTTATGAGTTGACCACCATTACCCAAATCTGGGATGTCCTTCGCGCCTTTGCATCTTTTGGTTTCTGTAAAGCACACGCTGCAGCTTTCGCACTTCCCACATATCAATCTGCTTATTTGAAAACTCATTACCCAGCAGCATTTATCGCAGGTGTTCTAACTCATGATCCAGGTATGTACCCAAAGCGTTTAATGATTGATGAAGCGCGCCAACTCGGTGTTGGTTTATCACCGCTAGATATTAATTTTTCGGGCAGTCAATACACGGTAGAAAAGAATGAAGTCGGTGGTGAGAGCGTACGGATTGCGCTCACTTCAGTTTCCGGAATTAGCGATAAAGAAGTCACTTCAATAATCGCAGGACGCCCTTACCTTGACCTGGCAGATTTTTATCGCAGGTCCGGTGCATCGCATCCAGTTATCGAAACTTTAATTATGACCGGCGCACTTGACCAGGTGCATTCGTTAAAAGATGGCGTGATAAACCATCGTGATTTATTGCTGCACTTATCTGATTTAACTCGCTCACCGGTTGCCAAGATTGGCGGATCCCAGATGGTCTTTGGTTTTGCGCCTCCTGATGTGGAGGCAAGTGGTTTGCCTGCCATGGGCCAAGCAGAAAAGGTGCGCAATGAGGTAGAACGTTTAGGGATGGATATCACCCACCATATGCTCGAGTTTTACGCTCCATTTTTAAATGCGATCGGCGCAGTTAAATCTTCTGACTTACTTTCACTGAGATCACAGAGTGAAGTACTGGTGGCAGGAATTAAAGTTGCGATGCAGACCCCACCAGTGCGTTCGGGGCGGCGCGTAATCTTCTTAACTCTCGATGATGGTTATGGCTGTACCGACTCCACATTTTTCTCTGACGCCCAAGAGGGATTTGCTTCCACTCTCTACAGTTCATCCATATTGTTAGTCCGTGGCAAAACTCGCAGAACCGGTGATCGCGGCATCTCTATCAACGCCAACGGTGCTTGGGATCTACGCGCAGCTTATGAAAAATGGTCGCGCCAATTAGTACAGCAAGCGATCCAGAAATGACACAGGCAACGATTCTGCATGTAGATATGGATGCTTTCTATGCCTCGGTGGCCGAACTAGATCACCCCGAACTTCGCGGCAAAGCAGTTGTAGTTGGTGCTGGCGCGCGCGGTGTTGTCTTGTCTGCAAACTACGCCGCACGAAAATTTGGAATACGCGCTGCAATGCCAGTTGGTCGCGCGCAGAGAATGGCGCCACAAGCAATCTTTGTCGCACCCGATCATCATCGTTACTCTGAAATATCAGAGCGCGTAATGCAGATATTTGCCGCATACACACCGCTAGTTGAACCGATCTCACTTGATGAAGCATTTCTTGATGTCACAGGTGCCCGTAAATTACTCGGCACCGGCCGCGAGATCGCAACCGCAATTCGGGCTCGAGTCGAAAAAGAGGAAGGCATTACTTGTTCGGTGGGTATCGCGCCATCAAAATTTATTGCCAAACTAGCCTCACAGCACTGCAAACCAAATGGCATGCTTGAGATAACCACCGATCGCATACTCACCTTTCTGCATCCACTTCCTGTTGGAGCAATCTGGGGAGTTGGTCCAAAGACTGCCGAACAACTTGAAAGACTTGGTCTTCACACGGTGGCTGATATCGCAAATACACCGCGAGCAACATTGATTCGCGCACTCGGTGATGCTGCCGGAGCATCTCTATATGAACTTGCTTGGGGGCGCGACTATCGTGATGTAACACCGGAGGAGCCTGATAAAAGTATCTCCTCCGCAGAAACTTTTCCAAATGATCTAGATAACCCAACTGAAATTTTGCAAGAGTTCTTGCGTATGACTGAAAAGTCCACCGCGCGTTTACGAGAAAAAGGTTTATTTGCAAAGACGATATCTATCAAGGTTCGCTTTGCAGATTTCTCAACGATCAACCGTTCGAAAACTTTGCCACTACCAATCGATGGCACGCACGAAGTTTATGAAGTTGTTAAGTCGCTCTATCTGGCGCTAAAGATCGAGCGGGCACGTTTGCGCTTAGTCGGAGTCTCACTTGAGAATCTGCAGGAAGATTCCCCTGAGCAACTGATCCTCGGAGCGCGCGAAAAGGGCTGGCGAGAAGCTGAAAGTGCGATAGATCAGGCGCAAGCGCGCTTTGGCCGTGGCAGTGTTCGTCCGGGGCGCTTGATAAAGCCATCGGATCAGGAAGAAGATCAAGCGGATTAAGGCAGGGTTGCAGATCAACTAGCCCTTGGCGCAAAGATGTTCTATTGTGGGGATATGGCACTATCTGATCGCGAACAACGCCTCCTAGCCGAGATGGAAGAGGCGTTATCTGCTGATGACCCACGTCTTGTCTCGACGCTAAGCGGTTCAAGATCAAGATTTAGCGCATCGATCGGTATCGCAATCGCTGCCTTGCTCGGCGGCTTTGCAATCCTCTTTGCCGGCCTCGTTGCTCAGCTGACCTTGGTCGGCGTGGGTGGCTTCCTCGTGGCCCTGGTAGGCGTAATTCTTCTGATTAACGGCGTAACCACACGCTCATCAAAGTTCGGAAAGGATGGCGGGTCACCAAAACGCGCTCGCCGCTCCTTTAACCAGGGATTCACCAAGGGAATGGAAGATCGCTGGGATCAGCGAAATAACGGCTAAAACCTCCGCGCAATCTCAGCCCTCGCCACTGGCGGGGGCTTTTTTCATGCCCTGAGCCCCTTGAAATCAGGTGGGGAGCGCTGGGGTGTAGGCGGGAGATTAGTGGCGTAGGGTGGTTGAAAAAGGAGGAAAGTGGAGTAAAGTGGGGGATTAAGCGGTATTTCCCGCTTACGAGTCCTCGGGGAAGGGGGCTAAGAAAATGTTTCTCGGCACCCACGAGCCACGCCTTGATGAAAAGGGCCGCTTAATTCTTCCCGCGAAATTTCGTGAAGAACTCTCTGCCGGATTGGTAATTACTAAAGGACAAGAGCGTTGCTTATACGTTTTTCCATCTGCTGAATTTGCAACGATCACTGAAACTCTGCGCCAAGCACCTGTTACATCAAAGAATGCGCGCGATTACATGCGTGTGATGTTTGCTGGCGCACACGATGAAATTCCTGATCGCCAAGGTCGCGTAACTATTCCTGCCGGCCTTCGCACATATGCCGGACTTGAAAAAGATTGCGTAGTAATCGGTGCAAATACTCGCGTTGAAATTTGGGATAACGCAGCTTGGAATTCTTATTTATCAGATCGTGAAAAAGGTTTTGCTGAAGTGTCAGAGGAGATCTTCCCCGGACTCTTTTAAGCAAAAGTAAAACAACTTAATAGCGCTCTCATTTGTGGCCACCGCCGACCAAAAGCCGGCAGTGACACCCCTTCCCCGGTGTCACTTTCGTTAGATCCGTCGGCCGGCGGTGACCAGAGATGAGAGATAAAGCAGTTAAAAACTTAATCTAAAACTGATTAGCAAAGGAATAGGGGGAGTAGATGAACGATGCAAGTACGCAACACATATCTGTAATGCTTGATCGCTGCATTGAATTGCTCTCCCCAACAGTATTACTAAATGAAAAACCAGTAATCATTGATTGCACACTTGGTCTGGGCGGTCACACCGAAGCCCTGCTTGAGAAATTTCCAACCCTTACTGTCATCGGAATTGACCGCGATCAGATCGCACTCGATCGCGCCACCGCGCGACTAGCCCGCTTTGGTGATCGCTTCAAGAGCGCGCACGCAATCTTTGATCAGATTGGTGAAGTCGCCGCAGCACACGGCATCAAGGAAGTAAATGGCGTCCTATTTGACCTGGGAGTTTCGTCAATCCAACTCGATGAAGTTGATCGCGGCTTTTCATATTCCCAAGATGCGCCACTTGATATGCGAATGGATCGCAGCCGCGGAATCACAGCTTCAGAGATTGTTAATACCTATGCACCCGGTGCGTTGGTAAAGATATTGCGCACATTCGGAGAAGAGAAATTTGCTACTCGCATTGTTGAAAACATTGTTAAGGCACGCGCCATAGCCCCACTTAACTCAACACAAGAATTAGCAGCGCTAGTAAAAGAGAGCATTCCTGCTGCGACCCGTCGCACTGGTGGAAATCCAGCAAAGCGCACTTTCCAGGCGTTACGTATTGAAGCCAATGATGAACTAGGCGCGATTACTCGCGCGCTACCGATTGCACTGGATTTATTAACTATCCGAGGACGCGTGGTTGTTCTCTCATTCCAGTCACTTGAAGATCGAATCGTTAAAGAGATCTTTGTTGAAAGATCAACTTCGAAGAGTCCAAGAAATTTGCCTGTTGATCTTCCAGAGTTTGCTGCCAAATTTGCCCTTGTTTCAAAATCAGGAGAAACACCTTCAGATCAAGAACTGGCACAGAATCCGCGTTCGGCTTCTGTGCGCCTGCGTGCAATTGAAAAGGTGGCGGCATAAATGGCGCTTCTAAACTCAACTGCACTTAAAGCTCCTCGCCAGCGATTAACCGAGAAATCAGTTGAGGTATTTCTTAAATTAGTTCCGAGTGTTTCTGAAGGAACGCAAGCAACCCATCGTTTCTTCGCAACCTTCTTATCTGCAGTGGCAGGCATCGGCCTATTAATTCTTCTTGCAGTAAATATTCTCTTGGCACAAGATGCTTTTACGCTATCTGAGCTAAAGGCTGAAGCCAAAGTTGTGGCAGATCAACGCGAAGCAATTAATCGCCAGATTGAAGCTGCATCTTCTCCTGAAGCACTTGCAGCGACAGCGCAATCACTTGGAATGCGCCCATCAAATTCTCCCGTATTTCTTAATTTAGATGAAGCGGCGCAGACGTTGGCAAATGGAGATATTAAACGTGGGTAATTTAAATCTCGCCACCTCGCGGATTCGAATACTTACTATCTTTATTTTTATCTTTTTCCTATTATTCGCCGCTCGACTAATTCAAATTCAAGCAATACAAGCCAGTGACTATCGCAACAAGGCTGCAAATGAGATGGAATCAACTCGCGCAATCCCAGCAGCGCGTGGTGAAATCACTGATATCAATGGTGTCGCATTTGCGCGAAGCGTCTCTGCCATCAATATTGTGGTTGATCAAGCCTTAATCACCGATGCAGCTCAGACAGCTAGCTTTGCTGCTCCCTATCTTGGAATGACAGTTGCACAAGTGCAAAGCGCAATCACAGGAACCAAGCGTTATGCGGTAGTGAGTAGGAGTGCGAAACCAGCGGTTTGGCGCGATCTAAGCGGTGCGATTGATTCGTATAACGCTGGGTTAGCAAAGGAGAAATTTGATAAACGAATAGTTGGCTTCCTCGGTGAGAGAAATTACATTCGCGAATATCCTTCCGGCTCACTTGTTTCATCACTCGTGGGTTTCGTCCGTCAAGATGGCATCGGTGCAACTGGAATTGAATCAAGCATGAACTCAGAAATCTCTGGCACTGATGGAAGATATTCATTTGCTCGCGGGCTTGGCGCGGAAATTCCGGGATCCCAAAACGAGATAATTGCCGCTAAAAAGGGCACCACAGTTCGGCTATCGATCGATCGCGATGTGCAGTGGGTTGCGGCAAACGCTATTCAAGAAGCGGTAAGTAAAGCTCGTGCTCAAAGTGGCACCGTGATAGTTATGGATCCCAAAACGGGACAGATTCTGGCACACGCAACAGCACCTACTTTTGACCCAAATAACACTAAGACAGTCTCAGCGGCTTCGATGCGCAATCCATCGGTGCAAGATGTTTATGAGCCTGGATCGACTGGAAAAATTATGACCTTGGCTGCAGCTCTTGAAGAGAAGAAGATCACGCCAGAAACTGTTCTGAAAGTTCCGTATTCACTTAAACGTGCTGGAGAAATTTTTTCTGATCATGAGCGTCATCCAGTTCAGTATTTAACTACTTCTGGAATCTTGGCAGTCTCATCAAATACCGGAACAATAAAAATTGGTGAGATGCTTTCTAACGACACTTTGTATAGTTACTTATCTAAATTTGGAATGGGAAAGTCAACAGGTTCAGGTTTACCTGGTGAATCAAAGGGAATTCTCCACCCGGTCAGTGATTGGTCTGGAACCACAGCTCCAACAGTGGCCTTTGGCCAGGGGTACTCAGTAACGGCGATGCAAGTTACGAGCATGTTTGCAACGATCGCTAACAACGGTGTTCGCGTTTCTCCAACAGTTATCGCTGGTACTACAGATGAATCAGGCAGGTATACAGCATCAGTGCCTCGCATCAACGAGCGGGTGATCAGCGCGGAAACCGCCAAGCAATTACGAATCATGATGGAGTCAGTTGTTTCGGGGCAAGGTACTGCGCCAAGTGCAGCGATTCCTGGTTATCGTGTGGCTGGTAAAACCGGTACTGCAAACCGTTACAACACAGATTGTGGATGCTACAGCGGATACACGGCATCATTTATCGGTTTTGCACCAGCAGATAATCCAAGATATGTAATCAACGTAACTATTCAAGATCCAAAAGGTGCACATTACGGCGGTTCACTGGCTGGTCCGGTCTTCAAAAAGGTAATGACATTTGTTCTTCAATCCGAACACGTTGCGCCGACAGGAACAAAAGTTTTACCTGTAGCACTTACGCAGAAGGAATTACTTAAGAAACAAAGCCAAACCGCTGAGGCCAAGGTTTCACAAGCGAGTGCAAAGAAGCGATGATGCGAACATTTAATTCTCCTGCGCTAACACTCGCCAAAATTGCAGAATCTTGTAACGCCGAGATCTCTATCGGGAAAGATGATCTAGCCGAAATCGTGATCACTGGAGCCACACACAGTGACAGTGATGTGATGCCGGGGGATTTGTTTGTGGCAATTCCTGGAGCCAAACGCCACGGCGCTGAATTTTCTGAGAGCGCTAAAAATCGTGGTGCGGTAGCGGTGCTAACTGATCCAGCAGGTGCAAAACTTGTTAAAGATCTCCCTGTACTTATCGTAGATAACCCCCGATTAGTTGCCGGCCGAGTCTGCGCACTTTTGTATAGCGAACCTATGCGT
>JBIIPL010000101.1:0-4573 GCA_044342645.1 Candidatus Planktophila sp. | reverse complement strand
AGGCAACGCGAAATTTCGCAACGGCCGCACCTGATGGTGTGAAACGAAGCTCGGGATCGTCAACTAGGTTGCCGATCATTGTGATTGTTGTATCTCCTGCTGCCATTTTTTACCTCTTCTCTCAGTTAACTGAGACTTATCTACTGGTGGAGTCCTTGCTTTAAATTATCGTCAACGAGTGACAATTAAGGAGCGACGCTCCCTAACTGTGGATTATTCGGGACGTATAACCTTTGTGCGCAATACCGATTCATTCAAATTAAGTTGGCGATCCAACTCTTTGATTGCGGCTGGTTCGCAGTTCATATCAACAACTGCGTAAATACCTTCGCCTTTTTTCAAGATTTCGAATGACATACGGCGCTTGCCCCAAAGGTCAAGCTTATTTACGGTGCCACCGCTATCTTTGATGATCTTGAGATATGTCTCAAGGCTTGGTGTGACTGTGCGTTCTTCAAGTTCTGGATCAAGAATGACCATTAATTCATAGTGACGCATGCGTTAACCCGACCTCCTCTGGACTAAGACGGCCACGGCATTTCCGTGACAGGAGGGTTAGTGCTTCTTTGTTTGGCCCCCGATGGGAGCTTCACGCTGAAGGGCTAAGGGTACGCGTTGCCGCTTTCAAAGAGAAATTCACGCAGGGATCTGTGGGCAAGCGGACCCTGGGTCCCGCCGGCCAGCCCGCGCCGCACGAAGATCGCGATCAGATAGATAGTCGCGGCTATTCGGAGCAATGTAATAAGTGCATACCCATAAAGCGGTAGCCCAAATTTTGCACCCGTGACGCTCGCCAGGTGCTGCCAAATCGCGATGTGATAAATAACTTCTGCACCTTGCCAAATCCAGAAAGCGTGCAGGTCGCGTTTATCGGAAAGTGCGATGACGGCAAGTGGAATTAACCACAAAGCATATTGCGGTGAGTAAACCTTGCTAGCGCACATTACTGTTGCAAGAACTATAAAACTTAACGATGCAAGCGATGGTGTATTTCGAAGTTCGAAAATATATATAGCAATGGCCGCAAATCCAGTTAGCAAAAGCAAAATTGATAAGTAATTTAAACTTGGCAAATAAACACCGAGTGAGGTTAGGGCATACCAGAGTGAACCCCAATCAGAGCCGCGCGATAAATTCAATTGATAAAAGCGGAGCCAGCCTTCAGGTGTTGTTAAATAAACTGGCAAGTTAATTACAGCAAAAGTTAAAATCGTGATCGCTAAATATCTAAATGAACCACGCAATTGATTGCGGCGCATAAAGATAAATAGGATTGGAAATAGTAGAAAGATCGGTAAAAACTTTGTCGAGATCGAGATTCCAAGTGCCAGCGCACTTAAATCCAATTTCTTCCGATCAAACCAATAAATTGCCCCAATCATGGAAACGATCGCCCACAAATCCCAGTTGATATACAGCGATGCAATTCCTGCAGGTGCAAGTGGGTACAGGTAAGAAAACTCTGGTCGCCACTTAAAGATAATGAGTGAAATTACAATAAACAACAGCGAGAGAAAAAAGATATTTATATGGAAATAGTTTTCTACTGAACGATCACCGCTCGGAGTTATTTGAGCAAGCGCCCACATTACCGAGCCGGTTATAACTGGATACTCAACGGAGTCTGATCCATTTGCATAGGCCCAATCACCTTTAGCCAAGCCTCTTTCGCCAAATAAAGCAGGTATATCTGAATAGCAAGCGTGTACATATTGATCAGGTGTTGCCCAGCCAGAACTTTCACAGCTGTTAAATTTTGCAAAACTTATTAGCGAAGCAAGAAGCGCAAGAGCAATAATCGCCCTGGTTTTTGCTTGCAACACTTACTTTGGTTTCCTCACTTGTGTGCCGCCGCTTGTCATAACAACAGGTTCTAAACCGCCAACATTTGCAGGGGCTGGAAAACTCATTATTGGCTCGCCCTTTAGCGCGCCCTTCATAAATGCTGTCCAAATTCGCGCCGGGAAAGTTCCGCCTGTAACCGAAGTCAATCCACCAATTCCGTTTAGTGATTCAGATGCGCTGTCACGGAAGAGCGCAACCGATGCCGCAAGTTGTGGCGTGTATGCGCTAAACCAAGCAGATGCATTTGATTGGCTCGTACCGGTCTTGCCAGCTGCTGGTCGGCCAAGGGCTAGCGCTGCAGCACCTGTTCCGCCGTTGATTGTCGCTTTAAGTGCATACGTTAAATCTGCAATTACATCTTTAGAAAATACTTCTTGGGTTTGTGGCTCACCTTCATAGAGCACGCCTTTATTTGGCCCAGTGACCGATGCGATTAAATAAGGCTTTGAGTAAACACCTTGTGCAGCAAAAGTTGCATATGCGCTGGCGACATCGATTACGTGTGGGCTGGCAACACCAAGCACAACAGATGGGGCAGGAACCATTGCAATTGATTCAGGAATTCCTGCGCGTCTAGCAACATCTACAACTTTTTCTAACCCTGCAAACTGTCCAAGTGGGACAAATACTGTATTTACAGAGTGCTTCGTAGCTTCTAATAAATCAAGCTGTCCCCAACCTTCATTGCCGTAATTTGAAACTTCATACGGCTTACCAAGATCATCAAATATTTGTGGTGAATCACCGTTCCACATTGAGGTGAGCGGAATTCCCGCTTCAAGTGCTGCAATGATCGCAAAGGGCTTAAAAGTAGAGCCGGCTAGCGCAATTGACTGTGTCGCATCATTTAATTGGCGCACTAAATAGTCAGCGCCACCGTACATCGCAATTATTTCTCCGGTACCTGGGCGGATCGCGGCAAGTCCAATATGTAAATTATCTGGTGCTTTCTTTGGATATAACTTTGTAACTGCATCAACTGCTGACTGTTGCGCCCGTTGGTCTAGCGTGGTTTTAATTACAAGCCCACCAACCAAGAGTTGATCTTCACTAAATCCAAGTTTGCCCATCTCTTTTTGGACTGCTGCAACTATATGTCCCTTGGGACCGCTGAGTTGTCCAGATTTAGTCCGTGGAATAACGGTTGGGAATTTTGTTTTAGCGGCTTCCTCAGGTGTTATCCATTTCTTTTCAAGCAATCCATTTATTACATAATCAAATCTATTTTTTAGACGCTCTTCATTCTCTTTAGAAAGTGAAGGATCGTAATAACCAGGAGAGCGCAAAATACTTGCAATGACAGCGATTTGCGAAAGTGATAACTGGTCGGCGTTGCGATTGAAATATTGCTGTGATGCGGTTTGCACGCCGTAAGAACCGCGCCCAAAGTAAATAGTGTTTAGATAGTTTTCTAAGATTTGATCTTTCGAAAGTGAATTTTCTAGTTTTAATGAAATTACGAGTTCTTTAATCTTTCGCTGAATAGTTCGACTTGGCGATAAGAAGGCTGTTTTCGCATATTGCTGCGTGATCGTAGATCCGCCTTCACCATTAAGTGAGCCTGACTTTAAATTGTTTATGAGCGCGCGGGCGATGCCCGTAACGCTAAAGGCTTTATTGGAATAGAAGTTGCGGTCTTCAGCCGCCATTACTGCATTACGTAAATTCAAAGGAATTTTTGCAAGCGGAAGAATCTGACGGTTCTGCGAACCGATGCGCCCAATTTCTTCACCATTTGAATATTGAATGATTGTGGATTGACTATTTACATAAGCATTTGGATCCGGAATAGAAACTGTAAACCAGGCAAATGCAAAAAGTGTTGAGCCTGCAATAAAGCCAAAGCCGGCTAGGAAAATAGCGGCGCGAATAAGCTTTCTGCGGATCATTTCTAAAGGTTACCCTTTAACCCAATCATCATCTTCCAGGGTGCGCACTCGACGGGGTGGCTTGCGGTCAGATCCATCACCCAATAGGTAGGAAGCGCACAAGTGGTTCCAGGAGCAATCGCGGCAGACTTCGACGATATAGACGGCGAATTCTCCGAACTCTTTCTCCATTTCGAGTAATTCGATTTCAGTCTTAATGCGACCTGAGAATTGGCCTAACTGATCGCCGAAGGTATAACGAAGTTCGACTAAGGAATCTTTTTTACAGACCGGGCACTTTCGTGATGTTTTTTCACCGTGGTATTTAGCCGCCCGAATTAAATATGGATCGGCATCACAGGCATCAACGACTCCGCGAAATAATGCCAATAAGGTGGCGCGCTTATCGAGTGAATAATCGATGAACGCTCGCTTAGATTTCATAATAGGAGAAGGATAAACCCCTTTTGCGTACTTCGCCCGACTACCCTTTAACTATGAACGTCTGGCAACTCTTAACAGATCGCAAATTTTCGCGATTGTTACGCGTTCGCTGGACCGGCCAGATGACCGATGGGGTATTCCAAAGCGCTTTAGCATCTTTCGTTATCTTCTCTCCCGAACGCCAAGCCGATGCTTTAAGTGCCGCTCTTGCATTTGCAGTTGTACTACTTCCATATTCAATAATTGGGCCTTTTGTCGGAACAATTTTAGATCGAGTTTCTAGGCAGCGCGCAATTGCTTATTCAAATCTGATTCGTGCAATAACGCTTACCGTGGTTTCACTTTTGATTTTTCAAGGTAAGACTGGGGTTGAATTAACGATATTTGTTTTGGTGGCATTTGGTATCAACCGTTTA
>JBIIPL010000019.1:0-12671 GCA_044342645.1 Candidatus Planktophila sp. | reverse complement strand
TCTAACTGCCATTTTCCCAGACCCACCAAAACTAGGACAAGGGCAAGAACAAGTAGTCCTTGGAAAAACTTCTTAATTATCGCTCTGATTTTCATTGTTGCGAGCGTTCATTCGGTTGTAGCGCTTGTAGAAACTGCGCAACAAAAGTGCAACAGTGATGCAGAGAGTAAGAACTGTGAGTGATCCAGCCCAACCCATATCAAATTCTGTTTGCATGCCATAATCTTGCCATGGATTTGGATTTCAACGACCGCTATGGCGTGCGCTCAACCAAAGGTTGGATCACACCTGCGATCGCTTTTGCCGTTATTGGCGGAGGTTGGCTGATTTGGGCGGCCTTGCATCATTCTGATCCAGCAATTCGTAGCGAATTAATTTCATTTAACGTCACCGCAGAAAGAGAAATTTCAATCCGCTACAGAGTAGATCGCACAGATTCAAATCAAGTTGTTATCTGTACTTTGACGGCGCGCGATCTCGATAAAAATGTGATTGGGCAGATTGATGAAACCATCCCTGCCGGCACTGCTTACAGCGAGCAAACTACTGCTATTCCCGCACGATCTACCCCAGTTACCGCAGCAATTGTGCGTTGTCGCGCCAAATAATTACTTCGTATACCGTTGCCCCTTATGAGTACCCCACAAACTTGGCTAACCCAAGAAGCTGCTGATCGTCTGCGCGGTGAACTCGTGCACCTTGAAAGTGATGGCCGTAAAGAAATTACCGCAAAGATTGAAGCGGCTCGTGCCGAGGGTGATTTAAAAGAGAACGGTGGCTATCACGCTGCCCGCGATGAACAAGGAAAGATGGAAGCGCGCATCCGCCAGTTAAAGCAGATGCTTGAGAACGCACACATCGGAACTCCCCCAGCATCTGCTGATGGAGTTGTCGGACCCGGAATGGTGATCACCGCAATTATTGCTGGCGATGAAGAAAAGTTCTTACTTGGTTCACGCGAGATTGCATCAGGTGACTTAAGTGTTTACAGCGAAAAATCTCCACTTGGAGCAGCCGTAATGGGCGCAAAGATCGGTGAGACAGTTTCTTACACCGCACCAAATGGCAAAGAGATTAAAGTCGAGATTAAAGAAGCAACAAATTACTAATTAAGTCTTTAAGGAATATGATTTAAAAATTCGATTGTTCGATTCCAGCTTAATTCAGCTGCTTCCTTATTAAACACTTCTGGTCTGTCATTATTGAAGAAAGCATGAAGTGTGCTCGGGTAGTCAAAAGCCTCAGCGGTTCCTCCGGCCGAATTAATTTGGGAAAGAGCTTCCACAATTGCGCTAGCTTTAGAGGTGCCATCGCCCTCGCTGCAATGTATTTGCACTCGCTTCGACTTCATATTTTCCCAGTGCGGGCTATGTCGCTCCCAAGATTGCCCAGGGTAATAACCAACAGCAGTTGAAATATCCTCACAAATCGTTGCACTCCATATAGCCAGCGCACCGCCCATGCAAAAACCAAGAGTGCCGACTGATTTCGAATCAACTTCAGTTAACTCCAATAAATATTTAGCGGCTGCAGTTAACTCTTGAGCTGCTTCATCAAGTTCTAACTCCATTAGCAATTTCCGAGCGGTGTCAGGTTCTTTCGCTACTTGACCGTGATAGAGGTCGGGTGCGAATGCAGCAAATCCTTGAGATGCAAGCCGATCTACAACATCCTTAATGTGAGGGACTAGGCCCCACCATTCTTGGATGACAATTACTGGCTTAGCTCCCGCTTGTTTAGGCAGAGCCAAGTACCCCGAACCAGTGACTCCATTAAAATCGAACTCAATATCTTTACCCATTGTGACTTCTCCTTTAATCCGACAAAGACGAATACTTCTTAGGCAAAAGTTTGGAAGTTAGTACTGCAATACCTAATAACAATACGCCTGATACTCCAAATACTCCAGAGGTTCCTAACGCTAAAGCTGTTAGCCCTACAGTGGCAGGGATTGCCGTTTGCCCAATTCTATTTGCACTTAATCGCAGCGCCAACCAAGTATTTGCTGTTGCAGGCGGTACTGACAAAATTATCATTGTCATGGTGAGAGGCTGACCGATTCCAATTGTAAATCCAAAGAGAATTACCAGTATTCCAAGAACGGCGATTGGTGAATCTATGGCAATGGCTGCCAGAAATATTCCAGCTAGCGCTGTTGAAATTACGATTAATTGTTTCCGACCATACATTCTTGAAAGTTTTCCAAGATAAAACCTTGAAGTCATTGATGAAAGTGCTCGCAAACTAAGGAGTACCCCAATGATCGAAGCAGAAATTCCTCTCTCAACACCTAAAACAGGTAGGTAAATCATAAAAACGTCAACGGTACCAATCACAATTAAACTCACTAGCATCGCAGTTGCCAAAATTGGTTTCGACTCATTTTCAACATTTTTTAAACTCTCGAGTAATTTCTCTTGCGGCTTAGATTTGAGATCCTTCTTGATATCAAAATCACGCGAAAGAGGAAGCGTGAGTAGTAAAAGTATGATCGTGCTTAACAAATATAAAAAGAAAAGCATCTGCGTATCAGGAATTAAATTGCTTCCGCCAGCTACTAACAATAAAGCTGGCCCAATTGACTGTCCGATTGAGCCAGCAAATGTGTACATTCCAAATGCGTTGTCCAAATCTGATTTCCCAAGGGCAGCAATTTGACTCTGTTGGCCCACGACAAGCATTACGTGACCTAGTCCTAGAGCAAGAATCCAAACCTGTAGCCAAATGATTGAATTTGAGAGTGATAAGAGACCGACTCCGACCACAATCATCAACATTGAGCCACTGAGCAAGACTTTTGAATTGTGGCCATTGTCTGATGCTCTGCCCACAAATACTGAGAGTAGGAGTGGAAGAATTGAAAAACTGATTGCCATTGCTCCGATATAGGCAGGATTAATATCAAGCTCAATTGCTCTATAAATTGCAGCCGGGCGGGCTATATACGAAGAAATCTGTAGAAATGCTGCGTGAGAAAGTAAAACATTAGATTTTGAAAATATTTTTGATTTCATCAATGATCAGAATTCAAGGGTTGTATCCCTAAGACGCCGCATGTTCCCCAGCAACTCGACCATATACAGAACCTGCCATTAGACCGCCGCCGGAAGGTGATGTGTAATAAAAAATTCCGCCTAGCATTTCTCCAGCAGCATATAAACCAGCAATTGGTTTTTCATCACTTCTAAGGACCCTTGCAGACTCGTCAACTCGGACACCTCCGAATGTAAAAGTTAATCCTGCGGTTACAGTAAAACCATAAAATGGTGCCTCTGTAATTGGGTTTGCCCAATTTGATTTTGCAGGATTTAGATTATTTGTTCCCTTGCCATCTAGAGCATTAGGGTTGAAATTCGTCTTTAAATCTATAGCCGAATTGTATTTTTCTATAGTCAGTTGGAGCACTTTCCCATCAATTCCCAACTTTTGACCAAGTTCTTCAATTGAATTTGCAACAACTTTTGAAACCATTCTTCCACTGTAGTTAGGGTCCAGAAAATCCAGGACCTGTGAATCGAAAATTTGGTATGCAATAGAGCCGGGTTGGGAAATTATATTACTTCCAAACTTTCCGTAAGTGTTATAGCCGAAATCTTGCCCCTCATCTAAAAATCTCTCTGCCTTTCTGTTAACTAGAATCCCTAGTGGAGTTGAATTTCTTGAAAATTCATTACCGCTATTTCGATCACCACTTTTTGGAGACGTGGCATCCCAACAAACAGCATGGGCGCCGCTCCAATGGCCGAAAGATTGCGCTCCGAATACAAGCGCCATATCTATTCCATCGCCAATATTTGAAGTGGTGCCGCGAACTTTTGCAAGATCCCATCCTGGACCAAGGAATCTTGCTCTCTTCTCTGCGCTAGCGCCAAAACCTCCAGATGCAAGGATCACCGAATTTGAATTTAATTCGATTGATTCGCCATTAGATTTTACGGCACGGATTCCTGTGACTTTATGGCCAGGCTCACCAAGTAAGGCAACGGCGCGGGTTTCGTAGATAAATCGAACGCCAATTGATTCTGCTGCATCAACAAGTTTTTCGATTAGACCTGCGCCACCACCAGAAACCGCAATATTGCCACCACTCACCTGATATCGACCATTTAATTTTATATTTTGGCGACCAAAGGTCCAATTAAATCTAACGCCCTTGTCATGCATCCACTTGATAGTTTCTCTTGACTTTTTTACCATTAAAAGAGTTAGGGATGGGTCAGCTCGATATTCTGTAATTTCTGCAACTTCATCATAATAATTTGAAGTTGTGTAAGGAATGATGTCAAAATCTTGCTTACCATCGGTTGCCAGTTCCGGTAAATCTTCACCTAAGTCCTGTGCTGATTCAAAGGTAAATCTCATCCAGCCACCTGAAAAATAAGAGTTTCCACCTTGTTGTAGCTTTGGTGACCTTTCAACTACAAGAACATCGGCTCCCTTTTCGCGAGCTGCTATCGCTGCACACAAGGCTGCATTTCCACATCCAACGATGATTACTTCTGCATCTAGTTTGGTCACTTGCTACTCCTAAAGTTTAAATGGCTCTAGTTACTTAGTTACGAGCTATATCGTTAGGAGGAGAAGTTGTGACTATAAATACCAAATCTTCATCTCCAGTATTTTCCACTGAATGCTTTACCCCTGGAGGAACAAACATTGTGAACCCCTTGGTCACTACAAATCTTTCTTCACCGTAAGTCGCTACTGCTGTTCCGGAGATGAAATAGAAAATTTGCTCAGCGACTTCATGTACGTGTTCTGCGACTAGCCCTTTAATGGGATATCGAGAGATTCGGAAATCAAAATACTTGCTCCCTTGAAATTCCTCATTAACCAGGAATTTAGAAAAACCTCCGAAGTGGCCAGGTGGTTCATTCCAGGGTAGTTCTCTGCTGTCTACGACGCCCATTTTCTCTCCTTATATTCTCTAAAAAGCCTACAAAATACCGACAGAAGGACCTAGTTTGAAACCAATGAACTTCCATTCAGTCATTTCTTCAATCGCATACTGAACACCTTCACGGCCAATGCCGCTGTATTTCATGCCGCCGAATGGATAGTTATCCTGTCTGTATCGTGAAGAGTCATTGATCCATACAGCTCCAGCATCTATATCTTTTCCAAATCTAAATGCTGCCTTTAAATCATTTGTAAAGACGCCAGCCTGAAGACCAAAAATTGATGAGTTAACGCGGTCAATTACATCATCATCTTCGGTAAAAGTTTGCAGTACTGCAATTGGTGAAAAAGCTTCGCTATTGGCAAGTGTTACCGAATCAGGAACATCAGAGAGCAAAGTTGGTTTAATGGTTCTTTGAATCGATACACCGCCCATTAAAACCTTTGCTCCAGCCGATTTAGCTTCTTCAATCCAGCCCAATACTCGCTGGGCTTGAACTTGC
This sequence comes from Candidatus Planktophila sp., assembly GCA_044342645.1. Classification (GTDB taxonomy): domain Bacteria; phylum Actinomycetota; class Actinomycetes; order Nanopelagicales; family Nanopelagicaceae; genus Planktophila. The sequence continues at coordinate 7,269 of JBIIPL010000019.1, read as the reverse complement.
GAAACCATTGGTCCGATTTCGACCGCTGGATCCATTGGGTCACCTATTTTCATTGCTTCTGCTGCAACAATAAACTCTTTAACAAACTCATCTTTAATTGATTCGTGAACAAAAAGACGTTGTGCAGATATACAGGCTTGGCCAGATGAGAGATAAGAAGAAGTTGCCAGCGTTTTAGCCGCAGCTTTAACATCAGCATCAGCTCGAACCACATTTGCAGAACTTGAGCCAAGTTCGAGAACTACCTTCTTTATTCCGGCAGCCTTTGTAACAGCTAAACCTGCAGGAACGCCACCTGTAATACTCACCATGCGCACGCGTTGATCACGTACTAGTGGCTCAATAGCTTCATCAACTTCTCCAATAACAACATTGATTGCGCCATCTGGCAATCCTGCGCGCTTAAAAGCAGCAGCAAGCCAAAGTGCAGACAGTGGAGTTTGATCGGAAGGCTTGATTATTACTGCATTTCCTGCAGCAATTGCCGGCCCCACTTTGTTAACCGTCAGGTTTACAGGCGAATTAGACGGCACTATCGCGACGATAATTCCAACAGGAACCCTGATAGCCATTCCAGTTCGATTTACGCCACTTTCGACGATGTCCATTGGAGGGACTTGTCCTTGTTGCACCATTGCATAATCTGCCGCTAGATCTAAGAGAGTTGATGCACGGCCAATTTCTCGCGTGACATCGCGAATCGGCTTACCTGCTTCAGCCACAACAATCTCGATTAGCTCCTTTGAGCCTTTCCTTATCTCATCTGCGGTGCGACGCAATATCCCAGCTCTTTCGAATGTTGGCATATTGCGCAGGTGATTTTTAAAAGCAGCTTGTGCGCTGACTATTGCATCTTCTGCATCTTGGCGAGAAGCCATCTCCATTACCGCAAGAGTCAGACCGTTGTATGGGTTTACAACGTCATATTTCTTGCCGCTTTTACCTGGACGCTCTACGCCATCGATCCAAATTCCGCGAGTAGGAACTATGTCAGCCATTTAAATACCTCTCTTATTCGACAGCAGGAAGTGGGTATCCACCACGAGCGGTCATTGGAACATATGTGTCGCGTCTTACTTCTACATCTAGAAGGTATGGACCCTTTGCAGCCATTGCTCTCTCGAGTGCAGCTGGCAAATCCTTAACTGATTTAACTTTCTCAGCCTTTAAGCCGCAGGCATTTGCGATTGCAGAGAAATCAAGTTCATAAGGAGATCCATCTGAATGCTTGAATCGTGTGAAGAAGTCTTGATTAGGACCAAATCTCTTCGCCTGCGGTCCATCGACAGATGCCCAAGCAAAGTCATTTGCCACAATGTAAACAACTGGAAGATTTAATTCAACAATTGTTGGGTAAATGTGAAGACTCATTGACATTGAACCATCACCAGTGATTACCGCTACTTTTTTACCTGGGGCAGCCAGAGCCGCACCAGCAACTCCGCATGGACCAAAGCCCATAGATGCTCCGCCGAGAGAAGTTATAAATGTATCGGGCGCATAAGTTGGGAATTGCTGAATAATCCACTTTTGTGAATTTCCAACGTCGGTCATCATAATTCCATCTTTAGGCAGCGCCTTACGAATTTCTTGAGTTAGGCGGCCCGGTTCGATTGGATCTGAATCTGGATTAAAGCAATCTTCAACTTCTTTAACCCAAGAAGCGCGAACTTCATTGATGGATGCCCACCACTCTTTATGCTCTGATGCCTTGTGGTTTGAAGCTTTTACGAGTTCCAAAAGATCTTCGGCAACTGCAGCAACATCTCCAACGATTCCGATTTCTACTGGATAGTGTCTGGCAATTTCAACAGGATCAATATCAACTTGGATGAGCTTTGTTTTAGGGATTGAAAATACAGCGCCATCGGTATAGCCAGCTGTGTCTGTCTCTGAGAATCTGGTTCCCATAGCAAGGATTACATCTGCACTTCGCAAAGCATGATTTGCAGTTGTGGTTCCGACCCATCCGCTTACGCCTAGATACAATTTATTTGAATCTGGAACTACGCCTTTACCCATAGAGGTTGTGACAACTGGGATGTTAAGCGCTTCCGCAAGGGCGATAATTTGCTTGCTCGCCTTTCCGCGGTTAGTTCCTCCACCTGCAAGAAGAACTGGGCGCTTTGCTTTCGAAATTAACTCAAAGGCGCTCTTGGTTGCAGCGGCATCGCCACGAGTACGAGAGTTTGGAACAAAATCGAAGACATTTTCAGGAAATTCGACTTCTGCCAACTCAGTGAAAGCTTCTTGCGTAATATCAATATGAACTGGACCTGGACGTCCGCTTACAGATTCTTTATACGCCTTGAGAAATACTTCTAGCAATTTTTCAGGCTTATTTACTGTCCAAGATCGCTTTACGCTTCCTCGAAATATATCTGCAGTTCCTGCGTCACGTGAGTGCACTAACTCCTGGAATGCGCCTCGTCCCTGAGTCTTAGTCCATGCATCGCCAGTAATTACTATCATCGCTGAAGAATCAAGCATTGCACTCATCACGCCGGTGAGAGTGTTTGCAGCACCAACGCTGTTGTGCGCTAGAACAACTATTGGCTTGTGCTTAATTCTAAAATAAGCATCTGCCATATAGCCAGATGTTTCTTCATTGCGAACCATAATCGCAGTAATACGATCTTTACGTTGTCTTAAAGCATCTAGGAGATCTAGGACTGTATGGCCGGGTACGCCAATAACGTACTCAACACCCAGGCGAACTAGGGATTCTGCGACAATGTCTGCGCCTCTGAGTTTTTGCATTATTTTTCCCTTCGCTTCTCAAACAGACAACGGTTGCTTGTTTGACTTTTTAATTGAACTTGCCTGATCTGTCTTTTTCATTTTGAGAGAATTTTGAATAGAAAATCTTGAGTTCGCTAAATGTTGGCGAATTAGCGCTTCTGCACGGGGTATATCTCTGCCAATCATGGCTTCGAGAATTTCTTTATGTTCTGCATACGCTGCTCGAGCACGCTCAGGAATATAACCAGATTGTCTACGAGCAATCTTTAACTTGCAGTTAACTAGCTCCATTGTCCGAGCTAATTCCTTATTCTCAGTCAATTCGCAAATTGACTTGTGGAAATCAACTTCGACTGGATAGCGGCCACCGTGCTCAATCATTGAAGTTCGAGTGACCGAGAGCATCTCTTTTAATGAGAGCAACTTGTCATTAGAAGCTTTCTCGATAGCCAAGCGAACGGCAGAAACCTCAAGGGCTTCACGAACTTCATAAAGTTCAATTACTTCTTCGGGTGAATGCTCAACGACAAAAGCGCCCCTGTTGGGCACAATGAACAAAAGTCCTTCGGTTACCAATTTTTGGAAAGATTCTCGTACCGAGGTACGGCTGACGGTTAACTCTTCAGAAACCGCTAGATCACTTATTCGCTGGCTTGGATGATGGAATCCATCAACAATTTGGCGGCGCAGAGTGCGGACAGAATAATCGACGGCTTCTACCCCAGAGGCTTTTACCTTTTTTTTATTAGCCATTTCGCTTTTCTATCCCTTCTCTTAGTAATTCTCTTAGTGGAGCCTGTATGTTAAATATAGATTGTTGACAATTTGAAAGTCAATGTACTTTATGTGAATTCCTAGTGATTCCTATCTCGTGTTAACTTTAAAAAGTTCGGAAGGAACATGTACCACGCCATCCATAATTGCTCGAGCGGTACGAACAACTGAAACTTTTAAAATCTCAGTGGCATCCCCAGGTGCGTGGTGAACAACCGTCTCCATAATTCCTGAAGGATGTCCAAGCCGAACCGCAGTTCTGCCATCTGAAGAAGCTTTTATCTGCATCAGATCTGAGACAACAGTTCCTGGCAAGAGGCTCGCAACACTTGTGCAGATTCCTGCAGTGATCTGACACGCCTTGTGTGGGGTTCGAATTGAAAACATCCGGACTACTAAATCCACTTGACTTTTTAAAATCGTTTTTGAGTCAGATGTTTGATAGTCAGTTGCAGCTGACATCAAACCAATCTTTGGAAGACCTGGAGTCTCGGAAGAAGCTAACTCTGCTTTTTCGGTAAGCCCCAGCCAAACTGCGACCTGGCTTCGTATCTCTTCAACAACTGCCAGTATCTGCGGAGATGCTTCAATTTCGACAGGAAGCTCTAGACCAGTCATACCTATCGAAGACGCTTTCACAAATACAGTTGGATTGGCTGCATCCACAACTGAAATTTCAATTTCTCGTCCATCTTTAAGGATCACTCGATCCTTCAAATTACCGGTTGGGAGAGTTTTTCCGGTAATTGCACCGGTTGGTGACTTGAAATCTAATTCAATACGTGCACCAGGCAATGTGAAACCAGCGATGTAAGTATCTCCGCCAATTGCGGCTCTGCTACCAAAAACTGGAACTTGTGCATCGATTATCTTTCCGGTATTCACATTGTTTATTCGAACCGTGGTAACGGAACCATCACTATTTGCCTTAACCAAACCTTTATTGATTGCATAAGGTCCCACAGCAGATGAAATATTGCCACAATTGCCACCCCAGTCAACAAGATCGCTGGTGATATCGACTTGAGCAAATAAGTAATCTACATCAGCTTCTGGATGTTGAGACTTAGAAATTATTGCAACTTTACTTGTCTGCGGCGTGGCCCCACCAAGTCCATTTATTTGACGCGCATCCGGACTTCCCAAAATATTAGTAAGAATTTTTCCAATGGCATCACGCTCTGTTGGCAGATCACTCGCTGAGAAGAAAACCCCACGGCTAGTTCCTCCACGTAATATTGAACATGGGACTTCAACTGTTTCAAGGTTTTGAGACATTTATGCGATCCTGCCTTCAAGGAAGAGGGTGCCTAAATCAACTGTGTTCTCTAGATCTCGTGGATTACCTTCGAACCTAACATCTCCAAGCACTAGAACAACTACATGGTCAGCAACAGAAAGTGCTTTGCGTACATTCTGCTCAACCACAAGGATGTTGACACCGTTATCCGCTAAAACTTGAACACGATCGTAAATAAAATCAACCATCTTTGGTGATAGACCTAAGGATGGTTCATCCAAAAGTAACAATTTTGGGCTCTGCATTAATACTTTAGCGATTGAAAGCATCACCTGTTCTCCACCAGAAAGATTTCCGGCGAATTGTTTTCTGCGTTCAGAAAGAATTGGCAGGAAATCAAATGCCTTCTGTAAACGTTCCTGAACCACATTTTTATCTTTAACAGAGAAAGCATTAATTACTAAGTTTTCTTCAACCGTTAGCAGCGGGAATACAACTCGCCCCTGTGGGACCATTGTCATTCCTTCATATACTAATTTGTTAGCAGGAAAATTAGTTATATCTTTACCATCTAATACAACGTGACCTTCCCACGTTTTAATCAAGCCTGAAATTGACTTCAAGAGTGAACTTTTACCTGAACCATTAGGTCCGATAATTGTCGTAATAGATCCATTAGGAACTGACATATCAATGCCGTGTAGTGTTTCCAGCTTTCCGTAACCTGAAACCAGTTTTCGAACTTCTAAAATATTATTAGTGGCCACCGAGGAATACCTCCTTCACTCGAGCATCATTAACAATTACGTCCGGTGCACCATGCATCTCGATCACACCATTAGTGATAACAGCAATGCTGTCGCAAAGTTTGGCGACCATAGGCAAGTTGTGCTCAATCAAGACAATTGTTAAACCTTCAGATTGAAGCTTGCGAAGATGTTGCATCATCTGATCAATTAGCCCTGGATTAATTCCAGCAAATGGCTCGTCTAGCAATAATATTTTAGGAGAATGCATTAGAACTTGGGCAAATTCAAGTAACTTCGACTGACCATAAGATAACGTTGAAGCTTCATCATTTACTAGCCCGCTCAAGTGTACAAATTCTAATAGTTTAATAGCTCTTTCATTTGAATTCCCTTTTTGATTCTTCGAATTTGAGGCAAAAACAAGCAAATTCTCTGCAACTGTGAGATTACGAAAGATGCGGGTTAACTGGAAGGTTCGAATTACTCCTTGACGTGCCAACAAATGTGGCATTAATTTGCTTACATCTTTGCCTTCAAAAATAATTTTGCCTTCATTTGCTTTTTGATATCCAGAAATAATGTCAAAAAGAGTCGATTTGCCTGCGCCATTTGGCCCAATAATTCCGGTGATTTTGCCTTGTTCAATCTCAAGATTTATTCCTTTGAGTACATCAAGGCCTCCAAAAGATTTCTTAACATTTTGAATACTTAAAATTGAACTGGCCATGGTTACCAACCCACAATCTTGCGCCATTTTGGAGATTTGCGAAATAAACCAAGGATTCCATTTGGCATAAAGAGCATAAGAACGATCAGAATAACTCCATAAAGGGCTATATCGGTTCCTGGTCTTTCTGTGAAAGTGCTTGCGAGTAATTGCGATACTGGAATCAAGATTACTGCGCCCAGTGTTCCCCCCAAGTAACTATTCATTCCACCAAGTACGGCGACAAGAATTATCTGTACCGAAATACCAAGGCTCATTACCGTACTTGGGTCTAGAAAGAGAATGAACTGTGCAAAGAATGTTCCAGCGGCAGCGGAAATAACTGCCGCAAGAATAAAGGCGGTGAGCTTTGCTTTTAGCACGCTGATTCCACCACGGGCGGCTGCAATTTCGTCATCTCTAACGGCCAACATCTCAAAACCCGCACGAGAGCGCCGTAATTTATATGAAGTGAAAACTGTCAATATCCAGATTATAAAAATTATGTAGTAGTAAACAGTGCGATTAGGAAATTGAAAATTTAAAGGATTTTCTTCGTATTTAAGCGGTATGCCCTGAGATCCACCAGTAATTGTAGAAAAGCTCGTGGTTAACTCAAAAATGATAAGACCCAGCGCGACAGTACCAAGTGCGAAATAATCACCTTTGAGTCCGTAGCGAAACAGTGGATAACCAATCACGGCGGCAATCAAGGCAGAAAGCAACATTCCTGCAATCAAACCAATCCACGGTGAAATATTTAACTTCATATAAAGAAGTGTTGAGGTATAGGCGCCAATACCAACAAACGCTGCCTGGCCTATTGAGTGTTGGCCAGCGTATCCCCCAACGATTCCCCAAGCGGTTCCTAAGGTTGCATAAAACATTATCAAGATTCCAACTTGAACAAAATAAAATCTGACATCAAATGCAACTGGAAAAGCAAGGATTCCAATCAAGATAACCGCAATTCCTAGAAAAGCCGGCCAACCTGCACTTTGTAAACCTGGAATTGTAAGAATGCTAGAAGCTTCGCTAGTTGATTTTTTCTTTCGCAT
>JBIIPL010000018.1:0-13031 GCA_044342645.1 Candidatus Planktophila sp. | reverse complement strand
CCCTTATCGGTTAAGTACTTGATCAGTGCAGCGTTTCCGCCGTTGTCACCAGGACCATTTGGAGCTAACTGAGCTGAAGAGTCAATCGGTAATGTGTAACCAGGTACATAGGTGTTTGAACCAAACCCGTGTGACCAGATAGTTACTGTGCCATTAAATGTGGCTGGGACAACCATCTTGTAGGCAGCGCCGTCAGATGTTGTTCCGGTACAAGTTTGTACTGGCGTTTTGCCATCACAAGTTGGACCAGTTGCCGCAGCGTTTGCTGGTGCTGCAACTACCAGCGTTGCAAGCAACGCAGTTGTTGAAACTAGCGCGAATGCGCGTGATTTAAACGATGTAGTTCTCATTAGTTTGGCAATCCCTTCGCAGGCATCTTTGGACGAGCATAGGTTGATTTCACAACAGCACCGGTACCGGAATCTGTGGTGTAAGGCGTGTATGTGAATGTGTCGTTAGGGACAAGATCGCCAGTGCGGTTGAAAGTACCGAACCAGTATCCGTTGTAACCGACGTTGCTTGTCTTGGAATAGTTCAGTGGAACTAAGCCAGCGCTAGCAAATTTTGAACCGTTGTTGTCAATGGCTGCAAGAAGTGATTTGCGAGTTAGGTTCTTACCAGCGGACTGAAGGGCCTGAACAGCAATAAATGCTGTATTCATACCGATAAGTGCCCAGCTAGTGAACTTAGCGCCTTTGTTGTACTGAGTATTAATATCCTTGAACAACTCAACGTACTCATCCTTTGGATCTACAACTGATGGCATAAATGACATCGAAGTTGCACCAATGATGTAAGGAACTGTCGCTGGGTTAATTGATCCAATATCTGCACCAACAGAACCAAGGATCCACTTAGGTGCGTATTGCGCCTTTGCAGCGGCCAAGATTGTGTACAAGGTTGCACTTGCTACGCCGAATACAACCTGGACTTCACATCCCTTGCCTTTGAACTTAGTGATCCATGATTCTGGAACGCCAGCAACACCTTGAGATAGTGATGGGTAAGCAACAGTTTCTGCGAATACTAAGTTGCCGTAATCCTTACCGAAGCCGACAAGAGCGTCATCGCCAAAGTCATCATCCTGGTACAACAGACAAACTTTCTTACCTGGGTAAGTTTCGTTTACATATTTACCCATCAACTTTGCTTCCATAATGTACGAAGGCAAGATGGTGGATGAAGTTGGATAGGTTTTGCGATTAGTAAATCCGCTGAAGCCAGTGTTAACAAAGAGGCTTGGGATTCCGCGGCGGCCGAGGTTTACGGCAGATGCAACAGCTTTATTATTGGCTGTTCCAAGAGCGCCTATAACTGCAAGGACCTTATCTTTACCAATTAAATCTTGAGTGTTCTGAATGGCTTGCTTTGGAAGATAAGCATCATTTTTTACAACCAGGTTGATCTTGCGACCATTTACGCCACCATTTGCGTTGACATAATCAAAATATGCCTTCATCGCACCTGGTAGTTGGTTGTAGCCGAAGCTAGCTGAGCCTGTCATTGGCAAGGTGATGCCGAGTTTGATTGAGGTTGAGGTGACGCCAATCTCTGATCGCGGCGAAATAGCCTGTGCCGGCATAACAGAGAGTGAGAGCGCTGTTGTAGCCATCACCGCGGAAGCTACGAGAAACTTCCGACGAGTCGTTCTGATCATATTTTTCCTTCCATCGAGGGGTATTACGGGGTAGATCTGTGCTGCTTAGTAAGAGTTATCTTACGAGCAGGTTAGAGCTTACTTAACATGACGCGACCGAAACTTCTCGATCGGACCTTTCGGGGCTAAGAAGACCGTCAAGATCAGCAGCGCACTGACAATAAAGTCAGGTAATAAAGTGGCCAGATTCTCAGAACCGCTCCATCGATCTGAGATCGAGGAGGCAATCAGAGGAACTGCAACCAGCAGTACGGAGCCAATAATGACCCCTCCGAGGGTGTTTACGCCAGACAGGACTGCCCCAGTAGCGATAAAAAAGGAGAGCGCCAGCGGAAATGCGCTCGGAGAGACGTTATTAATGGTCATTGCCAACAACGCTCCAGCCAGGCCAGCCAGGCCAGAGCTCACGGTGAAGGCTAAGACCTTGGAGCGCCCTAGTTTGATTCCGGCCAATTCGGCGGCGACTTCATTGGTCTTCACCGCGCGCCAGGTGCGGCCAAAGCGTGATCGCAAAATGTTCTGCAAACACCACATTGAAATTAGCGCTGCAAGAGTTGCGATCCAAAGGAACCATTTATATTGTGTAAAACTTTCACCAAAAGATAGTGGCGGCCATCCTGCATCAAATGAAATTCCTTGCTCTCCACCTAAAATCGAAAATTGATTTGCAATCGAAGGTAGGCCAACAGCCAGCGCCAAAGTTGTTCCAGCTAAATATGGACCAGATAAACGCGCAGCTGCCGCTCCAAGAATTGCGCCAAAGAGCGCTGTTACTAAAACTGCTGCTATAAAACAGACCCAAATTGGCGCGCTAAAATAAATTTGAGTCAGAGCCGCGGTGTATGCACCGACTGCAAGAAGTGCACCGTGACCAAGAGATATCTGTCCTGAGTATCCGGTCAATAAAATTATTGATGCGATTGCAACAACGAAGACTGCGACGGTTGCACCTTGGTAAGCCCGCCATTCATCAACGATATTACTCAAGATGTAAACAACTAAACCAATTAGCACAAAGCCAATGAAGCGATGCTTATTTGTGATTTGACGGCTATGCACGGCGACCACCTTTTACTCCAATGATTCCGTGTGGTCTCAATAACAAGACCAAAATCAAAATTAAGAAAGCGGAGAAGAAAACTAGGGATCCACCAACATACATCAAAATTATTGCCAAGATGATCCCGAGCGTTAAGCCACCAACGACTGCTCCAACCAAACTTTCGATTCCACCGATTACTGCAGCGACAAATCCAAAGACTAAGAGCAGACTAAATTCAAATGCTTCGGGCGTGACAGCACCTGAACCATTTACAGTTTGCAGGACTCCGGCGGTCGCGCCAGCGGCGCCAGAAATTGCCCATCCAAGTGTGCGAATCAAGTCGACACGAATTCCCGACAGTCGTGAAATTTCCGGTGCAAATGATGATGCTCGTAAAGAAAGTCCTAAATTTGTCCGTTGGAAAACTAGAGTAAGCGCAATCATTAGGGCGAAAACTATCCCAAGAATTAAAAGGCGCAGCGGAGAAAGCGCGATGCTTTCGCCTGAGACGATAAATCCTTTATCCGACAGTGGTGGAGCTAAAACTCCAATTCTCTCTCCATAAATAAAGTGAAGAGCTGCTTTGATAATTCCGAGTATTCCCAGGGTTGCAATAATCGGTAAGAAAATTTCCTGGTTCTTATCACCAGAGCGCTTTAGCAACGGACGTAAGAAAAAGTATTCAATAAACGCTGAAAGTGCCGCACCTGCCAACATTGCCACAGGCAAGGCCACCCAAAATGAGCCAGTCATCTCCAAAATCGTCGCGCCGACAAAAGTTGATGCCAATGCAATTCCACCAGCAGCAAAATTAACGACACGAGTACTGCGCCAGACAAGCACGATTGCAATCGCCATCAGTGAGTAAATAGAACCGGAGGTGATACCGATCAGCAGTGTATTTATAAATTCAAACATAGTTAGAACCCCAAGTAAGCAGCGCGCACTGCGGGATCATCTCTAAGCGCAGCTGCGCTACCTGTCGCGGCGATAGAACCAAGGTTTAAAACAATGCCGATATCGGCAATCTTTAAAGCTCCCATCGCATTCTGTTCTACCAACAAAACTGTTAGCCCCATTGCAGTTGTTAGATCACGAATAGATTGGAAAATTTGTTCAATTACTAGTGGTGCTAAACCTAGTGAAGGCTCATCAAGTAAAAGCAATTGAGGTTTTGCCATCATTGAACGTCCAATCGCCAACATCTGTCGCTCACCACCCGAAAGTGAATCAGCGCGTTGGGAAAGTCGCTCGCCTAAACGTGGAAATAAATCGACTACATCTTGCTTTGATTTTGCCGCTTCTTTACGGTTGCGACGCCAGAGCGAACCTAAATCTAAATTCTCAGCAACGGTTAACTCCGGGATAACAGACTTACCTTCGCTTACATGCGAAATTCCGTGGCGCACAAGTGATTCTGGTTTAGAGTGCAAAATATTAAGTTCGCCCCAAGTTGCACTTCCTTCAGTTGCCTTATTTAGTCCAGAGAGTGTGCGCAGCAGCGTGGTCTTTCCAGCGCCATTGGCGCCGATTACAGCAGCCAACTGCCCCTTCTCGATAGAGATTGAGACTCCGTGTAACGCACGAATTGCTCCGTGGTCAACCACCAAATTTTTAATTCTTAACATTAGGCCACCCCGGTTCCGAGGTAGGCGGCAATCACAGCAGGATCACGACGCACTGTTTCGGCGGCACCACTGGCAATTACTTCACCAAAATTTAAAACATATAAACGGTCACAGACGCTCATCACGACATCCATATGGTGCTCCACGATAAGTATTGACATAGTCGCGGTTAAGTTTCGGATTAAGTCATTCATCCACTCGATATCTTGTGGGCCAAGTCCACCTGCTGGTTCATCCAACATCAAGATCTTTGGTTCAGAAACTAATGCGCGAGCAATTGAAACTCTCTTAGTATCTGGATAAGCCAAAGTATCTGCGCGTCGATTGGCCAATGTGCCGGCATAGACGCGATCTAGTGCGCGCATCGCTTTATCGCGCAGCACTTCTTCATCACGCTTATTTGTGCCCAGGGCGGCAGATATCAAACCTGTCTTGGCTAGCTTCTGCGCACCGACCATTACATTCTCTAGAACTGTTAACTCTGGGAAAAGACCAACACCTTGCAGCGTGCGCGAAATACCAAGGTCAATTAATTCATCAGTGCGTGGCCAAGAACGTTCTTTACCCTCAAATTCAAATTTTCCAGAATCTGGTGTAACCAATCCGCACATGGCATTAAACAAAGTTGTCTTACCCGCACCATTTGGTCCAATGACTCCGACAACTTCATTAGGGCGAAGTTCCAGGTGTACATCTTGCAGAGCCTTAAGTCCGCCAAAGGAGATGCTGACACCCTTTGCGTGCAACAGTGCGGCGCTCATAGTTCGTAGATTCTAGGCACTCGCGGCCCAATTCGTGTAACTATCTCGTAATTTATCGATCCGGATGCACTAGCCCAGTCATCTGCGGTGTATTCCTCACCCGCACCTGGTCCAAAAATACTCACCCAATCCCCAGATTTCGCAGTTGATGTAGCACCCAGGTCAACAACAAATTGATCCATAGAAACACGGCCAATAATCGGTGCGCGTTTACCGTTAAAGGAGACTCCAACGTTTTTGGCAATGCGCGGTATGCCATCGGCATAACCCATCGCTACCAACCCTAGCCTTGTATCCAACTTTGTAATTTCAGTTGCACCATATCCAACAGGTGATCCAGCAGGAACTTCTTTCACTAAATGTAACTTTGCGCGAAGAGTCATCGCTGGTTTTAATGAGAGGTGTTCTGATGAGCCTAAAGTTTTTACATCAGGACTCAGTCCATACATCGCAATTCCGGTGCGCACCATATCAAAGGCAGAAGCAGGATCAACCAAGGTTGCTGCAGAATTTGAGAGATGGCGAATTATATTTGTGAATCCAAATGATTCTAAGGTGGCGACCATTTTCTTAAAGCGAGTTAGCTGCTCTAGATTTTGTGGCTGAGCTGGTTCATCGGCGCGCGCAAAATGAGAAAAGATTCCAATTACTTCAACGCCTTTTACATGGTGGGCATCGATCTCACTCCACTCGGATAGAAAACCACCGCGCGTCATTCCGGTATCTACCTCTAAATGTATGCGCGGGCGTTTGGTGCCAGCGATCGCCCCAACTTCTTCAAGTGCTTTAATCGATGACACTGCGATATCAATATCGTTATCTACCGCGCTCTTAAAGTCAGATCCTGGCGGCACCAACCACGCCAAGATAGGTGCAGTGATACCCGCTGCGCGAAGTGTGATCGCTTCTTCAAGAAGGGCAACACCTAACCAAGTTGCGCCGCCTTCTAGCGCCGCCTTTGCAACTGGAATAAGTCCGTGGCCATAGGCATCTGCTTTAACAACAGCTAGTAAATCAACGCCGGCTTTGCTCTTGAGAAATGCCACATTTGCTTTGATCGCAGATAAATCAACAATTGCTTCTGCACGATTTGTCATCGCTCCACCACAACCATTGCAGATGCGATTCCGGCATCGTGAGAGAGTGTGAGATGAACCTTTGCGCCATCTACTAATTCAGCGATTTCTCCACGAAAGAGAAAGTCTGGTTTTCCACTTTCATGATTAATCACTTCTGCATCATGCCAAGGCAAGCCGTGTCCGGCATTTAACGCTTTTGCCAGCGCTTCCTTTGCGGCAAAGCGTGCGGCTAAGGAAGAGATTGGCTTACTTGCTTCAGCTTGAGTAAATAGCTTCTCGCGCAGCGATGGGGATCGCTCTAGCGATTCGGCAAAGCGAGCGATATCAACTACATCGATACCAATGCCATCAATCATGTTCTTAAGTGTAATTGGCGTTAAGAGAGTTGGCTATTGGAGGGCCAGTAGCGATCAATTGCGATAACTAAGACTAAGAGCGCTCCACCAACAAAGAGACCGCCAAGCAAATCTGAGAACCAATGAGTATCGCGAACTAGCGAAACTAGGCAGACGGTCAAGCTAATTGTTGCAACACCAGCGCTGGCCAATCGACCACGATAGCGATCGACGTGTGCATATCGATAAATTAAATATGCAAGAACTCCCCAAGTAAGTAAGGCGTTAGATGCGTGTCCACTGGGATATGACATTCCGCCAAAGTGAAGTAAATCAATTCCAATTTTTGGTTTAGTGCGACCCAGCCAAAATTTAAAGAACCCAACAACTAGATTTAGGCAAATTAAAGAGAGAATCGCCAAATTAAGTGGGCGCCAAGTTTTAAAACGGCGGGCAATATAGAAGGCAGCGATTAACAATGCGGTTGCAGTAACGCTGCGCAGCCCAAGATCATCTAAGCGGCGAATAATAAAACCGCTTATTCCCTTATATTCCGGTCGATCTAAATCATGAATCCACTTATCAATTTTAATAAGTGGTCCATCAATAATTACTTGGTGGGTTATGAGAAGAAAGCCGATAAAGAGTGCTGCTGACCAGCGGAAAGCGCGCGCCATCTGTGCACGACGTACATCAAGTAAGACCGACATAACTATTCGACCGTAACAGATTTCGCTAGGTTGCGTGGCTGATCTACATCGTTGCCGCGGGCGACCGCCATTTCATATGCAAATACTTGCAAAGGCACGGTGGCTAATATCGGTTGGAAGAGCGGTGAACATGCTGGGATTCGAATTATGTGTTCTGCTCCGACAACTTCTGCGCCTTCGTGTGCAATGACAATTACTCGAGCACCGCGCGCTTTTACTTCTTGAATATTACTTAACATTTTTTCATCAAGGGCGTGGTCGCTGCCTGAAGGCATAATTGCAATAACTGGCGTGCCTTTGGCTTCGTCAATTAGCGCGATTGAGCCGTGCTTTAACTCACCGCCGGCAAATCCTTCGGCGTGGATGTATGCCAACTCTTTCAACTTAAGCGCACCTTCTAATACAACGGGATAGCCGATATTGCGGCCGATGAAGAGAACTGTCTCTGATTTAGCAAAGGTGCGGGTCAATGCGCGAAGTGGCTCAACCGTTTCTAGGATTTGTTCAATCTTGCCTGGAAGCTCGAGCATTTCGTTATATAGATCGTGTACCTGCGCATCGCTTAACTCACCACGAACCTGAGCTAAGTGCAGCGCAATTAAATCAACGGCAATGATTTGAGTGAGCAGCGCTTTGGTGGATGCAACTGCAATTTCGGGGCCGGCGTGTGTGTAAAGAACGGCATCTGATTCGCGGGGAATTGTTGAGC
Source organism: Candidatus Planktophila sp. (assembly GCA_044342645.1). Taxonomy (GTDB): domain Bacteria; phylum Actinomycetota; class Actinomycetes; order Nanopelagicales; family Nanopelagicaceae; genus Planktophila. The sequence continues at coordinate 5,110 of JBIIPL010000018.1, read as the reverse complement.
TATTGGTATTACAAATAGCCAGTACTCGCGCACCCACTGCTTTGGCATGGCGGATTGCCATCAAAGTATCCATAGTCTCGCCAGATTGGGAAATTGCGATTACCAAAGTATTTGAATCGATGATTGGATCGCGGTAACGGTATTCGCTGGCGATTTCTACTTCGACAGAAATCTTTGCCCATTTTTCAATTACATATTTTGCGATCATGCCCGCGTGGTAAGCAGTGCCACAGGCGATTACGACAATCTTTTTCAGCGCCTTTATATCCGCATCTGACATATGCAATTCATCAAGTTCGATTTTGCCGTTATCAGTTAAGCGGCCAATTAAAGTATCGGCAACGGCCTTTGGTTGTTCAAAGATTTCTTTGAGCATAAAGTGCGAATAGCCACCTTTTTGCGCAGATGCAGAATCCCAAGTAATTGTGTATTCCTTAGGAGCGACCACTTTTCCATCCAAGCCGATAATCGAAATTCCGCCAGGGGTCATAGTGATTATTTCATCTTGACCTAGTTCAACGGCGCGCTTGGTGTAATCGATAAAGGCTGCAACATCTGATGCCATAAAGTTTTCGCCATCGCCCAAGCCGACTACCAAAGGTGAATTGCGACGTACTCCCACAATTGTCTCTGGAGCATCAGCATGGACTGCCACCAAGGTAAAAGAGCCACGCAGGCGCGAGACCGCCTCGCGCATTGCTTGGGTTAGATCACCGTTATGTGATTTACGTAGATCAGAAAGTAAATGTGCTACCGATTCAGTATCTGTATCTGATGAGAAAGAATGGCCGCGTGCTTGTAACTCTGCCTTTAACTCAGAATAGTTTTCGATAATTCCATTATGGATAACCGCAAGTTTTCCTTCGTTATCTGTGTGCGGATGTGCGTTGCGATCAGTTGGTCCGCCGTGGGTTGCCCAACGCGTGTGGCCAATTCCCGAATGAACGACTGGCATGTTTGCAGGCAGTGCGCCTTCGAGATTTACTAACTTCCCAGCCCGCTTTTCAATAAAGAGCGCACCTGGTGTTCCGAGTGCGATACCGGCTGAGTCATAACCGCGATATTCCAGACGACGCAAGCCTTCAATCAATGGGGTAATTGCAGACTGTGGCCCTGTGTAACCCACAATTCCGCACACTTTTTATTTACCCCAGCTCTGCTTGAACGACCTTTGCAAGGTCATTTGCTATTTCGCTGGCTAGGTTATCACTCTGCGCTTCAACCATCACGCGGACAAGCGGTTCTGTTCCAGATGCTCTTAACAAAATTCGTCCATGTGCACCAAGTTTTGCTTCAGCAGCAGCAACAGCGGCCTTAATCACTTGAGATTGATCTAACTTATCTTTAGCAACATTCTTAACGTTTACAAGCACTTGCGGAAAGTGAACCATCGCAGATGCTAATTCTTGCAAAGTCTTTCCGGATTTAACAACTTCTTGTGCCAAGGCGAGTGCGGTTAAAGTCCCATCACCAGTTGTAGCGAAATCGCGCATAATCAAGTGACCAGATTGTTCCCCGCCCAGTGAGAAACCTTTTTCGATCATCTTTTCTAGAACATAACGATCGCCCACTGCCGTTGTTTCAACTTTTATGCCGGCATCTTTCATGGCATGCAAGAAACCGAGATTGCTCATCACCGTTGCAACAATTGTGTCTGCCTTTAAAGATCCGGAAGCTTTAAATCCACGCGCCAGAATTGTCATAATGACATCGCCATCGACTTCAGCGCCGTGGGCATCAATTGCTAAAACGCGATCGGCATCGCCATCGTGGGCAACACCAAAGTCAGCGCCTTCGCGCAGTACAGCGGTGCGTAATTGTTCTAGGTAAGTAGAACCGCAACCATCATTGATATTCCAGCCATTAGGGGAATCAAAGATTGAAATTACTTCAGCGCCTGCGCGACGGTAGGCCTCAGGGGAGACAGTCGATGCTGCGCCATTGGCGCAATCAACCACAATCTTTAAGCCCTTTAGCGGAGTCTTAACTGATGAAAGTAGATGCGTTAAATATCTTTCGCGAGCGCTGTCATCAACGATTGCGCGGCCTACACCGTTGCCAGTTGGACGCTCCCAAGGTTCACCAATGCGGGCTTCAATTGCCTTCTCAATTGCATCATCTAGCTTTCCGCCACCGCGCGAAAACAATTTGATTCCGTTATCTGGTGCTGGATTGTGAGATGCCGAAATCATTACGCCAAGGTCGGCGCCAGATTCAGCAACTAAATGTGCAATCGCTGGAGTTGGCAGTACACCAACGCGATAAACATCAACGCCAGCACTTGTTAAACCAGCAACTACGGCAGCTTCTAAGAATTCACCAGAAGCGCGGGAATCATGGCCAACGATGGCTACAGGTCGAGAATTGCTTGCAATCTCGCCAGAAGAACTAGGACGATGTGATTTATCTGGATTTGTTTCAACGAGAATATGCGCCGCAGCAACAGCAACGTCGAGTGCTAATTCAGCGGTGAGATCACGATTGGCTAAGCCACGTATTCCATCGGTTCCAAAGAGTGCCACTGTGGGGCTCCTTTGAAATTAACGCTTGCTGTATTGCGAACGCTTACGGGCCTTCTTCAGACCGTACTTCTTGCGTTCGATAACACGTGCATCACGTGAGAGGAATCCAGCTTTCTTAAGCGCTGGACGGTGTGCATCAACATCGATCTCGTTAAGTGAACGTGCAACGCCTAAGCGAAGTGCGCCAGCTTGACCAGAAACTCCGCCACCGTTGATACGTGCGAAAACATCGTATTGATTTTCAGCACCAACGGTGCGGAATGGTTCAGAAACTAATTGTTGGTGAACCTTATTTGGGAAGTAATTCTCAAGTGTCTTACCGTTAACAACCCAACGACCTGTGCCAGGTACTAGGCGAACGCGAGCAACTGCTTCTTTACGTCGACCGGTTCCTGCGCCAGGTGCCTTGATTGCTGGGCGGTTGGTTGCAGGTGCTGGTGATGATGAAGAGTAAGAAGTAGGAACTTCGTTCTCGTCTAGATCTGAAACTTCGTTATAAGTTGTATCTGACATTTGTTATAAGTCCCTTACTTTGTGATCTGTGAAACTTGAGTGAATACATATGGTGTTGGTGCTTGAGCGCCGTGTGGGTGCTCTGGACCTGCGTAAACTTTTAGCTTTGATGCAACTTGCTGACCGAGACGGTTCTTAGGAAGCATTCCCTTGATCGCCTTTTCTACAAGACGTGTTGGGTGCTTTTCAATTAACTCACCGTAAACAGTTGAGCGAAGACCACCTGGGAAACCTGAGTGGCGGTGTTCAAACTTTGAAAGCGCTTTGTTGCCTGAGAGCGCAACTTTTTCAGCGTTGATGATTACAACGAAGTCGCCCATATCCATGTGTGGAGCAAATGTTGCCTTGTGCTTACCGCGAAGAAGAACTGCAGCATGTGTTGCAAGGCGGCCAAGAACTACATCTTGTGCATCGATGACGTGCCATTTACGGACGGCGTCTCCGGCCTTAGGGCTATATGTGCGCATGCTTGATTACCTTCTTCTTTTTTAGAACTTCTTGGTTAGAACCAGTTGGTTTCAACCTGGGGGCTTGCCTTCGGCACCGTATCTGGCGCAGGGGTTGAACTTTACCTTTCATACGGGAGCGGGTCAAAATGGCCTATTTCCACGTATGAGCCAGAGCGATCAGCGGCCCAATATCGCATTTTTGGCCTATTAATTGGCCTCTTCCTCACGCCGGGCGATGGTCTTGGCGGCGCGTTCTAATAACTCTTGCGCACTTGGGTAATCAACTTTATAAAGGGTCAAACCGCGTCCAGGAAAGACTAGCGAATCACTGACTCGTTCTTTATCTTCGAGCAGCGTTGTAATCCAGCTGACATCTTTTCGGCCATCTGCGACGCAGACAATTGCACCAACTAAATTGCGGACCATTGAGTAACAGAATGCATCGGCGACGACATCGCCAATCAAGAAGCCTTGATTATCGCGGCGCCAGGAATAGGTTTCTAGGGTTCGGATGGTGGTTGCGCCTTCACGGAATTTACAGAAGGCCGCAAAATTGTGAGTGCCAAGTAGTAAAGCGCTCGCTTGGTTCATGACATCGAGATCTAATGGGCGATACCAAGATTCAGAATTAAATCGTGCGAGCGGCGGTATTACTTTATTTTCATCCAAAATTCGGTATTCGTAATACCGGCGCAGCGCAGAAAAACGGGCATGAAATGCTGGTGGCGCAATCTCTATTTGATTGATTCGGATATCTTCATCAAGGATGCGATTTAACTTGTACGCCAGATCCGATAAATCAAGAGACTCGGGAATATCAACGTGGATTACTTGGCCAGTTGCGTGAACTCCAGCATCAGTGCGGCCAGCAACAATTGTTTCTGCCTTTGATTGCGTGACGGTGCTAATGGCTTCTTCAATGCACTGTTGAACAGTGCGGCGATCTGGTTGCACCGCCCACCCAGAAAAGTTGGTTCCGTCGTATGAAATATCAAGGCGTAAACGACGAAACCCACTCTCGGGATAGAGAGTGGGTTCGGTCATTAAAATCAGATGCTATTTAGTTTAAAAGTTAACTAGGGATTAGTTATCTTTCTCAGTTAGAACTTCGATAACCGCCATTGGAGCGTTATCGCCCTTGCGAGGACCGATCTTGGTAATACGTGTGTATCCGCCTTCGCGAGTTGCAAAGCGTGGACCGATTTCAGTAAAGAGTGTGTGAACAACGCTCTTATTTGCAATACGTGCCATTACTTCACGACGAGCTGGAAGATCGCCCTTCTTTGCGAAGGTGATTAACTTTTCAGCTAATGGACGCAGGCGCTTAGCCTTTGCCTCGGTTGTTGTGATCTTGCCGTGTTCGAACAATTGCTCTGCAAGTGTGCGAAGGATTAGACGCTCATGTGATGGGCCTGAACCCAAACGAGGACCTTTAGTTGGTTTTGGCATTTACGTATCTCCTAGGCCTGATCTGCTTCAGCGAAATCATCATCTGATGCATTGAAGTTCTGGTGCTTGGTTGGATCAAATCCTGCTGGGCTGTCCTTTAGAGACATTCCCATTGAGACAAGCTTTGCCTTGATCTCATCGATGGACTTTGAACCAAAGTTACGGATATCAAGCAAG
>JBIIPL010000100.1:0-4709 GCA_044342645.1 Candidatus Planktophila sp. | reverse complement strand
AGACTTAATGTAATTTGGATCTTGCCAAATACTTAACTCAGCGCGTGCTTTTTCCAGCGCGGTACGATCAGATGCAACTTGTGATTTAAGAGAATTGATCTGAGCGCGTTGAGTGAAATAGTTTTTAATTGGCGGTGCCAGGGTTAACGTAAAAACAAAGATAATTGCGATTAGCGCCAAGGGACGAGCATTGCCACGTACGCGACGACGGTTCGACGAGCGGCGGCTCGTGGAGTAACTGCGACGTCGGCGGCGCATGGCTTAGCTCTTAATTAACCTTTAAAGCGAGGGAATGCGCCGCGTCCTGCAAATACGGCACCTTCTGCAAGTTCTTCTTCAATGCGAAGTAATTGGTTGTACTTTGCAACGCGCTCGGAGCGTGATGGCGCACCCGTTTTGATCTGTCCGCAGTTGGTAGCAACAGCTAAATCAGCGATTGTGACATCTTCTGTTTCACCTGAACGATGGGACATCATGCTGCGGTAATTTGCACGGTGTGCAAGATCTACTGCATCAAGTGTTTCAGTAAGAGTTCCAATCTGATTCACCTTTACCAAAAGCGCATTTGCGGTATCAGTTTCGATTCCCTTTGCTAAACGGATTGGGTTTGTTACGAATAAATCATCGCCAACAATCTGAATCTTTGAGCCAAGAGATGTAGTCATTGACCTCCAGCCCGCCCAATCTTCTTCATTTAGCGGATCTTCGATAGAAACGATTGGGTATGCGCTAACTAATTCTGCGTAATAAGCAATCATTTCATCAGAAGAACGCATAGATCCTTCGAACTTGTACTTACCGTTATCGTGGAATTCGGTTGCGGCAACATCCATCGCAAGTGCGATCTCTTTACCTGGCTTAAAGCCGGCAGCTTCGATTGCTTCAATGATCAAATCAAGTGCGGCACGGTTGCTTTCTAGGTTTGGTGCAAAGCCACCTTCATCGCCAACAGATGTAGCAAGTCCGCGCTTCTTGAGAACTGCCTTGAGTGCGTGGTAAATCTCGGCTCCCCAGCGAAGTGATTCGCGGAATGTTTCAGCGCCAATTGGGGCGATCATAAATTCTTGGATATCAACGTTTGTATCAGCGTGTGCGCCACCGTTAAGAATGTTCATCATCGGTATTGGCAAGACATGCGCATTTGGGCCGCCGATGTAGCGGAAGAGTGAGAGGTCGGCAGATTCTGCAGATGCTTTAGCAACTGCAAGAGAAACACCAAGAATCGAATTTGCACCAAGGCGTGACTTATTTGGTGTGCCATCAAGCTTGATCATTACTTCATCGACCAAGCGCTGATCTTGTGCATCTAAGCCTTCGACCGCAGGTGCTAATTCGTTATTAACAAAGTCAATCGCTTTTAAAACACCTTTACCTAAGTAACGCTTCTTATCGCCATCACGAAGTTCGGCTGCTTCAAATGCACCGGTTGATGCTCCACTTGGAACAGCGGCGCGTGCTTGTGTGCCATCTTCGAGTTCAATTTCAACTTCAACAGTTGGGTTTCCGCGCGAATCAAGAATTTCACGAGCGCCGATTACTTCGATAATTGCCATTTGGAGATCTCCTAAGAATTGCTTGCCATTGAGCACGCTCGGCGCTGAGCGGTATAGACCAATACTACCGCGACTCGGCTGCCTTAATTTGCTCCGCAATTTGGCGGCCATATAGGCGCAGCGCATTTTCTGGGTCAATATCGTTATCGCGCGCCCACGCGATTATCGATGCCAGCGCTTCACCGACACTTTCTTCAGTTGCTGGCTTATCGCTTTGGTATTTCGTTAACTCGACATTAACTTTATATTTTTCTGCGCGATAGAGAAGTTTTTCAACTAAAGGTAAGGCAGGTTGTGCAAGGGCAACACCATCAAGTGCTGATGTGCGCCCTTTTTCTTTCGCTTTAATCTCTTCCCAGTTATCAATAATTTCTTCGGTGCCAGATACTTGTAAGCCATCAAAGACGTGTGGGTGGCGACGGATTAATTTATCCGCAATAGCGCGCGCAACATCTTCGATTGAAAATGGATCGGTTGGATGATCTTGAGCGATTCGCGAATGGAAATAAACCTGAAGCAAGACATCGCCTAGCTCTTCGCGCATACCTTCGCGATCTTTAGCGTCGACAGAATCTATAAACTCATAAGATTCTTCGAGTAAGTATTTAACTAAGGATTCGTGCGTTTGCTCGGCATCCCAAGGACAACCACCAGGTGAGCGCAGACGGTCCATTACCTCAACGAGGCGTTGAAGTTCTGAACCTGACATAGATTTACTTATCTGACGGTTTTACTGCATCGCCGGTTACGTTGGCAGCGACAACATCGCCTGCTTCGTTATCCCATGCGCCATAACGTGGATTAATTTTCACACCAAGTGATTTAGCTTTGGCAGAAAGTAATTCACCAACTTTTGTTGAAACTTCAGTTTCGGCTACTCCAGATTGCGCTAGCGCAGCAGATATTTGCTCAGAAATTACAATCGCGCGGACATAAGTGTCGAAATCCTGCAATGCGATAGCGGCATTTACTAGGTTCTTAGGAAGTTCGGCTTCGCCACCGACTGAACCGATAATTGTTGCTTTCTTGGCTTCAATTTGGCTTGAAGTAACTTCAATCTTTAGCTCCTTGGCGATCTCGTCAAAGGTGTGCATTAAAATCTTAAAACGCAACTGTCCGCGATTTAACTCATCGCCAGTTTCAAGTTGCATTTGTGAAACATCAATGTTGGCACGCTCTGCGATCACGGCGTCAATGCTCTTTTGCAATTCAGTCTGAGAGATCTTGAAATCACCAACAGAGGCAGCTTCATTACTTTGCGAGCAACCGGTTAAAAGCAGGGCTGATGCAATTGTCAGGACAGCCAGGATCTTTTTCACGTTGTGCTCGCTTTCGTTAATTGGTCAACGACCTCGGTAACCCAGGTCAGGAGAGAAGTATCCACTATTTCTGCCACTGGTTTAGACGGGTTCCATGCTGGATTCTTTGGAAGTGTAATCAAAGCGGTGCGCGTTGGGCCCTTATAAATGGAGCCTGGGTACAGACGAGCCAACCGCAATTGACGCGATTCAGGCAGGGTCAAGGGTGCAAGGCGTAGGAATTTTCCAGTTGCTACCACTTCACGAATGCCATGCGATTTAGCCAACGCACGCAATTGCGCAACCGCTAAGAGTGCATTTGCTTCCTCAGGCAGTTCTCCAAATCTATCCAGTAATTCTTCCCGGATTGATTGCACATCAGCGGGCTTAGCAACATCGGCTAAGCGACGATAAAGATCAAGGCGCAATCGCTCACCTGGTACATAACTTTCGGCAAGGTGGGCGTTAATAGGAAGTTCAACTTTGCATTCAGGTGCTTCTTCTTCTTTATCAATGATTCCAGTCTTGTAATCATTAACTGCTTCTCCAACCATTCGCATATATAAATCAAAACCAACATCTGCAATATGGCCAGATTGTTCTCCGCCAAGTAGGTTGCCTGCGCCACGAATCTCTAAATCCTTCAAAGCAACGCGCATGCCCGCACCTAAATCGGTATTGGTGGCAATTGTCTTTAAACGATCGAGTGCAACTTCAGTTAGCGGCTGATCTGGTGGATAGAGAAAATATGCATATGCACGATCGCGTCCGCGACCAACGCGTCCGCGCAATTGATGAAGTTGTGAAAGTCCGAAATTATCGGCACGTTCCACAATCAAAGTATTGGCATTTGCAATATCTAAACCACTTTCCACAATTGTGGTGCAGACGAGTACATCAAAGTCGCGGTTCCAGAAAGCCAAGATCACATCTTCTAGCGCGCCTTCACTCATTTGTCCGTGTGCAATTCGAATACGTGCTTCGGGTACTAACTCTTGAATCTTGGCTGCAGCGCGATCAATAGATTCAACTCGATTGTGAATATAGAAAACTTGTCCATCGCGTAAAAGTTCGCGGTGAATTGCGGCGCGGATCTGCGCATCTTCAGCAGCTCCGACATAGGTAAGAATTGGATGGCGTTCTTCAGGTGGCGTTGTTATCGTCGACATTTCACGAATACCGGTCACTGCCATCTCAAGTGTGCGCGGAATAGGTGTGGCAGACATAGCCAACACATCGACAGTAGTGCGCATCTTTTTTAGAGATTCTTTCTGCTCAACGCCGAAGCGCTGTTCTTCATCTACAACTACTAGGCCAAGATCTTTGAAAACAACATCTTGCGATAACAGGCGGTGTGTACCGATCACAACATCAACGCTGCCTGTAGCGAGTTCAGCCAAGATCTCTTTCGATTCCTTTGCGCTATTAAAACGCGATAGCCCAGCAACTCGTAACGGAAATCCGGCATAACGCTCGGCAAAGGTTTTCTCATGCTGTTGCACCAAGAGAGTTGTCGGCACAAGAACAGCAACTTGCTTGCCATCTTGCACCGCTTTAAATGCGGCACGAATTGCAATTTCCGTCTTGCCATATCCAACATCGCCACAAATAATGCGATCCATTGGATATGGCTTTTCCATATCCCGCTTAACTTCCTCAATAGTTGAAAGTTGATCTGGCGTTTCAATATAAGAAAAAGCATCTTCTAATTCGCGTTGCCAAGGGGTGTCAGGTGAGAAAGCAAAGCCTGGAGAACTTGTGCGCGCTGCATACAAGCGAATTAATTCACCAGCGATTTGTTTGACCGCCTTGCGGGCGCGCCCCTTAGCTTTCTGCCATTCACCACTTCCGATGCGGT
>JBIIPL010000099.1:0-4729 GCA_044342645.1 Candidatus Planktophila sp. | reverse complement strand
CTATTGTGCGCGTTAAGTCATATGACGAAGGCGTTACGCTAATTAATAGCGGTGCCTTCGGTAACGGAACTGCCATCTTCACCAACGATGGTGGCGCTGCGCGTCGCTTCCAGAATGAAATTCAGGTGGGAATGATTGGAATCAACGTGCCAATTCCGGTTCCGGTTGCTTACTACTCATTTGGTGGTTGGAAACAATCACTCTTTGGCGATACCAAAGCGCACGGAGAAGAAGGTGTTCACTTCTTTACTCGTGGAAAAGCGATCACAAGTCGTTGGCTTGACCCAAGCCACGGCGGTATAAATCTTGGATTCCCACAAAATTAATTAAGAATTAACTAGAAAGGCAGGATCAATTATGGCCACTCGCAAGATGAGCGTTGGGCAAGCGATTATTGAATTCCTTTCTCATCAATACACTGTCGACGGTGACCACCGCGAACGCACTATTGCCGGAGTCTTTGGAATTTTTGGCCACGGCAACGTGGCTGGAATTGGTCAAGCGCTAAAGCAACTTTCCACAACTGATCCTGGGCTAATGCCATATCACCAAGCCCGCAATGAACAAGCGATGGTTCATGAATCATCTGCCTATGCTCGAATGACGCGTCGCCGTTCCACATTTGCTTGCGCATCTTCCGTCGGTCCTGGTGCAACAAATATGTTAACTGGAGCAGCTGTTGCCACCACAAATCGTTTGCCAGTTTTACTATTTCCAGCTGACACCTTTGCAAATCGTGTCGCCGATCCTGTGCTGCAACAACTAGAACAACCATATGACTTTTCGATGTCAGTAAATGATGCCTTTAAGCCACTCTCTAAATTTTTCGATCGCATAAATCGCCCTGAACAAATCTTTAGTTCGCTCCTTGGCGCGATGCGGGTCTTAACTGACCCTGCCGAAACTGGTGCGGTCACAATCTGCCTTCCCGAAGATGTGCAGGCAGAGACAATTGAAGTTCCTGAAGAATTCTTAGCCGATCGCGAATGGCATATCCGCAGACCACGTCCTGATATTGGTCTTTCTGCAATTGCCGCACGTGCCATCGCTAATTCAAAGAAGCCGTTTATCGTTGCCGGTGGCGGAGTTATCTATTCTGATGCCCACGCTGCGCTGGCTAAATTTGTCGAAGCAACCGGAATTCCAGTTGGAGTTTCACAAGCCGGAATGGGTTCATTGCCTTGGGATCATCCGCAAATGTCTGGGTCGGTTGGCGCAACTGGCACAACTGCAGCAAATCACCTCGCCAAAGAAGCTGATTTAGTTATCGGCATCGGAACTCGCTATAGCGATTTCACAACCGCATCACGCAGCATCTTCCAGAACCCCGATGTGAAGTTTATAAATATAAATGTGACTGCCTTCGATGCCTTTAAACACGGAAGCGCAATTCCAGTAGTTGCAGATGCGCGAACAGCTTTAGAAGAGCTAACCCAAGAGTTATCCAAATTTAAAGTCTCTGCTGATTATGCAAAGAAAATTGCCGATGAAAACAAAGTTTGGGATGCCATCGTGGATGCCGCATTTGTTGATCAGAAGTTGGTCAAGCCCAGCCAGAGTGAAATAATTGGCGCAGTTCAGGCAGCGACCGACCCGCGCGATGTTTTGGTGGGCGCCGCAGGATCACTTCCAGGTGATCTCCATAAGTTATGGCGCGTTCGCGATCCACTTGGTTATCACATGGAATATGCCTTCTCTTGTATGGGCTATGAAATTGCTGCGGGACTTGGTGTAGCGCGCGCAGATTCATCACGCACTCCAGTTGTAATGATGGGCGATGGCTCATATTTAATGATGCATACCGAGCTAGTTACTGCAGTTGCAGAAGGTCTGAAGTTTATTGTGGTGCTAGTGCAAAATCATGGCTTTGCTTCCATTGGCCATTTATCTGAGGACATTGGCTCACAAAGATACGGAACCAAATATCGCTTCCGCGATGCCAAATCCAATAACCACGAAACCGGTGGCGTCCTGCCAGTAGATCTAGCGACTAATGCCGAGAGCTTAGGAATGAATGTAATTCGTATCGCTGAAAGCGCAAATGCGATCGCAGACCTATCTGCTGCAATGAAAGTTGCAAAGGCGCATCCGACCGCAACGCTAATCCATATAAATAGCGATCCATTGTTGTATGCCCCTGGTGGCGAGGCTTGGTGGGAAGTTCCAATTCCGGAAGTCTCAACTCTTGAATCCACCCAAAAGGCTTATGCTAATTATAAAGAAGCGCGTAAAGTGCAGAAGAAATATTTAGGTAAAGGCTCCGTAGAGCGTAATTAAATGTAGGCGACTTCGCGAAAGGTGCGATTTATTGACAAGGTGTACTTGTCATCTTTGGGATCTGCTACGCGAAAGAAACATACAATTCGCTTGCCGTACTTCTTCTCTTCAGCTCCTGGGTCAGGGTAGAAATAACCATAGGTAAGCGAACTTGGTAAATCTTTCTGACCGATTAAGGTATTTAGAGCAGCTTTATCGCAGGCTAATCCAGCTTCCTTTTTCGCAGCATCAGAATTCAAATCCTTAGCCTTTAGCTTTCCGGTGTAGAAGACTTCATAATGGTGGGCAGAAGTACAACTCGTTGAATATAAAGTCTTGTAATTTGTATTGCTCCACTTGCTTGCCTTCGTGGGCGCTTTATTGGCCGAGTAACAACCTAATTCCAATTGCAGATAAAAGGTTCCCTTGCCTAGGGCTTGTGCTGGAAGCGTGCCTAGCGCAAAAGTAAAAGTAAGAATTAATACGAGAAACTTCCTAATATCTAAGCTTCGCCACCTTTTTGGTCGTGATGGCGGTCGGGCTGGCATGAGCGCAATCATATGACCTAACCCTCAACCTTACCTTTGCATTTCACTCGTGCGACACGAGTGACTTATTTAATCTATTCGAGCCGTTGTGTTACTTCTGCGCTGCACTACTCTTTGTCTCACCCAGAAAGTACGGATTAGTCAAACGACTAATCTCTCGAGAGGAGCACAATTGTTTAAGAAATTTAAGAAGATCGCGGCAGCGACTGCTGCAGCAGGTCTACTCGGAATCGCACTAAGTGCGTGCTCAACAGCAGAAAAGGCAGCAACTGAAGCAGATTGCGGAACTGAAAACGCATTTTGTATCGGTGTTGTAACAGATCTTGGAAAAGTTGACGATAAGTCATTTAACCAAGCTGCTTGGGAAGGCGCACAAGCCGGAGCAGAATCAACCGGTGGATTTGCTAAGTTTGTAGAAACAACAGATTCAAAGGATTATGCAAAGAACATTGCTCTCTTCGGAGATAAGGGTTACAACGTAATTGTTACTGTTGGATTCTTGATGGCTGAAGCAACTGTTGCTGCAGCAGCAAAATATCCTGATGTTAAGTTTGTTGGCGTAGATCAATTCAACGGAACAGATGCGGCTAACGTAACTGGTCTAATTTTTGATGAAGATCGCGCTGGCTTCCTTGCAGGTTACTTGGCCGGAAACCTCACCAAGAGCGACAAAATTGGTGGCGTACTTGGTATGAAGGAAGTACCACCAGTTCGCAAGTTCGGTGAAGGTTACGAAGCAGGAATTGCTTACGCAGCCAAGGAACTAGGCAAGACAATCAAGTCATCTGTTATCTACCACGCAGCTGGAGATACAGCATTCAACGATCCAGCATGGGGTGCATCAACTGCTTCTCAATTGCTAGGTCAGGGATTTGACGTGATCTTCGGTGCAGGTGGAAACACAGGTAACGGAGCGATCACAAAGGTTGCTCAGACAGCCGGTGCATTCTGTATCGGTGTTGATATTGACCAGTGGAACACAGTCCCAGAAGCTCAGCCTTGCTTGGTTACATCAGCCGAGAAGAAGCTAGTTAAGGGTGTAACCGATCTAGTTGTCGCCGCTAAAGATGGAACCATCGCAGCCGGTAACTTCGTTGGTCAAGTTGGTCTATCTGACTATCACGATCTAGCAAGTTCAGTTTCACAAGAAATCCAGGACAAGGTCTCTGCAATTACTGAGAAGATCATTTCTGGTGAATTGGCAACTGGCGTAAAGCCATAACCAATATAAATACATAGAAATATGTAAATATAGGTGAGTAGTTCGAATGGGTGCGCAGCAATGCGCACCCATTCGACGCTATATAGAAATTAGAGATTTGCGGCTAGAGTTGAGATATATAAAAATTTACTTTTCGAGTATTTCCCGCACTAGAAATTGGATGTCATGTCTAAGTTGATCGATGAAGCAAAAGATTCAAGGCGAAAATATGATGTTGGTTCTTGGATAGTTCCAATCATCGCAGTTGTTACCGCCATGCTCGTTGCATCAGTTTTAATGATCATTCAAGGTCTTGACCCAATGCTCGCCTACAAATCACTCTTCACCACCGCATTTGGATCAAGTGAAGGCATCGCCGCCACTTTAGGAAAAGCAACTCCACTTGTTTTAAGCGGGCTTGCAGTAACCCTTGGCTTGCGAGCCGGACTATTTAATATCGGTGTTCAGGGTCAACTGCTTACCGGCGCACTCGCCTCAGCGTGGGCAGGTTACGCGCTCACCAACCTGCCACCTCTAGTTCATATCGCATTGGCACTAGCATTTGGATTCTTCTTTGGCGCACTTGTTGGCGCAATCGCTGGTTACCTAAAAGCATTTCGCGGAGTTCACGAAGTTATCACTACGATCATGCTCAACTCAATCGTGATGGGAATCGTTGATTACTTAGCCTCAAATCCATTTAAAGAGCCTGATCAAGCGCTCA
>JBIIPL010000098.1:0-4775 GCA_044342645.1 Candidatus Planktophila sp. | reverse complement strand
CAAAGGTCCACACCAGGTGCCGGCGTCACTTCACTCGCATTTATTGGCCCACAAGCGCCTTCCTGGAAACGTGGCTTGCGGACAATCAAAAATGAGCGCGGCCCCCGGGACACTTACGGTTAGAGCGCTTTAAATACCCCTCACCCACTAGGAACCCTCACCCACGCTCAGAAAATGGCGCATTTGGCACACCTATGCCTTTTTATGGCTAGCAGGCTTTTCATTTACCGATAGGATTACCAGGCTTAATGAAGGAATTCCCCTTCTAGGTGTGTTTTAAGGCCAGAACCAGATTTAAAAGGAGCTTTAGTGACGAAGCAACCCGGCGGATATGACGCCAGTTCGATCACCGTCCTCGAGGGCCTCGACGCTGTCCGCAAGCGCCCCGGAATGTATATCGGATCAACCGGAGAACGCGGCCTGCACCACCTTGTTTATGAAGTAGTCGATAACTCAGTCGATGAAGCTCTCGCGGGTTACTGCGATGAAATAAATATAACTTTAATGGAAGATGGCTCGCTGCAATGCATCGACAACGGCCGCGGAATTCCAGTTGATATCCATCCAGTTGAAAAGAAACCAGCGCTAGAAGTTGTTCTTACAGTTTTGCACGCCGGCGGAAAATTTGGCGATGGCGGTTACTCAGTTTCTGGCGGATTACACGGCGTTGGTATTTCTGTAGTTAACGCGCTGTCAAAAGATTTATCTGTGCAAGTACAGCGCGACGGTTTCTTCTGGAGCCAAGAATATAAATTAGGTGTTCCAACCGCGCCAGTAAAAAAAGGCGGCGTATCCGAGAAAACCGGAACCACTGTTCAATTCTGGCCTTCTGAGGAAATATTTGAAACCACAGATTTCTCATTTGAGGTTTTATCCACCCGTTTCCGCGAAATGGCATTTCTAAATAAAGGCCTTCGTTTAACTCTTACTGATTTACGCCCCGGCCATGTTGATGAAAAAGGCGAACCACTTTACGTTAATTACAAATACGATGGTGGAATCGCAGATTTCGTAAAACACTTAAATTCAACTCGCGGGGAAACCCACAAGTCCATCATCTTCTTTGAAGGCGAAGACAAAAAAGCCAAACTTTCCCTAGAAGTTGCCATGCAATGGAATGCCGGTTTCTCTGAATCTGTCTATACCTTCGCAAACACAATCCACACCCACGAAGGCGGAACCCACGAAGAAGGTTTCCGTACTGCACTTACATCTGTTGTAAATAAATTTGGCGAAGAAGCTGGATACATCCGCAAAAAGGAAGATCGCTTAACCGGTGATGATGTGCGCGAAGGTTTAACTGCAATCGTTTCAATTAAGTTGGCCGAACCACAGTTTGAAGGACAGACCAAAACCAAACTCGGCAACACAGAAGCAAAGTCATATACCCAAAAATCTGTAAACGAATTTTTAACGCAGTGGTTTGAACAAAACCCACAAGAAGGCAAAGATGTTGTCCGTAAAAGCATTGATGCTGCTGCAGCCCGCGTTGCCGCTCGAAAAGCACGTGATTTATCACGTAACCGCAAAGGTTTATTAGAAGGTCGCGGAATGCCCGGCAAGTTAGCTGATTGCCAATGGACTGATCCAGCAAAGTGCGAGCTTTACATTGTCGAAGGCGATTCTGCGGGTGGTTCTACAAAAGGTGGACGCGATTCGCGCAACCAAGCAGTGCTGCCAATTCGCGGAAAGATTTTAAATGTTGAAAAAGCGCGCATCGATCGTGTGCTACAAAACAACGAGGTACAAGCGTTAATTACCGCACTGGGCACTGGTGTGCACGAAGATTTCGATATTGAAAAACTTAGGTATCACAAGATTATTTTGATGGCCGATGCTGATGTTGATGGACAACATATCCGCACATTGCTTCTAACCCTTCTTTTCCGATTTATGCGCCCGTTGATTGAAAACGGCTTTGTTTACTTGGCACAACCACCACTTTATAAAATTAAATGGGGCGGTAAAGATGAGGTGCAATATGCCTTCTCTGATCGCGAACGCGATGGCATGATCAAAATTGGTCTGGATGCTGGAAAGCGTTTACCAAAAGATGACGGTATTCAACGCTTTAAAGGTTTGGGTGAAATGCCTGCAAAAGAATTGTGGGATACAACAATGGATCCAGAACACCGCGTCTTGATTCAAGTAACCCTTGATGATGCTGCAGCCGCCGATGATCTCTTCTCTGTCTTAATGGGTGAAGATGTAGAACAACGCCGCGCATTTATTCAACGTAACGCTAAAGACGTTAGATTCTTGGATATCTAAATGGCTGAAGATAAAACTCCCGTAGACCGCACCGGCATGGCCAACCCGGGCGATGATTTTGATCGCATTGAAACCGTTGACCTACAAGTTGAGATGGCACGTTCTTATCTTGACTATGCAATGTCAGTTATTGTCGGCCGCGCTCTGCCCGATGTTCGCGATGGTTTAAAACCTGTTCACCGCCGCGTTTTATATGCAATGTATGACGCGGGTTATCGCCCAGATAAGGGTTACTACAAATCTTCTCGCATCGTCGGTGATGTCATGGGTAATTACCATCCACACGGTGACACTGCGATTTATGACACCGTAGTTCGTTTAGCCCAGCACTGGTCTCTTCGCTATCCATTAGTAGACGGCAACGGAAACTTCGGTTCTCCCGGCAACGATCCAGCTGCTGCAATGCGTTATACCGAAGCCCGGCTTTCATCTATCGCGATGGAGATGATGCGCGATATCGATGAAGACACAGTTAACTTTTCCCCAAATTACGACGGTCGCTCACAAGAGCCAGATGTATTACCAAGTCGTTTCCCGAATTTATTAGTCAACGGTTCTGCTGGTATTGCAGTTGGTATGGCAACAAATATTCCACCGCACAACCTGCGCGAAATCACCGAAGGTGTTATTTACTCACTCAATAACCCTGATCTAAAACCAGAAGAACTCCTTGCTGAACTCCTAAAGATCGTTAAAGGCCCAGATTTCCCAACTAAAGCTTTAATTGTTGGACGCACCGGTATTGAAGAGGCGTACCGCACCGGCCGCGGATCAGTGACAATGCGCGCAGTCGTGCAAGTTGAAGAAATCAACAAGCGCACCTGTTTAGTTGTTAGCGAACTTCCTTACCAAGTTAACCCAGATAACCTGGCACTTAAGATCGCTGAGTTAGTTAAAGATGGCAAAATCAAAGGCATCGCCGATGTGCGCGATGAAGGTAACGAGCGCCTTGGCCAACGTCTGGTAATTGTTCTTCAATCATCTGCAATTCCTAAAGTTGTCTTGAACAATCTTTACAAGCAGACACAACTGCAAGATACCTTTGGCGCAAATATGTTGGCACTTGTCGATGGCGTGCCACGCACACTGCGCCTTGATGAATTTATTAAGTTCTACATTCAGCACCAAGTAGAAGTTATTATTCGCCGCACCAAATACCGTTTAGCTGAGAAAGAAAAACGCGCTCACATCTTGCAGGGTTATCTAAAAGCCCTTGATGCACTAGATGCAGTAATCGCTTTGATTCGCGCCTCAACAACACCGGAAGAAGCGCGCACTGGTTTGATGAAGTTACTAGATGTTGATGAAGTTCAAGCAAATGCAATTCTTGATATGCAACTGCGCCGCATCGCAGCGCTGGAACGCCAAAAGATTAACGATGAATACAACGGCCTTATGGCAGATATCGTCGAACTCAACGAGATCTTGGCCAGTGAAGCAAAACAGCGCCAGATAATCATTTCTGAGCTCACCGACCTCACCGCAAAGTACGGCGATGAACGCCGCACCCAAATTGTGGCTAGCGAAGGTGATTTCTCCGCTGAAGATTTAATCCCAGACCAAGACGCAGTTGTAACAATCACCCGCACTGGTTATGCCAAGCGCACCAACGCTGATCTTTACAAAACACAACGTCGTGGCGGCCGCGGCGTAAAAGGTGCTGCGCTTAAACAAGATGACATAGTCGACCACTTTTTTGTTGCCAGCACACACGACTGGTTGTTGTTCTTTACCAACCAAGGCCGCGTTTATCGCGCCAAAGTGCACGAACTTCCTGATGCTGGCCGTGATGCTCGCGGACAACACGTCGCAAACTTAATGGCATTTAAATCCGATGAAACAATTGCTCAAGTTTTGTCAATTAAAGATTACACAGCATCTCCTTACTTAGTCCTTGCCACAAAAACTGGTTTAGTTAAGAAGACACCTTTAACAGAATACGATTCACCGCGCACTGGTGGATTGATTGCAATCTCACTAAAACCAGGAGATGAAGTTGTCTCTGCAGCACTTGTTAATAAAGATGATGAGTTGTTACTTGTTTCTAAAAAAGCAATGTCACTTCGTTTTGCTGCAGACGAAGAATCACTACGCCCAATGGGTCGTTCTACAAGCGGTGTAATCGGAATGAAGTTTCGCGCCGGTGATGAATTATTAACAATGGCGCGCATCGATTCTAAAACTGCATCTTCATTTGTATTTACCGCAACCGATGGTGGATACGGTAAGAAAACTCCACTCGATGAATATCGTTTACAAGGTCGCGGCGGTATCGGAATCAAAGCTGCCAAGATTGATGAAAATTCACGCGGTTCACTTGTCAGCGCACTTGTTCTCGCTGACTCAAGTGAAATCCTTGCGATAACTTCTGCCGGCACTGTTATGCGCACACCAGCTGCCGAGGTACGCCAAACCGGCCGCGACTCGATGGGTGTTCGCTTGGTAAACCTCGATGAAGGCGTTGTACTGGTCTCTGTTACACAGAACCAGGAAGATGAGATTTC
>JBIIPL010000097.1:0-4799 GCA_044342645.1 Candidatus Planktophila sp. | reverse complement strand
GAAAGCGTCTTACGTTCAGCTAAAGAGATGGGCTTTTCAGATTCCCAAATCGCTGTTTTGCGAGGTCTCACCGAGGAGGATGTTCGAAAAGCGCGCCATCACGCAAATGTACGTCCGGTTTATAAGACAGTTGATACCTGCGCCGCCGAATTTGAAGCTTTTACTCCTTATCACTATTCAAGTTATGAAGAAGAGACGGAAGTTCGCCCACGTACAAAACCTGCAGTGATTATCTTAGGCAGTGGCCCTAACCGAATCGGTCAGGGAATTGAATTCGACTACTCGTGCGTTCACGCCTCATTTACATTGCGCGAAGCAGGATTTGAAACAATTATGATCAATTGCAATCCCGAAACTGTTTCGACTGATTACGACACTTCAGATCGTCTCTACTTTGAGCCTCTTACTTTAGAAGATGTACTTGAAGTAGTTCACGCCGAGACTTTGGCTGGTCCGGTACTCGGAGTTATCACTCAACTCGGCGGACAAACTCCACTTGGATTGGCAGCGGGTCTGAAAGCAGCAGGCGTAAATATTTTAGGTACTTCACCTGAAGCGATTAATCTCGCGGAAGAACGCGGCGCTTTCGGCCAGGTACTGATGGAACAATCTCTTACTGCACCAGAGTTTGGGATGGCCGCATCTCAGATGGAAGCTTTAGATATTGCCGCCCGCATCGGTTATCCGGTTCTTGTTCGCCCATCATTTGTGCTCGGTGGACGCGGAATGGAGATTGTTTATGATGATGCAGCGCTTTCTGGATTTATTAGTCGCGCCACTGACATCACACCAGATCATCCAGTACTCGTAGATCGTTTCTTAGATAGCGCAATTGAAATAGATGTTGATGCTCTCTATGACGGACATGAACTCTTCTTAGGTGGAGTTATGGAGCACATTGAAGAGGCGGGAATTCACTCAGGTGATAGCGCTTGCGTACTTCCCGCAGCGACCATAACAGCGGCGCAACAAAAATCTATCCGCGAAGCAACGCTTAAAATTGCACAAGGCGTTGGTGTGTTAGGCCTGATAAACATTCAATTCGCACTAGCCGAAGATGTTTTATATGTATTGGAAGCAAACCCGCGTGCTTCTCGAACCGTACCGTTTGTAAGCAAGGCCACCGGCGTTCCATTAGCCAAGGCCGCTGCCAGACTTTCGATGGGAACAACTATTGCTGAGCTAAAGATCGAAGGCTTACTACCAAATAGCCCTGATGGCGTTGCTAAAGGAATTTCAGTTAAAGAGGCGGTTCTGCCATGGAACCGTTTCCGTAGAACCGATGGACGTGGAGTTGATGCAGTTCTGGGACCTGAAATGCGTTCTACTGGTGAAGTTATGGGTATAGCTGAAACGTTTGGTGAAAGTTACGCCAAATCTCAGATAAGCGCCTTCGGTCCATTGCCGAAATCGGGAACTGTCTTCGTTTCACTTGCTGATAAAGATAAGTCATCTGGAATTGCTCCCGCAAAGGCACTTGTTGCACTCGGATTTAATTTATTGGCAACTGGTGGCACCGCTGATTTCCTGGCGGTCAACGGAGTGCTTGCACATAAGGTGCGCAAGAACTCGGAAGGTTCCGGTCCAATGGGGGAGCGCACAATTGTGGAATTGTTAAATAGTGGAGATGTTGATCTGGTGATCAATACTCCAGTCGGACGAGGCACACGTGCTGACGGTTGGGCGATTCGTACCGCAGCCGTGCAGCGTTCGATTCCTTGCATCACCACAACTGCAGGATTTAGCGCCGCAGTTGAGGGAATTAAAGCGCTGCAACGTGGTGAACTTAGCGTGTCACCAATCCAGGATTGGCTGAAAAGATAATGTCACAAATAAATCGTTCAGCTACGCAAATTAACGCAACCGTTCTAGCAAATAAACGGGTCGGTCAATATCATCAAATCGTCTTCGGGATCGGTGATTTAGTTAAATCTTGTCGCCCTGGCAATTTTGTCGCAATCAAAGTTGGTGGTGATTCCTCAAGAATGATTTTACGACGCGCATTTGCGATCTCTCGAGTTGCCGAAAGCGTAAGTTTTGGCGGAACCATGGAGTTGATTGTCGCTCCACACGGAACTGGCTCTAAGTGGTTGTGTTCACAACCAGAAGGAACTGAAATAGATATCGTGGCTCCACTTGGTACTGCCTTTGGTATTCCGACAGAGCCAGTAAATGCACTTCTTGTTGGTGGTGGTTATGGCTCAGCACCACTTTTTGGTTTGGCTGAAGTTTTAAAAGCTCGAGGTTGCAAAGTTGACATGCTGCTAGGTGCATCAACTGGAGGAAAGATTTATGCACCAATGGAAGGCAAGCGCGCTGTTAATTCGCTAAAAATCTATACCGAAGACGGAACGATGGGTGAAACTGGTCGTGTTACTGAACCAATCAAAACTCTGATCGAAAATAGAGAAGTTGATGTTATTTACTCTTGCGGTCCGATGGGAATGTTAAGTGCGATCTCTGCGTTAACAGCTGGCACTGATGTGGTGCACCAATGTGCTGTTGAAGAAGCGATGGCTTGTGGAATTGGTATCTGCATGACCTGCGTTCTTCCGGTAATGGGAGAAGATGGCAAGATTGCAATGCTGCGCTCGTGTATTGATGGCCCAGTTATGGATGGCGCGCAAGTTCAGTGGCAGATGGTCGGCCAAGTTCCGGAAGGCACACCTTGAGTACCTTTGATTTTTCTACCACCTTAGGTAACGCTTTCTTTAATACTCCGGTATTTACTGCCAGCGGTTGTGCGAGTTCAGGTAAGGAGTTAGCTCAATTTTTTGATCTGCGAGACATTGGCGCAGTTGTCACAAAATCGGTGATGAATAAACCTAGATATGGCAGGCCAACTCCTCGAATGGCAGAGACTCCTTCGGGAATGCTTAATTCAATTGGTTTACAGGGTCCTGGCATTGATGCCTTCTTGGCTAAAGATGTGCCTTGGTTAATCGAACAAAAATCAAGAGTAATTGTTTCTATCGCAGGTGAAACTGTTGAAGAGTATGCAACGTTAGCCCGAAAAGTTAGATCGGTTGCAGGTATCAGCGCTTTGGAAGTCAATATTTCCTGTCCTAATGTCGAAAATCGTGGGTTGGTATTTGCGTGCGATCCGGATGCTTCAAGACGAGTAATTGATGGGGTCCGCCGCACGATTGGTGGAGAAATTCCAATCATTGCCAAACTTTCCCCAGATGTTACAAACTTGCCAGAGATAGCGCGAGGTGTCGTAGATGCTGGGGCCGACGCGCTAGCTCTTATCAATACAGTTTTGGGAATGGTTATTAATTTAGATTCGATGCGACCACATCTTGGGGGAAAGACGGGTGGCTTATCTGGTCCAGCAATTAGACCGGTTGCCGTACGTGCAATTTATCAAGTGCACGCAGCGCTGCCTAGCGTTCCGATTTTAGGAATGGGTGGAGTTTCATCCGGTCGGGATGCACTTGAATTAATTCTCGCTGGCGCATCTGGAGTAAGTGTTGGAACAGCTAGTTTCGGTAATCCAACCGCAGTTATTGAGATCCAACGTGAGCTGCAGGATTTACTGATTCAAAAGGGTTTTCCATCGCTTAAATCAGCAATTGGTTATGTTCATCGCGCGGAGGATAAATGAAAGCACCGATTATTCTTGCAGTAGATACTTCGGACTTCGAAACCGCAATCTCCTGGATAAAGGCGACGGAAAGTTCGGTTAGCGTCTATAAGTTAGGTCTGGAATTTTATTTGAATTTCGGTGCCGCTGGTGTTGCTCAAGTTGTTAAACGCACCGGCGCTGAGATTTTCCTGGATTTGAAGTTACACGATATTCCTCATACGGTGTCAGGTGCCGCAACTGCGATTGCTCATTTAAACCCTAAGTTTCTTACCGTCCACGCAAGTGGTGGTCGAGCAATGATTACCGCCGCTGCTAAGGCTGCACCTAACGTCTCTGTTACTGCAGTAACTATTTTGACCTCACTCTCTGAATCAGATTTATTCGAAATTGGTTACGCTAATCCCGCGCTCGAGAGTGCAGTGGCCCTGGCCAAGATGGCAGTTGACTCTGGCGCAAAGGCTTTAGTTTGTTCACCCTTAGAAACAGCAGCAATTCGCAGCGCAGTAGGAAGTGAGCCGATAATTATCACTCCTGGTGTCAGGCCACTTGCCGAACAAGGCGCGGATGATCAGATGCGCACAATGACTCCAGGTGATGCGATCGCTGCAGGTGCCAATTTTGTTGTGATCGGTCGTCCCATCACTAAATCCTGGAGCGATGGCGCAGTTGCTATGAGCGCAAAGGCGCGACTGATAGCTGATGAAATTTTGAGCGCACTTGCGTAGAGTTAAATAATGCCGATTCCTCCAAAATTAACTGCTGAGCAACGCTCAGCTGCATTGGCGAAATCAACGGCGGCACGACAAGTTCGAGCAGCGACCAAGCTTCGCGTTAAAAGCGGTGATCTCTCACTCGCCGCTGTCTTTGAGTTAGCAGGCAGCGATGAAGCGATTGCAAAAATGCGGGTTGTTGAATTACTTGAATCTTTTTCTGGTGTAGGCAAAGTACGCGCCATCGCTACTTTGGATCGTTTGCAGATCTCACAGACCAGGCGCATACAAGGCTTGGGAGTGGCACAACGCCAAAATTTACTCCGAGAATTTCCAGATCGAGTTGGTGCCGGGCAGCGCGGAAAGTTATTGGTTCTTTCGGGACCTGGCGGAGTTGGAAAAAGTACAGTTGCGAAGGCGCTTCGTGAAACGAATTCATTTTGGGTGAGCATCAGCGCAACTACGCGATTGGCTCGACACAATGAAGTTGATGGCTCGGA
>JBIIPL010000096.1:0-4863 GCA_044342645.1 Candidatus Planktophila sp. | reverse complement strand
CCTCAAAGTGTGGCGCCTTGAAATAATCTGTCCAGAGAACCCAAAGGTGCTCTTTAACTTGGTGTGAACGCTCTTCTTTAATTGCAACTGAACGTGAACGGAAATCTGCATCTGGGTTAGCTGCATATTTTTCCATGCAAGCCTTTACAGATTGCGCTTCGATTTTTGCTTGTGCTGGATCGTAAACGCCGCAAGGCAGATCGCAGTGTGCATGAACAGTTACCTTAGGTGTGAAAAAGTTCTTCATTTTCTCTCCTCAATTCTTTTCTTTATTTCGAAACCTGTATGTGTGAGACTACCGTCCATGAGCGGCTTTGGCATCTTTGGGCGGGTGATCGTAGAAGGCGCTTCAATGCAGCCAACATATAACCCGCAGGATTGGCTCCTTGTTTATTACGGACTCCGCGGCAAGAAGCAACTGCGCCTGAGTTCTGGCGATGTTGTTGTGATTGAGCGAGAGCAACAACCGGGCATCTTCTATGTTAAACGGATTACTGAGATACAAAGGGATGGTTCGGCAAGATTAAGTTTTTACGTGCGCAGCGATAACGAATCAGGAACTGATTCTCGTACCTGGGGTTACTTAAGCAGCGCTGAAGTAGTCGCAAAAGTAATTACTAGAATCAAGAAGAGCTAGCGAGTAAAGGCTTCGTACATCAAAGCCTTTCCCTCTTCTTCGTGCAAATGATGATTACCGGTGGCAGGTGAGGCCGATGCACGACGTGAAATACGACGAAGAACTCGCGCATCAACTGCTGTACCGCCAATTACTTCGGTCGTACTTAGCGCAACGTGTGGCCAAGGACCTTGGTTAGCAGGTTCATCTTGAACCCAGAGCAAATTAGCGTTTGGATGTTTCTTAGCTTCAACTTCCATTTGTGCAACAGGAAGTGGATATAAACGTTCAACACGAACGATCGCAGTGCTGTTGTCATTTAGACGCGCACGTTCTGCGACTAGGTCGTGATAAATCTTTCCTGAGCAGTAAATCAAGCGCGATGCGTTATTTACCGTTGTGTCACCGATTACTGGCAAGAATGTTCCTGATGTGAAATCGCTAATTGAAGAAGCTGCAGCGCGAAGGCGAAGCATCGACTTTGGCGTGAAGACAATCATTGGGCGACGTTTTGGATTAGCAGCGTGGAAACGTAATAAGTGGAAGTAAGAAGCCGGTGTTGAAGGTTGTGCGATCGTCATATTCTTTTCTGCAGCAAGAGCTAAGAAGCGTTCAATTCGCGCTGATGAGTGATCGGGTCCTTGTCCTTCGTAACCGTGTGGCAAGAGCAATACAATTGATGATCGCTCGCCCCACTTTTGAAGAGCGGAAGAAATAAATTCATCAATAATTGTCTGCGCACCATTTGCGAAATCTCCGAATTGACCTTCCCATAAGACCAACGCTTCTGGTCGAGCCACGGAATATCCATATTCAAAGCCCATTGCCGCGTATTCAGAAAGCAGTGAATCAATTACAAAGAACTGGCTTTGATCTGCAACCAAAGCACCAAGTGGTGTCCAGTCGGAGCCATTTTCTTTATCAACGATAACTGCGTGACGATTACTAAATGTGCCGCGGCGTGAATCTTGACCAGCTAAGCGAATTGGGCGACCCTCTTTAAGGAGTGAACCGAAGGCGAGCATTTCACCAGTTGACCAATCGATTGTTCCATCGTTAATTGATTCTGCGCGCTTTTGCAATTGTGGCAATAACTTAGGATGAACGTGGAAGCCTTCTGGAATTGCAATTTGTGTGGCGGCAATCTCACGAATTAAAGGCTCAGAAATAAAGGTTGGAACATCTTCGGCGTTTGGAACAATCGGTGCCTGGAAGTTTGGATCGTGCTCTTCTTCGTAATTGGCAACAGATGCATAAACTTCTTCAAGCTGTACCTGGTAATCACGGGCCAATTTTTCAGCTTCATCGGGAGTGATGTCACCACGACCGATAAGTGATTCTGTATACAAGGTGCGAGTTGAGCGCTTGGCATCAATTAATTTATACATAAGTGGCTGCGTGAAACTTGGTTCATCGCCTTCGTTATGTCCGCGACGACGGTAGCAAACCATATCGATGACAACATCCTTATTAAATAATTGACGATATTCAAAGGCTAGACGAGCAACGCGCACACAGGCTTCAGGATCATCACCGTTTACGTGGAAGACCGGTGCTTCAATCGTTTTGGCAACATCTGTTGAATAACGTGAAGAACGCGAAGCGTGTGGCGCAGTAGTAAATCCAACTTGGTTATTTACAACGATATGAACAGTTCCGCCTGTGCGGTAGCCGCGAAGTTGTGAAAGTTGCAAAGTTTCGAAGTTAATTCCTTGGCCAGCGAAAGACGCATCTCCGTGCATAAGAATTGGCAGAACTGAGAACAAGTCCTTAATGTTTAAGCGATCTTGCTTGGCGCGAACAATGCCTTCTAGCACTGGATTCACCGCTTCAAGGTGAGATGGATTTGCTGCTAAATAAATCTTGGTTTGTGCACCAGATTCTGCTGTGAATATGCCTTCGGTTCCTAAGTGATACTTCACATCGCCAGAGCCGTGTACTTCATTTTCTTTGTAATGGCCTTGGAACTCTTGGAAGATCTGACCGTAAGACTTACCTGCAATATTTGCCAACACATTTAAGCGACCACGGTGTGGCATGCCGATACAAACTTCATCAAGTTTCTTCTCTGCCGCAGATGAAATAACTGCATCAAGTAGTGGAATAACAGATTCGCCGCCCTCAAGAGAGAAGCGCTTTTGTCCGACGAACTTTGTCTGTAAGAAAGATTCGAAGGCTTCAGCATCACTTAACTTTTGCAAAATGCGCAACTGCTCTTCTCGTTCTGGCTTGGTAAAACCAACTTCCACATGTTCTTGAATCCACTTACGTTCTTCAGGGTTTGAGATATACATATACTCAACGCCAACTGAGCGGCAGTAAGAATCACGCAAAATACCGAGGATCTTTCGCAGCTTCATAAACTTCTCGCCACCAAAACCACCAGTTGCAAATTCGCGGTCAAGATCCCATAAAGTAAGTCCGTGAGTAACAACATCGAGATCTGGATGAGTGCGTTGGGCGTATTCAAGTGGATCGGTGTCAGCCATTAAATGGCCATAGGTGCGATAAGCCTGAATTAGTTGTTGAACGCGTGCGGTCTTGCTTATCTCTTCATCTTTAGAGAATTCAAAGTCAGATGCCCAGCGAATTGGCTCATATGGAATACGAAGGGCTGCAAAGATTTCGTCGTAGAAACCGTCTGCACCGAGCAGAATCTCGTGGATGCGACGCAAGAAATCACCTGATTGCGCGCCTTGAATTACGCGGTGATCGTAAGTACTTGTGAGTGTTACTACTTTGCTAATTGCCATGCGAGCCAAAGTTTCTTCACTTGCACCTTGGAATTCAGCGGGATAGTCCATTGCGCCAACGCCGACGATTAATCCTTGTCCTTGCACCAAACGTGGAACAGAGTGGACTGTGCCAATTGTTCCTGGATTAGTAAGGGAAACAGTTGTACCTGAATGATCTTCAACGGTGAGCGTTCCGGCGCGAGCTTTCTTAACAATTTCTTCGTAAGCAACCCAGAACTGTCCGAAATCTAAACCTTCGCAACCTTTAATTGATGGAACCAATAATTGACGACTTCCATCAGCCTTAGCTAAATCAATTGCAATTCCCAAGTTGATATGTTCTGGATTACCCAGCGCAGGTTTGCCATCTAATTCACCATAGAAAACATTCATCTCTGGCATTTGACGCATTGCTTTGATCATTGCATAAGCGATGATGTGCGTAAATGAAACTTTTCCACCGCGAGTGCGCTTTAAGTGATTTGTAATAACGGTGCGGTTATCAATCATTAACTTTGCAGGAATCGCACGAACACTTGTCGCAGTCGGAACTGAAAGTGATGCTTCCATTGATGCAACAACACGACCTGCAACTCCACGAAGAGGTTCCATAGTTGCAGCACTCGGTGTAGTTAATACAGGCGCTGGCTTTACTTGCGCTTGTGCGGGAGTCGGAGTGGAAGGTGAGGTTTGCGCAACGGGCGCAGGTGTTGCAGATGCAACAGGCACAGGTGTTACTTGCATAACGGGCACAGGCGTTACTTGTGCAACGGGTGCAGGTGTTGCAGATGCAACAGGCGCAGCGACAACAGGAGCAGAAACTTTTTGTGCAGCTTTCGGAGTTGGTGGTGTTCCACCTTTAGGTGCGGTTGTTGCGGGCGCAGACGTAACAGTTGAAGTTGCAGCCCCTGGTTTATAAGTTTTAAAGAATTCAATCCATGAAGGTTCGACTGAAGTTGGATCGGCTTGATAACGCTCGTACATCTCTTCGACGAGCCAATCATTGGCTCCGAAATCTGCCGACACTGGCAACTCCTTCTGATACTCAAATCGCTTGTTCAGCAGGATAAGACTATCGGCTGAGCGTGGCAGGTATAAATCCTCAAATAGTCATCAGGGCGCGATATTGCCCACAAAGTCCCTGGAAGATTGCCCAAGAAAGCGAGAATCTCAGCGCGACAGGTCGCTCTCTCATTGGCAGAGTTCGCCTATGAATTCAAGCGTGCGCCCACTGGCGATCATCTCTGGCGGCAGCCGTGGTCTGGGCTTTGCAACAGCGCGCGGATTAGCAGCTGCCGGTTTTGATCTTGCACTGATTGCAAAAGATCCGCAGCGATTAGAGAGCGCTCGCGAAGAACTGCTCAATGAATTCGCTGCAACGCAATCAGGGATAACGATCACTACCCACGCAGTTGATTTAGAAGATCAAGTTGCTACGAGAAATGCGGCAACACAAATCAACGAAACTCTTACAACCCCAAAAGTGCTAGTTCTAGCCCACGGTGTGATGAG
>JBIIPL010000095.1:0-4905 GCA_044342645.1 Candidatus Planktophila sp. | reverse complement strand
AAAACCTTAGTGGCTCGTGTCGGTACAATTAACTATCGACCTCTGCAGGCGCCTGTAGCTCAGTCGGATAGAGCACTCGCCTTCTAAGCGAGTTGTCGCAGGTTCGATTCCTGCCAGGCGCACTTAGATTTATTCAGTAGAGAAGGGGTTTATCCCATCTTTCCTGTGACATATGCCTCTGTACGAGGGTCGCTTGGCTTACTAAACATTTGGCTGGTGTTATCAAACTCGACCAATTTTCCGGTGCGTAGATCTCCAAGAGGATTGACCTCAGTAACGAAAAAGGCTGTATACGAACTGACTCGCGCAGCCTGCTGCATATTGTGGGTAACAATAACGATGGTGTACTGATCCTTGAGTTGTAACATTAACTCTTCAATACGTGCTGTTGCAATTGGGTCCAAAGCAGAGCAAGGCTCATCCATTAAAATAACTTCTGGCTCGACCGCTAGTGAACGAGCGATGCATAGACGCTGCTGCTGGCCTCCTGAGAGCCCAAGTGCCGAATCATTAAGACGATCTTTAACTTCATCCCATAGCGCAGCCGAGCGCAGTGACTTCTCAACTATTCCATCAAGTTCTGACTTACTGGGGCGCCCATTTACTTTTGGACCAAAAGCGATATTTTCATAAATGCTCTTTGGGAATGGATTTGGCTTTTGGAAAACCATACCGATGCGTCGGCGTACTTCTACCGCACTGGCCTTAGAGTCATAAAGATCTGTCCCGTGGTAAAGAACTTTGCCATGTACCTTAGCGCCCGGTATTAAATCGTTGGTGCGGTTTAACGAACGCAAAATTGTGCTCTTGCCGCAACCGGATGGCCCAATAAAAGCGGTTATATCTTTTGAAGGAACTTGAAGACTAACACCGGAGACCGCGACGAAGTCCTTGTAAGAGACAGCGACATTTTCTAAAGTAAAGACGGGATCTATAAATTCCAAGACTCCTGGACTGGCGCTGGTATTTATCTGGCTATTCACGGTTATCCCCTTTTTGGTGCTTTGAGTTTGTGTAAATTTTCATTTTAGACACGGCTCTTTCGATTCGCATAATCTCTAAGAAGAATTGCAATTAAATTAAGCGTAAAGAGAATTATAATTAGAATTAAGCTGCCTGCTGAGGCAATATAATGGAACTCATCGCGAGAATCTGATGCGTATTTAAAGATCGCAAGAGGCATAATCGTGAATTGGCTGTCTAATCCGGTTGGATTAAATGTCACAAATGAAAGTGCACCCAAAAGTAGCAGCGGCGCTGATTCACCCATTGCGCGCGAGACCGCCAAGATTGAACCTGTGGCAATTCCAGGAATTGAGCTCGGCAAAATTAACCGATAAACCGCCTGCCAATTAGTTGCACCTAAGGCGAGTGCGCCATCTTTATATGAGGGTGGTACCGCTCGAATCGCTTCACGTGCCACAATAATTACAACAGGAAGGATCATCATTGCAAGTACTACCGCAGCTGACCCAACTGTAAATCCCCAGGAAAGCGGACCTCGGGCTACGAATGCCAGTCCAATCATTCCGAATACAACCGCTGGAACTCCAGCAAGATTTTGGATGTTTGTTTCGATTGCAGATGTAAGCCTATTTCGCTTTCCCGCAAATTCTTCAAGATAAAGCGCTGTCAATATACCAATAGGAAGCGCAAATAGAGCCGCTACTCCAACAACCCAAATTGATCCAAAAATTGCTGATTGGAATCCCACATCATCTGGATCATTAGAAGGAAATTTCTTTAGCAAATCGGCATTGAGTAAGAATTTTGAATCATTCCAGAGCGTAAACACTACAAAGAAAATGAAGCCTAGAGTTGCAATGATGCTAAAGGTTAGAAATAACCTAAACGAACCATCCTTAAGCTTTCTAATTGGAGAGAGTTTCGATGCCAGAGAAATTGTGCTCATTCGTAAGCCTCTCTAAAGCGAAGAATTATTCGGTTTCCTATCAAATTAAACACTAGGGTGATTAAGAACAAGATTGCACCTACAAGAAAAATGGTGCGATATCCAGTCGAATCCGTTGGCTGATCGCCGATTCCTGCAAACCCAATGAATGAAGCCATTGTCTGCATTGGATCACCCGGATTACCCGACAGTTTTGGGTAACTTCCAGCAACCATTAGCGCAACAGTTGTTTCTCCAAAAGCGCGCGCAAATGCCAAAATCACGGCGGCAACAACTCCAGAAATTCCCGCGTTAAAAACTACCTTCGTCGCAACTTCGCGGCGTGTGGCACCGAGTGCGTAACCCGCTTCGCGCATCGCGCGAGGAACGGAAGAGAGGGCATCGTCTGCAACTGAGGCAACAATTGGTAAGGTTAAAATTCCGGTCATTAGGCCTGCACCGAGTGCCGAATATCCGACTGATTCACCGATGGGCCAATACTTTTCAACTAATTTTGGATTAACGACATAGAGCCCAAATAGGCCTAGTACGACTGTTGGGATTCCAGCCAAAATTTCTAATATCGGCTTTACGAAGCGACGAGTTTGGTAGGAAGCGTAATCGCTCAAAAAGAGAGCGGCTGCTAAACCAAATGGAATGGCAACCATCATTGCTATCAATACGATGATGAAAGTTCCGGTAATAAGTGGTAGCAATCCGAATTCAGGTGGGATAAAGAGTGGCGCCCAGGTAGTGCCAAAAATCTGAGTGCCGATTTCCCCAAGTAGCTGAATTGTCGGCGGGATTAAAGAAAGAATTATTCCAACAGTGATCACAACAGTTACTACTGTGCCCACACGCATAATGTTTACTGCGATTTTTTGAACTAAGTTCCGTCGACGAAGGTGGGCAGAAGGCGCCAATGAGACGCCTTCTGCAGTTGCACTCCCTGTCCTATCTGTCAGAGACAGATCGTACATTCCAACCTCCATCGTACGGTTCTAGTGCCTAAAACTTAGGCGAGTTTTTTGATTGCATCAAGTTCTGCATCTAGCTTTTTCTGCTGATCAGCACTTAGCGCAACAAATTGAGCCTTCTTTGCCAAAGCCGCAAGGTTTTCCTTGTAGTAAGTCATAAAAGGAAGAATTGCTGCGTTTGACTTAACTGACTCATTCTTTACGTAAACGAACAATGGGCGACCTAGTGGTGTGTAAGTTCCATTAATTACGTTTGCTGCACTTGGGGTTACGCAGCCCTTACCAGAATCGATCTGTACCGCTTTGTTGATATCAGTATTCTCGAGGTAGTAAGAAAGACCGTAGTATCCAGTTGCGCCTTGTGAACGACGCACACCATTTACTGTCACATTGTCATCTTCTGTTGGGTTGTAATCCTTACGAGAGACTTGTGCTTTTCCATTGATCGCTTCAGTGAAGTAATCAAATGTTCCTGAGTCAGTTCCTGCACCGTAAAGAATCATCTTTGCAGCAGGGAATGATGCGCGAACCTGGTTCCAACGTGTGACCGTACTTCCAGCATTCCAAATTGTCTTTAGTTCTGCTGTAGTTAGACAAACAGCCCATGTGTTGCTCTTATTTACAACAACTGTCAGAGCGTCGTTTGCCACGATCATTTCTGTGTACTTGATACCGTTCTTTGCGCATTCTGCAGCCTCTGTTGATTTGATTGGGCGAGATGCATTTGAAATATCTGTTTCACCCTTGCAGAAACGACTGAATCCGCCACCGGTGCCTGAGATACCAACGGTTATCTGAGTTTTAGAAACTTTCTGGAAAGCCTCTGCTGCAACACCAGTCAATGGAGCCACTGTGCTTGAACCATCAATTGAAATTTTTCCTGAAACATTTGTGTAGGCAGCTGAACTTCCACCTGTCGAAGCTCCGCTAGTTGAAGCAACTCCAACTTTCTTCCACTTGAGAGCTGCTCCAGAAATTGAGCACTTATATTCAATTCCCTTTGCAACTGCGACTTCGCCGCGGCGATCGCACTTTGCAAAATTCTTAACTTCGCTTGCAATCGCAGGCGCTGCAAGTAGTGATGAAGCAAGAGCTGTACCAAGAACAACTATTGCTAACTTTTTCATCGAAATCATTAAATACCCTTTCATAGAACCGACCTGAGAAACCCCAGACAAGGCTGTATGTTGGCAATTGGGTGAGTCCATTGGCTGTCAATTGTGGAAACGTAAGGTGAATAGATGGTAAACAAGCGTGAACTCTTGCTTTAAACTCATCGATATGGCCATCGAATTACCCCACCTGATCTGGATCGACTGCGAAATGACCGGCCTCGATCTGGTTAGCGATGCCTTGGTTGAAATTGCGGTCCTTGTCACAGATTCAGATCTCAATGTAATTGGTGAAGGCGTTGATGTAGTGATCCGTGCGAGCGCTGAAAAGTTAGCGGGCATGAATGAATATGTAACACAGATGCACACCACATCAGGGTTGATTACTGAAATTCCAAATGGAGT
Source organism: Candidatus Planktophila sp. (assembly GCA_044342645.1). GTDB lineage: Bacteria > Actinomycetota > Actinomycetes > Nanopelagicales > Nanopelagicaceae > Planktophila. The sequence goes on along the minus strand of JBIIPL010000095.1, from coordinate 520 downwards.
GACTGCAAGCCAAGCCGAGGATGCAATATTGGCTTACCTTGAATCAACAGAAACTATTGCTGGTAAATCACCGCTGGCAGGAAATTCAGTTAGCGTTGATCGCAATTTCATCGCCCGCGATATGCCGCGCCTTAGTGAGTACTTGCACTATCGCACCGTCGATGTTTCATCGATTAAGGAATTAGCGCGACGTTGGTATCCCAAACTCTATTTCGCCGCTCCTGCCAAGACTGGCAACCATCGCGCCTTAGGCGACATTCAAGATTCGATCGCGGAATTGGCGTATTACCGCTCAACGCTCTTTATCCCCAGTGTTACAGGGAACGAGTAAGACCGGATAACAGGTAAGATATGACTTCAATCAGCACATGGTGGGCGTAGCTCAGCTGGTAGAGCACCCGGTTGTGGTCCGGGATGTCGCGGGTTCGAGCCCCGTCGCTCACCCCAAGTTTTTGCATTTTCAATTTTCTAAACGAGAGCGGTTAAAAATGATCTTCGACGTAATCATTGAAATCCCTGC
>JBIIPL010000094.1:0-4927 GCA_044342645.1 Candidatus Planktophila sp. | reverse complement strand
TGCAATCATCTGGTGGCGAATCGGTATTCCTTTAGGGCGATCACTTCGCCACAACCTGCGCGTGGATAAAGTTGTTATTGAAGGACCTGGTGTTGTCTCTGTTGTGATGAAGGGGCGAAAGCTAACTAATTTGGCGGCAGAAGGTGGGCAGTTCCTGGGATGGCGCTTTGCGGCAAAAGGACATTTCTTGATGTCACATCCTTATTCTTTATCTGCAGCGCCATCGGCGCATTATTTGCGCATAACTGTGAAAGATTTGGGTGATCATTCACGTTCACTTGTGGAGTTAAAACCTGGCACTCGAGTCTTTGTGGAAGGCCCATATGGCGCCTTTACCGCGGGCCGGGCGACTATGCCGCACGTTGTTTTGGTTGGTGGTGGCGTTGGGATAACGCCAGTGCGTGCGTTGGTCGATGAGTTTAAAAACGGTGTGCAGATTGATTTGATCTATCGCGCTTCGCGCAAAGAAGATTTGGTATTAAAAGAAGAGCTAGATTATTTGCAATATCACTCCAATGGATCGATCCGTGTGCACTATTTAATTGGCTCACGGAAAAATCATCCAATGGATGCGAAATCTTTGAAGGCGCTGGTTCCGCGCTTTGCTGACTCGGATATCTATATTTGTGGCCCTGGGCCTTTAGTTGAGGCGGTAAAGGCTGCTGCTGAAGATCTTGGCGTGCCTAAGAATCGTTTTCATGACGAAGCTTTTGCTTTCCATAGTGAATAGTTCAAAGAAAGTCGCAGCCCAGGTTGTGGCAGCGTTCAGTAAATTCACAGATAGGTGCGAGAAGGTACGGATATGAAACGCGCGTTATTGATTGCAACTGGCACCGTCGGTGGGCTCGGCGCTGTCTTGGCTGTGACGCCTCCGCAATTTACTTCAACGGAGAATTCTTCAATGGCCCTGGCTGGTGTGGGTTCACCAGCGGCGAGTGCAACAACACAAAGTGCAACACCAGTTGCCACAACAAAGAGTTCTACTAAGACACCAAGTAATAACCAGACGCAAGCACCTGCTGCAAAGACTCCAGTGGTAACGCAAACACAGACAACAAAGTCAGTTACTGGAACATTTACCGGTGACGCTGTAGATGCGCGTTATGGATTTGTTCAGGTGAAGATCACCGTTGAAAATGGCAAGATTACTGATGCGCAAGCAGTGCAAGCTCCATCTGGGAAGAATGATCGTTGGACACAGAAGTCGGTTCCGGTACTGCGTGAACGCACTTTAGCTGCGCAATCTGCCAACATTTCAGGTGTATCTGGTGCCTCTTACACATCTTATGGTTGGTACACATCTTTGGTTAGCGCGCTGGCAAAAGCGGGGATGTAAGTTATCTTCGTGGTTCGCAAACGATATGAGATAAACGTTTGGGGAACCGTACTCTTTTTAGACCTGAGTTCTTCTTCGATTACTGAATCTGAAATAGATCTGGCTGTGGAATCAGTTAAGACCTTTGTTTATGAAGTCGATGAAGTTTTTTCAACCTATAAAGATGGCTCGTTTGTTTCGCGGTTGCGTCGTGGGGAGATAGCAATCGAAAGCTGTCCTGAAGATTTACAAGAAGTTTGGCGATTGTGCGCCGTTGCTCGTGATTTAACCGAAGGCGCATTTAATCCGTGGGCGGTCTCTGGTGGCTTTGATCCATCAGGGTATGTAAAAGGATGGGCGGCAGATCGCGTTGCGCAAATGTTGAAGGCTTCTGGCTGCGAACATATTCAAGTAAATGCCGCGGGGGATTTAACGTTGCGTGGGGGCATCAATGAAGGTGGCGTGGTTGGTCCCTGGAAGATCGGTGTTGTAAATCCAGATAATCGCCAAGAAATACTGCGCATCTTTGAGATAAGCGATGGCGCGATTGCAACGAGTGGTACTTATGAAAGAGGAGCGCACATCTTTGATCCGGCCACTGGCACGATTGCAATCGGGGCGAAATCTGCGACGGTTCTTGGACCAGATGGTGGATTAACTGATGCACTGGCTACAGCGTTGATGGTGGCTGGTGAAGATGGTGCAGGTTGGTTTGCGCAGCCTGAATTAGCGCAATATTCCGCTTGGGTTATCGATCGCCACAGCGGTGGTGCTTGGGGAGTTGGGCCAGCAGTTCTCTAAAAGTAACTCTCAGTATTAAAAAAACTTAACTAAAATAATTCTTGAGTGCTTCATTTGTCGGTGTAAGAGAGTAGTTTGAGTTATCTGATTAAAATCTTTTCAGTACCAACAAATTTCTTAAAGAGGGAAAATGTCAAAAGATAAAAATAAAAAAATCCTTAGGAGACCTGCATCTAAATTGAAACCTGCAGAGTCCTCATATATAAAGGTTCGCGTTCCAATAAAGCTTAAGAAGGCGTTGGATAAAGAGGCGAAGCGTCGCGGAGAAACAAAATCCGCTATCGTGAGAGAAGCTCTAGAAAAGTTCTTAAAGAGCGCTTAACAATGCGACTTCATCGCTGGTTAATTCAACAATCTGCATAATTTCAGTTAGTTGTTCCACGGTGCGCGCTGATGCAATCGGGGTGCTTACTTGTGGGTTAGATCGTAACCAAGCAAGTGCAACGGCAGATATTGAAGAACTGTGTGAGTCTGCAATCTGAGTTAAGGCATCGACTATCGCATAACCTTTTTCATTCTGATAGTCAGTAACACCGGAGGCGCGAACGGAATCAACGGTTACCCCTGGGCGGTATTTACCTGTTAAGAACCCACGGGCTAAGCCCAGGTAAGGCAATATAGAAATAGCGTTATTTTTTAGAACTTGCTGCTGCTCTGATTCGAATGGATTTCTTTCCATTAAGTTGTATTGATTTTGCAAACAGATGTATTTTGGCAAATTATCCTTGGCTGCGATATCTAGCGCTTCTTGCAATCTCGCACCAGTGTGTTGTGATGCACCGATGTAACGAATCTTGCCTTCATTAATTAAAGTTTGATAAGCACCGAGTGTTTCGGCGATTGGCACATCTTTATCGTCATGGTGTGAATAATAAATATCGATATGATCAGTTTGTAGGCGCTTTAATGATTCGTTGCAGGCCGCAATCACATTTTCAGGGCGCAAACCTGGACGAGTTTGAAGCTTTGCAACTTTTGTGGCGATAACAAATTGATGGCGATTGCCGCGCGCCTTGATCCAATTACCGATAATTGTTTCGGATTCTCCGCCTACATTGCCATCGCCCCAATCTGAATAAACATCAGCGGTATCGATGAAGTTGCCACCAAGCGCACCGAAGGCATCTAGAACTAATTGAGATTGGCTCTCATTTGCGCTCCAACCGAAGACATTTCCACCTAAGCAGAGCGGGTAGACATCAAGGGTGGTCGCTGGGATCGTTAAATGCGCGGAGTTCGTCATAGCCCAACGTTAGGGCAAGATAGGCCCGTGGCAAAGGAGACGTTGTGAGCATCTGGGTGTGCGGTGAAGTATTGATTGATTTATTGCCGGGTACCCCAGATCGCGTCGCTGTTGTCGGTGGCGGTCCTGCAAATACTGCAAAAGCTTTGGCGCGCTTAGGACACGATGTTCACTTTATAGATGGCATTTCAACAGATGATTACGGCGTTAAAGCAAGAGCTGAGCTGTTGGCCGATGAAGTTAAATTAGATCTTGCACTCACAAGTGATAAACCAACTTGTTTGGCGATTGTCACTTTGGCCGCGGACCGTAAGGCAAGTTATGAATTTAAAATAGATGGCACCGCAACTTTTGATTTTGATTTGAACTGGTTGCCAGATCCTTCATTACATAAGCCAAATGTTTTGCATATCGGAACCCTCGTAACAATCGTTGAGCCTGGTGCTTCGGTGCTTTATGACTGGGCGATGCAGGTGGCTGAATTTGCGCCAATTGTCTTTGATCCAAACATTCGCCCATCGGTGATGGGAGATCGCGATAGATATCAAGCAGCGGTTGAAAAGTGGGCAGCAATTTCTAGCATTATAAAAGTAAGCGATGATGATTTGGCTTGGCTATTTCCTGACCAGCCATTTGAAGAAATCGCAAAGCGTTGGGTTGCCGATGGCGCAGCGCTAGTCGTTGTCACACGTGGCGTTAACGGTTCTATTGGATACACCGAAAGTGGCGTTGAAGAAGCCCACGGTGTGAAAATTGATTTGGTCGACACTGTTGGTGCAGGCGACACTGTTGGCGCAGTCATTATTGAAGCGATGTTGCAAGATGGAATTTTATCTCTGCAAGGTGAAGGTTTGAAGAAAGTGCTTACTCGCGCAGCAGCTGCCGCTGCGATTACTTGTTCTCGTGCCGGAGCCCAGCCTCCTTATAAGCACGAGCTAGCTAAACTTTAAGAAAGCTTTATACAAATGCAATACATCGATGACGCTGAATTTCAGATCGCAATTGATTTAGATAACGGCGCACGTATTACATCAATTACTTGGCGCGATCTGCAATTTACCGTTCCTTATCGTGGCACTCCGCTGCATAGCGGTTGGTATGCAATGGGTCCGTGGGCAGGGCGTATCCGCGATGGAATTATGCGTGGGGCCGATGGTGAAGAGATACAACTGCCGACAAATCTAATGCCACCGCATGCAATTCACGGTTTTGGATTAACTTCTTCTTGGCAAGAAATTGGACCAGGACGATCAATGTTGCATCTGCCAAAACCATATGGCGGGGCAACAATGGAACAAACAATTGAAGTTTTAGATGATGCGGTTCGCTGGTCACTCGAATATGACCCAGGTGATTGCCAATTGCCGGCATGGATCGGAATGCATCCTTGGTTTGCGCGCGACTTAGATCGTGGCGGCAGTGCAGAAATTGAATTTAAAGCAGCAAAGATGTTAAAGCGTGATGATGAAGGAATCCCAACCGGGGAAATAGTTGCGCAACCAAATGGCACATGGGATGACGCATTTACTGAAATTCAAGGTGTGCCTGCGGTGATTTGGGAAGATGTC
>JBIIPL010000017.1:0-13860 GCA_044342645.1 Candidatus Planktophila sp. | reverse complement strand
GCGAAATATGGCTCTAGGTATCAGGGCCAACGTGGACCAACCGCTAGCCGCTCTTTCTTGAACTTTCACCAGAGTAAGATTAAGTAACCAGCAAGGGAATACAACCTTTGCTTAAGGGGTTGAAATAACTATGGAAATCATTATCGCGCTCGCCGTAGTCGGCTTACTCGTACTTTTCTTTATCGCCCAATACAACCGATTGATCCGCTTAAATATTGGCGTTGATGAATCATTCGCACAGATCGAAGTGCAGTTAAAGCGCCGCTCTGATTTGATCCCAAATTTAGTCGAAACCGTTAAAGGTTACGCCAAGCACGAACAAGGTACTTTCGATGCGGTAGTAACCGCCCGCGCCAAGGCAACCACAGCATCAACTGTTGCCGATGTTGCAGCAGCCGATGGCATGCTCACCCAAGCTCTTCGTGGCTTGCTCGCAGTGGCTGAGGCATACCCAGATCTAAAGGCATCTTCTAACTTTCTCTCACTACAAGAAGAGTTATCAACTACTGAAAATAAAGTTGCCTTTGCTCGTCAGTTCTACAACGACAATGTGCGCAATTTAAATACTGCCGTTAAAACTATCCCAACCAGCTTTTTTGCAGGTTTTGCTAAGGTTTCAGAGCGTGAATTTTACGAAGTTGAAGATCCACAATCACGCAATGCGCCAAAGGTTACTTTTTAATATCTGATGGCAACGCAAGACTTTCGGGCTCAACAGAGCGCAAATAAAGGTAAGACTTACTTTCTGCTTGCCTCGATGGGCTTATTAACTGGACTTGTTGCATATGCAGCGCTGACTTACTTTGGCGCTGGTACATCAACGTTTGTGGTGCCACTCGCCGTTGGAATTTCGCTAATTGGCGTTTGGGGTTCGTTCTACGGCTCCGACAAATTAGTTTTAAAAATGACTGGCGCGAAGGTTATTCAACGCGAAGATAATCCTGAACTCTTTAATGTAATTGAAGAAGTTGTGATTGCCAGCGGTCTGCCGATGCCGAAGGTCGCAATTGTTGTTGACAGCGCACCTAACGCTTTTGCTACTGGCCGCGATCCAGAACATGCGCTGATCGCCTTCACAACTCGCATTTTGGAAGTTATGGATCGCGATGAATTGCAAGGTGTGATCGCACATGAAATGTCACACGTGGCTAACCGTGACACTTTAGTTTCAGCTGTTGCTGCCACCACCGCGGGAGCAATAGCAATTCTGAGTGATTTTTTAATGCGCATGATGTGGTTTGGTGGAGGTCGTCGCGATCGCGATAGCAACGCTAATCCTGTGCTTCTGGTTTTATCGCTAGTTGTTTTGATTTTGGCACCGATCGCTGCAACGCTGTTAAAGAGTGCGATTTCACGCCGCCGCGAATCTTTAGCAGATGCAACAGCAGTGTCATTTACCCGCAACCCGGCCGGGCTGCGTAAAGCTTTAGAAGTATTAGCGGCGGATTCAACTGTGGTGCATCAAAAATCTAATGCTGTTGCTCATATCTGGATCGAATCACCTCTGGATGGAAAAGCAGTTTCCAAAATGTTTTCTACACATCCACCGATCCAAGAACGCATAGCGACTCTGCGGGCGATGGAGTCGTTAGGTAATTAACTCTTAAGCAGATAACGGAAAGAAGAGCGTGAAAGTAGCGCCATTACCTAGCTCTGACTCAACACTTACTTCTCCGGCATGCGCGCGCATTACTGCATCGACAATTGATAAACCAAGTCCTGTTCCTTCACCATCGGTGCGAACGCGTGAAGCATCAGCGCGATAGAAACGTTCAAAGATTCGCCCTTGATCTCGCTCAGATAAACCAGGTCCATTATCTGCAATACGAATCCGAACTCCGTCTTCACTTTGAATTACTGATACATCAATCTTTGTTCCAACAGGTGTGTGAGTGCGGGCGTTAGCGAGTAAATTGGCAACCACTTGGTGGATACGATCGTTATCGCCGAGGGCGTAGATCTCATCATCTGACTTTTTGAAATTAACAGGATGATCTGGCCCAGCAGCACGAGCTGATTCGACTGCATCTAAAACTAACTTACTTAAATTAACTGGCTCTGACTTCATCTCACGAGACTGATCAAGACGTGCCAGTAACAACAAATCTTCAACGAGTGAGCCCATTCGTTTGGATTCATTTTCGATTCGCCCAATTAACTCTTTAGTCTTTTCTTCACCAGTCACAGCTCCCTGGCGATGTAATTCGGCAAAGCCACGAATTGCGGTGATCGGTGTGCGTAACTCGTGTGAAGCATCTGCAACGAATCGGCGTAACTTGCTCTCACTTTCAACTCGAGCAGAGAAAGAATCTTCAATCCGCCCTAACATCATATTTAAAGTATTTACCAAACGTCCGACTTCTGTATTCGGTTTTAGATCTGGTAAACGAGCGGTTAAATCACCTTCAGCAATTCGCTCTGCTGTCGCCTCAACTGTTGCAAGTGGGCGCAGACCAACTGTAATCACCTTACGTGATGCCAGTGCAATGAATAAAATCATTACAAGACCGATTAAAACAAATAGCCCCTGCAAGCGCAGCAGCGTGCGATCTATATCTTCAAAAGATTGTGCAACGACGACTGTGCCCAAACCAGTAGGTAGCCTTTGTGCAATAACGCGAAAATCTGATCTTGGTGCCTCAATTGTAAAAGGCCGATTTGCGCGCTGAATTACTTGATCGGGGGTAATTGACTGTAAATAACTCGTTATTTCAGTGCTATTTAAATCACCGCCGATCTGACCCAGAATAATTCCAGCTGGCCCAATTAAGGTTAATGAAATTGAGGTTGGAACACTTTGCAGTGGAACCGCAGGTGCATCATCGTCATCGTCATCACTTTGATTCTCACGCGCTTCGCGTGCAATACCCGCGCGTTCAACTCGTGGGAATGATCCTCCGGCCACACTAATTAACTCTGAATCCATTTGATGGGTTAAGTAAGAGCGCATAAGTGTTTGCGCTGCAACATCGGATGCGAGAAAGCCCATTGCAGAAAGGAGTACAACACCTAAAGTCAGGCGGTTAAGTAAACTCCAATTTGAAAACGGGCTATTCATTTATTTTGTGGCTGGCAATCTCAGTCGGTAGCCGACGCCGCGAACAGTATGAATCAGCGGCGGATCAAATGCGTCAATTTTTTTGCGCAAGTAAGAGATATATGTTTCTACAATTCCTGCATCGCCACGGAAGTCGTACTGCCAAACGTGATCCAGGATTTGTGATTTTGAAACTACCCGATCTGCGTTAATTAACAAGTAACGTAACAATTGGAATTCAGTAGGGGACATCTCCAGTAATTGACCGGCGCGATGGACTTCGTGAGTTGCTTCATTTAATTCCAGATCTGCAAAGCGAATCTTTTCATCATCGGTATCAATTTCTACAACACCGATACGGCGTAGGAGTGCGCGCAGACGCGCAACCAACTCTTCCAAACTAAATGGCTTGGTCATGTAATCATCGCCACCGATTGTTAAACCGGCGACCTTATCTTCCATGCCATCCTTTGCCGTTAAAAACAGAACGCCAATATTTAAGCCTTCGCTGCGTAACTGGCGACAGACTTCAAAACCATCGAGATCTGGCAACATCACATCAAGGACGACGGCTTGAGGTTTAAATTCTTCGGCAACGGTTAGCGCTTCAGATCCAGTTGCTGCGGTGCGCACATCAAAACCAACAAAGCGCAGACTGGTGGAAATTAGGTCGCTGATACTTTTCTCATCATCGACTACGAGGACACGGTGTGCGGTCTTACTTTCAATAGTTGCCATGGTTTGAGAATGCTCCCATGACCTGAGAGAACGCTGAGAATACGGTTAGTTATCTCTACCTATCGCCATTTACTTGGTCGATTACGCTGCGCTTATCTCCATTTAGTCGCGAGGCTGAATCCAACCCCCACGAAGCTAAAGCCGATAATCATGTTCCAAGCGCCGATACCTGGGATCGGATAACTAGTCTGAGTCACATAGAAGATGACGATCCAGAAGAGGCCGACCAAGAAATTGGCGACCATAACAGGGGCCAGCCAGCGTGGGCTCTCGAGCGGGCCATGTGGCTCGGTATCGTGAATTAACTCTTCGTGAGCGTGGCGCTCTTGGACCTTTTTACGCAATTTCGACTTTGGCATGGCTAAAGGTTACAGGCTAAATCCAATACTGGAAACATCGATCACCTGCGCCTGCCAGAATTACGCCATGGCCCACATCCTTGTCGTCGATAACTACGACTCCTTTGTCTTTAACTTGGTGCAGTACCTGGGCCAACTTGGGGCCGAGTGCACCGTTAAGCGAAATGATGAAGTGGCGGCAAGTGAAGCAAGTAATTACGACGGAGTCTTGATTTCTCCTGGGCCCGGAACGCCGGAGGCAGCGGGTGTAAGTATTGAGATGATCAAATATTGCGCCGAAAATAAGATTCCACTCTTTGGAGTTTGCTTAGGACATCAAGCAATCGCCGCCGCTTTTGGCGCAACTGTTTCGCGCGCAGCAGAGTTGTTGCACGGAAAGACTTCGCAAGTTATTCACGAAGGAAAAGGCGTGCTTGTTAATTTACCCTCTCCATTTACCGCAACTCGGTACCACTCACTCGCCGTTGAACGAGAGACAGTTTCAAATGAACTTGAAATAACTGGCACAACAGAATCTGGAGTTGTGATGTCACTGCGTCACAAAACACTTCCAATCGAAGGCGTGCAGTTTCACCCTGAATCAGTGTTAACTGAACACGGCCACTTAATGTTGGCAAATTGGTTGACGCAGTGTGGAGATAAAAACGCGCTCGCTAAATCAGTTGGACTATCTCCCGTTGTCGGACGCAGCTCTTAAATTACGGAGCTTTGTTAATAGTAATAGTTACTGATTTACCAATAGTTTGCGTAGTACCTGCATCCGGTGCTTGACGAATTACAACTCCGGCAGCTTGCGCAGGATCGTAATCATTAAATTCGCGCACCAAGAAACCAGCTTGGATCAGTAAAGTTTTTGCTTGAATTGCTTCGACACCAATTAGATCTGGTACTTCTACTTCACCGCTAGCAATTGTTAGGACAACACCTGCACCGGCGGTAATTTTTGATCCAGCTTCTGGAGTTACTTTTAATACCGTTCCTTGCATTTCATCTGATGGAGCAGCCTCAGTTTTGGAGATCACTAAACCTGCTGCGGCAAGGGCGGTTCGTGCATCAATTAGCGACTTTCCAATCAAATCATCAGGAACAATCGCATCACCTGGACCATCGGAAATAGTTAGCGTGACCGCAGAGCCCTTCTTTACCTGACTTGTGGCAAGTGGAATTTGGCTAGCAATACGATCTTTTGGAATCCGTGGATCAGGTGCACGCTGAACTGTGATTGTGTAACCAGGCAACAAAGCGCGCGCTTCGGTTTCAGTTAAGCCAACTACATTCGGAATTTCATTACCGAGAGAAGGGGTGGATCCTCCGCTTAAAGAGAGCCCCACAACGGCAGCGATGCCAGCGGCCAGAACAGCGATGCCAGAGATAATTGCGGTGCGCCGACTTACTAAAGGTGTTCGGGCAATCTTGGTAGAAATATTTTGTCCGGCTCGAATCCTATTTATATCTTCTAGCATGGCACTTGCAGATGGGTAGCGATCTTCTGGTTTTTTGGCGAGTGCAACAGTTAATAAAACTTCGACACTTTCAGGCAACTCTGGTTGTAATTGTCGAGCCGGAGTTAAAACACCAGATACGTGTTGATAAGCAATCGATACTGGTGTTTCGCCAGTGTATGGCGGACGTCCCGTTAAAAGCTCAAATAGTAAACAACCAGTTGAGTAAATATCTGTGGGTGCATCTGCAATTTCACCAAGTGCTTGCTCTGGTGATAAATATTGCGCAGTACCAACTACATTCCAAGTGCTAGTTAAAGTTGCACCCAAATCATCCATCGCGCGCGCGATTCCAAAATCCATCACCTTCACAGCGCCCTTATTGGTGATCATCACATTCGCTGGCTTTATATCGCGGTGAACAATTCCGCGTTGATGTGAATAATCCAGCGCCGCAAGAATGCCTGCTCCAATTTCAAGTGCGCGATCAAGTGGCAAGCGATCGCCATCGTGAATTAATTCTCGAAGAGTGTGGCCAGAAACTAACTCCATAACAATGTATGGCGCCGGTTCTTCACCAGAGTCATAAACGGCGACGATTCCGGGATGGTTAAGCCCAGCTGCTGCCTTTGCTTCTTTTCTAAAGCGCGCGACGAAAGTTGAATCTTTTGCTAAATCACTGCGCAGGATTTTTACCGCTACTTCGCGTGATAAACGTTGATCTTGTGCAATAAATACATCGGCCATTCCGCCAGTACCGATCATTTCGCCTAATTGGTAGCGGCCTCCTAAAACTTTATTAGTCATGCTTTAGCCGCTCCTAACTTTTCAACGCTGGTGGTACTTGATTCGACGAGATCCGCCAGAATTACAGTGACATTATCAGGTGCACCATTTATATATGTGGCATCTATCAAGGCATCAACAGCTGCCGCTGCACCCTTACCTTTAATCAAAGATTTGATTTCCTTATCGCTTAAAACACCAGTTAAACCATCGCTACATATTAAGTAGCGATCCTTAATTTTTCCTTCGAATATATGAAGAGATGGCTCGAGATTGCCTTCACCCATTAGCGCTTGGGTCAGCATCGATCTTTGGGGATGAATCTGGGCTTCTGATTCAGAGATGATTCCTTTATTTAGCAACTCTTGCAGAACAGTGTGATCAGCGCTCAATTGTTCTAAATCATTTCCGCGCAGCCGATAAGCACGTGAATCGCCCACGTGGAGCAATGAGATTTCAGCGGCGTTTATAAAGAGCGCGGTAAGCGTCGTTCCCATGCCAGCTAATTGCGGTTCATCTTGGGTCACAGCGCGAATTTGACCATCGATTGTGTGTAGTGAATTTAGAAATAAATCACTCGCTGATTCGCTATCAACATCGGCGTTTGTAAAAGTCGGCGCAATTTCTGAGAGAGTATTTATTGCAACCGAAGATGCAAATTCTCCTCCAGCGTGACCGCCCATTCCATCTGCGACTGCGATTAATTGCGAACCAACTAGTCCGGAGTCTTCATTTCCATTGCGCACTAAACCGACAGCAGAACGCGCTGCACATTGAAAGTGAAGGCGACTCATACCGCTTAGCCTAATGGTGTTAATCTCGAACTATGAAGATCTACGCTCATCGCGGGGCATCGTACGACTATCCCGAGATGACGATGGCTGCTTACGAAGAGGCGGTAAAGCAAGGCGCCGATGGTTTCGAATGCGATCTCCGTTTAACTAAAGATGGAGTCGCCGTCTTATGGCATGACACAGATCTAGAACGGTGTGCAAATAATAAGGCTGTTGTTTCGGCAAGCACCTACGCGCAGTTGAAGAGTATTTACCCGGAGATATTGACCATTGATGAAATATTAGATTTTGCGATTAGCCAGAGTAAATCTCTTCTTTTAGAGACGAAACATCCCGTGCCATCTCGTACTGCTATCGAAGACGTGTTAGTAGAAAAAATAAATAAGGAAGCAAAGCGCATAAAGAAATCTGAGATCGAAGTTAGCGTAATGTCATTTTCCTGGTTGGCGATTGAACACATTAAGCGGTTAGACAAAAATATTGAAACTACATATTTATTAAGTAACTTCATTCCTTGGTTTAACGCGTTGCACTCTTCTGCGAGCTCTTTAGGTCCAGAAATTACCCAATTGCGAAAGAATCCAGATTTGGCAAAACGGATAAAGAGCGCTGGCCGGAATTTAAATGTCTGGACCGTCAATGATCCATCTGACATTCGGCTTTGTTATGAATTAGGCGTGGACAATCTGATTACTGATCGTCCTGGATTTGCGCGTGAAATCTTAAGCAATATTAAGTGAGCTATTTAATTAGGGATCAGCGCTGACTTATTAGCAGGTATCCTTAACCAGTGAGCGCATCAGAAAGCCATAGATTTGCCTACTTGGGTCCAGTTGGGACTTTTACTGAGGCTGCGCTAAAGAAGATCACTTGTGATTCAGATGTATTAATTCCGTTTGCAAATGTCACAGCGGCGCTAAATGCAGTCCGCACCGGAGATGCACAATACGCACTTGTGCCAATTGAGAATTCGGTAGAAGGCGTTGTTGCTCGCACCCTGGATGAGCTTGCAACTGGAGATCCGCTAACAATCTCAGCCGAAGTCACGCTGCCTGTTTCCTTCGCATTGATGGCAAAACCTGGCACAAGTAAATTTGCTCGAATCGGCACACATCCGCATGCAGAATCGCAATGCCGCGCTTTTATTGCCAAGAATTATCCGCATGCAGAAATTGTTCCGACTAACTCGACTTCGGCAGCAGCAGAGCTAGTCAGTAAAGGCGAGCTAGATGCTGCGATTGCATCAAGTGCTGCCGCATCACACTTTAGTTTAGAAATAATTGCTGAAGATATTGGCGATAACACTGGAGCAGTAACTCGATTTATCTGTGCCCAGAAGCCAGGTTGGGTACCTGAGGCAACCGGTAACGACCGCACATCAATGGCAATATTTATTGATATCGACCATGCCGGAGCCTTGCTGGAAATCTTGCAAGTCTTTGCAAAAAATAGCGTCAACCTGACATTTATTCAGAGTCGTCCCACTGGTCGCGAGTTAGGTCACTACCATTTCATTATTGATGTGGAAGGCCACATTAATGATCCAGCAGTTGGCACCAGCATCGCAGAACTAAAAGAAATCTGCGATGACATCAGGTTCCTAGGCTCTTATCCAAGAGAGGCGCAATAACAATGATTGATATTAAGTTCTTGCGCGAAAACCCTGATGTTGTGCGCGCTTCACAGAAAGGTCGCGGCGAAGATATTGCGATCGTAGATAAAGTCTTAGCAATTGATGATCTTCGCCGTGCAGCGCTGATTGAATTTGAAACGCTGCGCGCAGAGCAGAACTCGCTTTCTAAATCTGTTGGCGCAGCAAAAGGCGATGAAAAAGCCGCGTTACTTGAAAATTCCAAAGCCCTGGCGGAAAAAGTAAAGGCGGCAGATGCCAAGCGCGCAGAGGTTGAATCTCAAGCCAGCGCTCTCGTAATGCAACTTTCAAATTTGCTAGATCCAGAAGCACCTATTGGTGGCGAAGCAGATTTCGTAACAATCGAACACGTTGGCACTCCGCGCGATTTTAAGAAAGATGGATTTGAAGCAAAAGATCACGTTGAACTCGGCAAATTACTTGGCGCAATCGATACTGAACGCGGTGCAAAAGTTTCTGGATCACGTTCTTACTATTTAACTGGCGCCGGAGCAATGTTGGAATTTGCGCTAGTTAATTATGCAATTCAAAGCGCGCTCAAGGCGGGATTTACTCCCGTAATTCCACCCGTTCTGGTTAAGCCAGCTGCAATGGAAGGCACTGGTTTTCTTGGACAAGCTGCCGAAAATGTTTACCACTTAGAAAAAGATGATTATTACTTAGTTGGCACAAGTGAAGTTCCACTCGCGGCGTATCACATGGATGAAGTACTGCCAGCAGAAAAACTTCCATTACGGTATGCCGGATATTCTTCATGTTTTCGTCGCGAAGCAGGAAGTTATGGCAAAGATACCCGTGGCATTATTCGCGTTCATCAATTCGATAAAGTTGAGATGTTCTCTTTCTGTAAACCAGAAGAGGCGAAAGAAGAACATCAACGCTTATTGCAATGGGAGAAAGATTTTCTTAATGCAATGGAGATTCCGTTCCGAGTAATTGATGTGGCATCTGGCGATTTAGGTTCTAGTGCAACCCGCAAATTTGATATTGAAGCTTGGATTCCGACCCAGAACGCCTACCGCGAAGTTACAAGCACATCTAACTGCACAGAATTCCAAGCTCGCCGTTTAAATATTCGGTATAAAGATGCTGGCGGAACCAAGGCTGTAGCAACGTTAAATGGCACTTTGGTAGCGATTCCCCGCATGATTGTTGCGATATTAGAGAACCATCAAAATGCTGATGGAACTGTAAATGTTCCGGCGGCGCTACAACCATTCCTTGGGATGAAGAGATTTGAGCTTGTGTGAGTAATCGTCGCCCCAAGCTAATTGCAACAGATTTAGATGGAACGATAGTCCCTCACAACGAAGGTATCTCTCACCGCACAATCGCGGCATTTACCAAAGCCCGTGATTTAGGTGTAGAGGTATTTTTTGTCACTGGACGCCCACCTCGCTGGATGGGAGATATACGCGAAGCATTTGATTTCGGAACAGCCATTTGTTGCAATGGTGGACTTCTTTATGACATGCGCAATGACAAAGTCCTTGAACAGTGGATGATTCAACCGGTTGAATTACAAAAAGCGGTAGATATTTTGCGAAAGACTATTCCAAACGTTTCTTTTGCCATCGAATCCAACGATCACTACCATCGCGAGAAGGCTTACATCCCACGTTGGGATATTGGAATGGATGACATTGGTGTAGACACTATTGACTCGGTTACAAATCGCCCTGCACTGAAATTGTTGGCGCGACTATCGCAAGAAGAAATTTCTGCCGACGAAATGTTGGCTTTAGCTACACCCGCGCTGCAAGGCATCGTAAATGTTACACACTCTGCAAATAGCGATTCACTACTTGAAATTTCTGCAATAGGTGTATCTAAAGGTGAAACCTTGGCGATGATGGCAGCGCGCATTGGAATAACTGCAGAAGATTGTGTTGCCTTCGGTGATAATCCAAATGACTTTTCTATGTTGCAATGGGCGGGACGCTCATATGCAATGATCGATGGACATCACGCAGGCCCAGCAAATGCGAAAGATGTAGCTCCGCCCCATAACCAAGATGGCGTTGCTATCGTGATTGAGAAACTCCTCGAACTTCCGCAGTAATACCCACCGATTTTTAATGCTTACAAAGTTCGGGTAATCTCTCCCACGGAGGGCTCGCATAGCGGCCGAGTGCACCGGTCTTGAAAACCGGCAAACGAAAGTTTCGTGGGTTCAAATCCCACGCCCTCCGCCAGTTTTCTTCCACCTGTGGCTGACTTCATAGCCCGTCTGCGGGGTTACGCCTAGCGGCTTTTCTTATTCAAGCGCACACTTGCCCTTAAGAAATCTTTAAGCCAAAGGGGAAGCTATGTCCGGAGTCTTTTCTCCAACCCGCGCCAAAATTAAAGAGCGCACGCTTCGCACAGATAAATGGTGGCTAGAACCAGCCATCACCTTTGGAGTTTTATTTAGCTTCATTATCTATGCCACCTTCCGCGCATTCGAAGGTGCAAATTATTACAAAGATCATTTAATCTCTCCTTTCTATTCACCATGTCTTTCTGAAGCTTGCGTACCTGAAGCAACAATTTTCGGGTGGACACCAGTTAGTGCAACAATCTTTAACTTTGCACTTTCACCTGCGCTAATTATTTTGATCTTCCCACTCGGCTTCCGCATGACTTGTTATTACTACCGCAAGGCTTACTACCGCTCATTCTGGTTATCACCACCTGCTTGTGCGGTTGCAGAACCGCACACCAAATACACCGGTGAAACTCGCGCTCCACTAATTTTACAGAACGCACACCGTTGGTTCTTCTACGCTGGTTTAATCTTTAACGTATTACTAACCTACGATGCAATTATTTCGTTTAAGAACGTTGAGGGTGAATGGGGACATATGAGCGTTGGCTCCCTTGTTCTTGTAGCAAGTTCCACGCTTCTCTGGTTCTATTCACTTTCTTGTCACACCTGCCGCCACACGATCGGCGGACGCTTGAAGCATTTCTCAGCACACCCGGTTCGTTACAAACTTTGGAGTTGGGTTTCAGTTCTTAATCACAAACATCAGCAATTTGCTTGGTACTCACTTGCCGCAGTTGCTTTTGCCGATATCTACGTTCGCCAAGTTGCAACTGGCGCCTGGACCAATTTCTACTTCTTCTAAGGGATGCCAATAGATATGACTACAGAAAAGATTGCCCTCGAGCGTTATAAGTACGACGTTCTTGTAATTGGCGCTGGTGGCGCTGGGCTTCGCGCAGCTGTTGAAGCGCGTGAATCAGGTCTGCGCGTAGCAATCATCTGTAAATCACTATTTGGTAAGGCCCACACAGTTATGGCTGAAGGTGGCGCAGCAGCTTCAATGGGAAATGCGAATTCAAACGATAACTGGATGGTGCACTTTCGCGACACAATGCGCGGTGGAAAATTCCTAAACCATTTCCGTATGGCCGAACTCCACGCCAAGGAATCTCCAGACCGCATCTGGGAACTCGAAATGTGGGGCGCGCTCTTTGACCGCACTAAAGAAGGAAAAATTAGCCAACGTAACTTCGGCGGACACGAATATCCACGCCTTGCACACGTAGGCGATCGCACCGGACTAGAACTGATTCGCACGATGCAACAGAAGATCGTTGCTTTGCAACAAGCCGATAAGCGCGAACACGGCGATTACGAATCACATATTAAAGTCTTTGCAGAGTTAACAATTACGGAAATTCTTAAAGAGAGTGGAAAGATTGCCGGCGCATACGGTTATTGGCGCGAATCTGGATCAGAAGTTCTATTTGAAGCACCTGCAGTAATTATTGCAACAGGTGGCGTCGGAAAGACTTTTAAGATTACCTCCAACTCTTGGGAAGGCACCGGCGATGGTCACGCGCTTGCACTAAAAGCTGGCGCCAATTTGGTTGATATGGAATTTTTGCAGTTCCACCCAACCGGAATGGTTTGGCCACCATCGGTGCGTGGAATTTTGGTTACTGAATCTGTGCGCGGTGAAGGTGGAATTCTTACCAACAATAAAGGTGAACGCTTTATGTTTAAGTACATCCCAGATGTATTTAAAGATAAGTACGCAGATAATGAAGAAGAAGCAGATCGTTGGTATGTCGATCAAGATAACAATCGCCGTCCACCAGAGCTGTTGCCACGCGATGAGGTTGCGCGCGCAATTAACACTGAAGTGAAATCTGGTCGCGGCACCGAACACGGTGGCGTATTCCTAGATGTTTCTAAGCGTATTTCCGCCGAAATAATTAAGAAGCGTTTGCCATCTATGTGGCACCAGTTCTATGAACTAGCTGGCGTGGACATTACAAAAGAGGCGATGGAAGTTGGCCCAACTTGTCACTATGTAATGGGTGGCGTTGAGGTAGAGCCAGATACTGCCGCCGCTGTTGGCGTTCCAGGTTTATTTGCCGCTGGTGAAGTTGCTGGCGGAATGCACGGTTCAAATCGCCTGGGTGGTAATTCACTTTCAGATCTTTTGGTCTTTGGTCGTCGCGCTGGAATGGGCGCAGCCACCTACGTTAAGCAGAACAGCAGTGCATCTGTTTCAGATGCAACCGTTGCTGCTGCAGCCGCGCGAATCGAAGCACCATTTGCTCGTACAGGTGGAGAGAATTCATATTCACTGCACGCAGAATTACAGGAAGTTACCCATAACTTAGTCGGCATTATCCGCACCGGAACAGAGCTCAAAGAAGCGATTGAAGCAATCGCCGAGATTAGAAAGCGCAGCGCAAATGTTGCAGTCTCTGGTGGTCGCAAATTCAACCCAGGTTTCCACTTGGCATTTGATCTCGACAATATGTTATTAGTTGCCGAGAGCACTGCGAAGTCTGCAATCAGTCGCGAAGAATCTCGTGGCGGACATACTCGCGATGATTTCCCGGGTATGGATGCTGGTTGGCGCCAGAGCAACCACATTGCATCATTCGATGGCAACCAAGTGAGCGTGCGCAAGCAAGCGCTGCCATTTATGCCAAAGGAACTCTTTGATCTCTTTGAAGTTGATGAACTTAAGAAGTACATGACACCGGAAGAAATCGCGAAAGGCGGTTCCAACTAATGGCGCGCAAATTAAACCTTCGCATTTGGCGA
>JBIIPL010000093.1:0-4993 GCA_044342645.1 Candidatus Planktophila sp. | reverse complement strand
CTCCGTGTCCGAAGATTGTTGGCACATCCAAGATGCCAGCATCGCGGCAAACTTCTGTGGGGGATTTGGAGTAACGAGATTGCACATCAGCGTTTTCTGCCTCTGTCTCAGATACATGTAAGTGAATTCGCGCACCAAGTTCTTTGGCGATCGCTGCAACTTCAGTTAAATTCTCTGGCGAATCTGTATATGTTGAATGCGGCATAAAGTAAGTCGGAATATATGGCCCGCCAATCTTGGCAAGTTCTGCCGGCCATTGGTGCGCTCGTTCGATTCTCTGGTTCCATTGCAGGCCATCTAAACCGGGAAAGTCAAAGAAGATTGGCCCAGCGATATGGCGCAGACCGACGCGAACTGCTCCGCGATGGGTTGCAACTGGATTTAAATACATATCCATTGTTGTGGTTGTGCCAGAGAGTAAAGCTTCGAGTGCGCCAAGTTCGGTACCTAATTCACAAGTTGCTTCATCCATAATTGCACCTTCTGCAGCCCAAACGCGCTCCAGAAAACCTTGCAGGTTTACGCCTTCGGCCCAGCCACGCAGTAAAGACATTCCTAAATGAGTGTGGCTATTTATCAACCCTGGAGAAATTAACTTATCTGTTGCATCATAAATTGCTTTTGCCTCAGGTGAACCTGTTCCGATATAGGCAATTTTGCCATCTGTAATACCGATGGAAGTGCCTTCGAGAATTTCATTTTTTTCATTTGAAGTAACGGCATAACGCGCGTTCTTTATGAGCAAATCAAGCATTAGGCAAAAGCCTTGATGGTTCCATCAATGATGGTGATTACCTTTTCACTCGCCGCTTTGAGTGCTGCATTGATATCTTCCATTGTGATTGGCGTATCGCTTATTCCAGCCGCAGGATTAACAACGAGTGCGATTGCGGCATAACGTAACCCAGCCTCTTTTGCTAGTGAAACTTCTGGCACCCCAGTCATTCCAACAACTGTTGCACCAGTAAGTGCGGCCATACGAATCTCAGAAGGTGTCTCAAAGCGCGGTCCATTAAAGCCAGCGTAAATGCCACCAGTGTTTAGCGAGATTCCCGCCTGCTTTGCTGATTGCAGCATCGCAGCTTTTACTTCTGAATCGTAGAGATGAGACATATCGATATGTTGTACACCACCAGGCTGTACTCCATCAAAGAAAGTATCTGCACGACCGTGTGTGAAATCTACAAAATCATCGAGCAATTGCAGCGAACCAGCTGGCAACTTTGGATCTATACCGCCAACAACGTTTACAGCGATTACAAAATCCACACCCGCGCTCTTTAGCGCTGTGATATTTGCGCGGTAATTAACCGCACTTGGTGGAACGCTGTGATCAATACCGTGGCGAGTAAGAAATGCAATCTCAACCCCGTGCCAATTTCCAGATGTGATTAAAGCTTTTCCATAAACAGTATCAACGGCTTGAGGAGTAGATCCTGTTAGCGCCGGTAGATTGTAAAAACCGGTACCCGCAATAATGCCGATTTTCATGTAGTTATCTTACTTATCGAGACCGGCCATGAGGCGGCCAATGTAATTGCGATCAGCGCCTTTGGAATCCACAATTGCAACGATCTTTCCGCCTGACATAACCGCAATCCGATCTGAGAGCGAGAGAATTTCATCTAATTCAGCCGAAACTAAGAGAACGGCAGCACCTTTATCGCGCGCAGAGAGCAGTTGGTTGTGGATAAATTCAATGGAGCCGACATCAACTCCACGAGTTGGTTGCGCAGCGATCAGAACTGGAAGATCTTCACTTAGTTCGCGAGCGACAACTACCTTCTGCTTATTTCCACCGGAAAGAGACCCAGCAGTGTTGAAAGCAGATGGAGTTCGGATATCGAACTTTTCCACCATTTCAATTGCATTCTTCGATATCTCACCTAGATTGCGAATCCAGCCTTTGGCAAATGGCTCTTGATCAAATTGATTGAGAATTAAGTTATCGGCGATGCTGTAACTCGAAACTAATCCGTGCTTTTCACGATCTTCTGGGATGTGAGAGATGCCTGCCTCGTGAGCGCCGTGGGGATACATATCTTTCGTCGCAACACCATTGATTATTACTTCACCGGCTTCACGATGGCGCATTCCGCAGATAGCTTCGACAAATTCGCGCTGACCGTTTCCTTCTACACCTGCGATACCCAGAATTTCGCCTTTATGAAGTGAGAGATCGACTCCCTTTACCGAAAGGTTTTTGCGGTCATCTCGAACTTGCAGCCCTTTAACTTCCAGGACAACGCCACCTCGTTTTGCTTCGGTGCGATTTACTTGAAGAACAACTGATCGACCAACCATCATTTGTGCCAAGCCTGCTTCATCGGTCTCTTTCGGAGAAGTAGTGCCGATTAACTTGCCACCACGCAGAACAACTACGCGATCGGCAACAGCCATGACTTCGTGCAACTTGTGAGTAATTAGCACAATTCCAACACCGGACTTCGCCAAATTGCGTACGACAGATAGCAGTTCGTCGATTTCTTGGGGGGTTAATACAGCGGTTGGTTCATCGAGAATCAACAACTTAACGTCTTTACGTAGCGCCTTAAGAATTTCTACACGTTGCTGCATACCCACCGGCAGATCTTCAATAACTGCATCTGGATCTACTTCAAGACCATAACGCTTGGAAAGGGCGAGGATTTCAGTACGCGCTGCCTTCATGTTAATAAAGAGTCCACGCTTTGGTTCATCACCAAGAATGATGTTTTCGGCAACAGTCATCACCGGCACCAATTGGAAATGCTGGTGAACCATTCCGACGCCTCGCGAAATAATTCCAGCGGTGTCTCCAAAGACAATTGGCTCTCCACCAATTTTTATCTCACCAGAATCTGGCTTAACTAAACCAAATACAGCCTTTAGCAGCGTTGATTTACCTGCACCGTTTTCACCGAGGAGCGCAACAACTTCTCCGGCGCTTACCGTCAACGAAATATTGTCATTAGCCAAAACCCCGGGATATTGCTTGGAGATGCCAGTAATTTCAAGGAGCGCACTCATCACGATTGTCCCTTCTCGTATGGTTGTCCTTCAGCAGCAGGCGGTCTGACTTTTCCGGCCGAAATCGCTAAGACAATAATTGTCATTACATACGGCAAAATTCCGACAAATTGTGGCGGGATATTTACGGTGCCATTGATCATTAATTGATTTGCGCCAGCTTGAGCCAGACCAAAGAACATCGCTGCCGCCAGTGCGCCCATAGGATTCCAACGGCCGAAGATCATCAGCGCAAGTGCGGTAAAGCCTTTACCGGCGGTAAAGCCGCGGTTCCAAGAACCGACAAGTTCAAGGACTAAGTAAGAGCCGCAGAGTCCGCCGATTGCGCCTGCGATTGCCACATTTACGTAACGCATACGCGAGACTGAAACGCCTGCAGTATCAGCAGATGATGGGTGCTCTCCAACTGCGCGAGTGCGCAAACCCCAAGGTGTGTGAAATAGACCGTAATACAGAGTGATGATTACAACGAAACCGATATACATCAGTAAGCCATGCTTAAAGAGAACATCTCCAAAGAATGGAAGATTTGATAGCCCTGGAATTGGTTTCTGCTTAAACATATTTGGCAGCATGTTGCCTTGGATGTAGAAGAATGAAGTTAACCCAGTTGCCAGAATATTTAGAATGGTTCCGGCGATGATTTGATCCATTTTCCATGTTACGCTCATCAAAGCAAGTAGCAAGCTCATAGCAACACCCGTGGCCATAGCAACGAAGAATCCGATGACAATACTCTTGGCCGCAATTGCAACGTAGAAGGCAACGAAAGAAGATAAGAGCAGGGTGCCTTCGATACCGATATTTACGATACCTGTTCGCTCGCACATGATTCCGACCATTGCCGCCAAGGCAAGGGGCATAGCAAAAGTAACCGCGATTGAAAATACAGAAGTGGTTATATTTGCAGATTGCGAATACAAGTAAAGAGTTGAAAGTGCTACGGCAAGGAAGTAGTAAGAGCCTCTGCGTTTAATGAGAGTTATCAATTTCCCCAACCCCCTGTGAGAGAACGGTTGGAAGAGTTCTTAAAGAACCTTGAAATCAGAGGTGCGGTCACAAAGAAGAGAATCATTGCAAGGAGAAGGTCCACCAGCTCGGGGGCTACGCCGGCATCAAATTGCATATTCGCTGCGCCAGCTCGCATACCACCAATCAAAATTGCGCCAGGAATAATTCCGACGGGATGCACGCGCCCAAGGAGTGCGATAGTAATTCCATCAAATCCCAGGCCTAAGTTAAAGGCGGGCTCAAATCTGTAGGTTATTCCTAGCGTTTCAACGGCGCCGCCAAGTCCAGCAATTCCGCCAGAGAAAAGCATTGCGAAGAAAATAGTCTTTTTATATGAAATACCGGCATACCAAGCAGCAAATCGATTTCGTCCTACGGTATTGAATCGGAACCCTGTAGTTGTGAATCCCAAGATCCACCACATTAGAAATGCAAGTGCTGCCGCTAAGAAGAAACCACTTGGGAAGTTGCCAAACATCGGCAGACGCACGGAATCCAAAATTTGAGGAGTTCTGGTTAGCGCTTGGTCAGGCTCTTTAAATGGATTTGAGGCTAAGTAATCAACGATTCCCATCACGATTGAGTTGAGCATGATCGTAGTGATAACTTCGTGAACTCCACGAAATGCTTTTAGGTAACCGGCGATTGCTCCAACAAGTGCGCCAAAGAAGAATCCAAATGCTAATGCCAATGCGATATGTACTAGTGGTGGCAGGTTGGTGAGGGCGTAACCTGCCCACGCCGAGGCGAGTGCGCCGGTAAGCAGTTGACCCTGAACGCCGATATTAAATAGTCCGGCTCGCAAACCAAGCGTGACCGCAAGCCCACTTAAAACGAGCGGAGTAGCTTTTCCTAAAGTGGCGGCGATGCCTTCACTTGAACCAAATGCGGTCGTAAAAAGTGATTTGTAGGCGAGCATTGGGTCAAGACCTTGAATGATCATTAAAACTGATGCAACGAGCATGGCGGTAAC
>JBIIPL010000092.1:0-4998 GCA_044342645.1 Candidatus Planktophila sp. | reverse complement strand
GTAATTGCAGTGTTTGAGGCGGTGAAATCAGCTCCACAAAGAATTGTTGTAAACACCGCTGTTCCAAGGCCGTGGCGTGAAACTAATAATGAATTGATAAACGAAATAGCGGCGACCTATCCAAATACCGTAGTCGTTAGGTGGGATCAAATATCGGAAGGTCATCCCGAATACTTTGCACCTGATGGCGTTCACTTGGTGCCAGCTGGTGCGCGGGCATATGTTACGGCGATTACTAGCAATCTATAAAAAGTGTTACCAAAGAATAAAAATAGCCCCAACCGCTTGGCTGGGGCTATTTCTAATTTAGAACTATTTATGCAAACTGTCCAGCAAATCCAAATGCCTTTGCAGTTGCAATCTGTCCATCTGAGTAAACAGATGAAACACGGAATGAAGTTGAACCATCTGCTGAGCCCTTGGTTAACTCAATTGATAGTTGAGTTGCTGGCAACGCTCCTGATTCTTTCCATTCGCCCATTCCGGAACGAACTTCAAACTTATATCCGGTTAAACCAGCAGTTGCAGCTGGTGCTTTCCAGGTAATTACCATTACTGATTTCTCAGCATCTTTCCAATTTCCAATGAAGCGACCAGGAGCCTCAACTGCAGCAACTGGTTCAGTTGTTGCTGGCTCAGATGCTTCTGGTGTTGCCTCTTCTGTCATTTCAGGTGCTGCTGATTCAGTTGCAACAGGTGCTGCAGTATCAGAATCAGATGCTGGACGAGAAATAACAACGATTGCAAGAATTGCGATACCAATTATTGCTGCAAGTAATACACGTGGTGAAGTGCCTTGCTTAGGGGCGGCACTTGGCTTTGCTGGTGCTAACTTGGCAGGAGTCGGTGTAGTTGAGACATTTACGCGAGATGCGCTCTTACTGCCACCCAGTGGTACTGGTGGAATAACAATTCTGCTTGCAGAAGTTGATTTCTTAGCCGTAGATTTTTTCTTGGCAACCTTTTTGGCAGCGGTCTTCTTCTTCGCTGGAGCTTTCTTAGCTACTTTCTTGGCAGCACTTTTCTTTTTTGCTGGAGACTTTTTGGCAGCGGGCTTCTTCTTCGCTGGGGCTTTCTTGGCTGGAGCTTTCTTAGCTACTTTTTTCTTGGCAACAGTTTTCTTTTTTACTGGGGCTTTCTTCTTTACGGCCACGGTTAAACTCCTTCAGGATTGAGCGATATCGTATAGGCAAAGTTTAGCCTAGGGTGTTAAGCAAAGTGATGACATGAGGTGCGATAGCGCGGAGTGATTTTCCGCGATGGCTAATTGCATCTTTGGATTCCGCGCTCATTTGCGCGCTGGATATCTCGAAGCCTTCTGGGCGAAAGATTGGGTCATAGCCAAATCCTTGATCTCCGACCGGGGTGTGGAGAATCCAACCATCGAAGTGCGCTTGCTCAATATGCGTTCGGCCATCTGGCAGAGCCAGCGCTGCTACACATGTGAAATGCGCGCCGCGCTTTTCATCAGGAACTCCAATTAAAGATTGCAAAACTTTTGCAGTATTTGCTCTGTCATCTCCATGGCTTCCGGCCCAGCGCGCAGAAAATATCCCTGGATCACCATTTAGAAAATCAACACAGAGTCCACTGTCATCAGCAATTGCTGGAATACCAGATGCAAAACACATTTCGCGCGCCTTTAAGAGCGCATTTTCTTCAAAGGTAGAACCAGTTTCATCTACATCGTGAAGATCAGGAAATTGCTCAAGACCTACTAACTCAATTTCTCCTGCAGCAATGTCTTCCAGAATGCGACGGAACTCTTCAATCTTGCCTTTATTGCGAGTGGCAAGAAGTAATTTGTGCCGACTCACTTAGCAAGTGCCGCTTTCTGAATTTCGCCAAGTTCTACGCATCCGGCAACTGCCAAATCAAGAAGTGAATTTAGTAAAGAACGATCAAATGGCACGCCTTCAGCAGTTCCTTGCACTTCGATAAATCTTCCATCACCGCTGCAGACCACATTCATATCTGTATCTGCGCGTACATCTTCTTCATAGCAAAGATCTAACATTGGAACTCCATCGATGATTCCAACTGAAACAGCAGCAACCGAATCGCTCAACGGTTTGGAATCTGCCTTGATGTGTCCTTGTGCTTTCGCCCAAGTGATCGCATCGGCAAGTGCAACATAGGCACCAGTGATTGCTGCAGTACGAGTTCCGCCATCGGCTTGCAAAACATCGCAGTCAATTACGATCGTGTTTTCGCCGAGCTCTTTCATATCAACGATTGCGCGCAGTGATCTGCCTACTAAGCGAGAGATCTCTTGTGTGCGACCACCTAATTTTCCTTTGACGCTTTCGCGATCAGAACGAGTGTGCGTTGCACGTGGCAACATCGCATATTCGGAAGTAACCCAACCTTTACCGGAATCTTTTAACCAACGAGGCACACCTGGAGTAAATGAGGCGACGCAAAGTACGCGAGTCTTCCCATATTCAACAAGAACGGAACCTTCAGCGTGATCTAGCCACTTGCGAGTAATTTTTATTTCGCGAAGTTGCTTTTCATTTCTTCCGTCGATGCGTGCCATTTACTTCCATTCTATGTGTTTAACGGAACCCACTTCGGGCCCCAAGAATCGTCGCGCCAGAACTTCAAAGGCAGCTGAATCACCAGTTGCCAAAAATGAATGTGTTGCAGGGCCTTTACCTGCTGCGCGAAGTAGAGAATTTTCAACAAGAGTTCGATAAAGATCTTTTGCTGTTTCTTCAGCGCTAGAAACCAGTGAAACGCCATTTCCCATTACATAGGAAATCACACCAGTTAAAAGTGGATAGTGAGTGCAGCCCAATACCAAAGTATCCACATCTGATTCCATCATTGGCGCTAAATAATCACGCGCAACCTTTGTGATTGCCTCCCCTGATGTTTCTCCGCGTTCGACAAATTCTACGAAGAGTGGGCAAGCAATTGAAGTGACTTGTAATTGTGGAGCAGCCGCGAATGCATCTAAGTAAGCCTTCGAATCTATCGTTGCTCTTGTGCCGATTACACCAATGCGTCCGGTGCGCGTAGCCGCGACAGCGCGGCGAACTGCAGGCTGAATTACTTCAATTACAGGAATGGAATAACGCTCGCGGGCATCACGTAACATTGCAGCACTTGCAGTATTGCAAGCAATTACCAAGGCCTTTACACCTTGATCTACTAAATAATCTAAAGTTTCTAAGGCAAAAGTTCTAACTTCTGCAAGTGGTCGCGGGCCATAAGGTCCACGCGCGGTATCTCCAATATAAAGAGTTGACTCGTTAGGAAGTTGATCAAGGATTGCACGAGCAACGGTTAATCCGCCAACTCCTGAATCAAATATTCCAATCGGTGCATCACTCACATAGGCAAGAGTACCTTGTGAATTAAGCCCAGAGCGTGCCGTCTAACCCCTCGGTCGCAGCGGCAATTTCACTTCCGTAGATCCCAGTTGATAGATATTTCCAGCCTGCATCGCAGACTATAAATGCGATGTCAGCGTCTCTCTTATCGCGAACTGCTTCCGCCCCCATTGCAATCGCAGCATGCAAAATTGCACCGGTTGAAATTCCGGCGAAGATGCCTTCTACTTCAAGGAGTTGGCGAACACGCTTTACTGAATCTTCAGCACCTACTGAGAAGCGGCGCGTTAAAACTGAGGCATCGTAAAGTTCGGGAACAAAGCCCTCATCTATATTGCGCAGCCCATAAACCAATTCGCCATAACGTGGCTCTGCTGCAATTATTTGCACATCTGGGTTCTGTTCACGTAAATATCTTCCTGCCCCCATCAAAGTCCCAGTTGTTCCAAGCCCTGCTACGAAGTGGGTGATAGTTGGAAGATCTTTAAAAATTTCAGGGCCAGTACCGGTGTAATGCGCGTGGGTATTGGCTGGGTTTCCATATTGATAGAGAAAGACCCATTCTGGATTTTTAGCCGCTAGCTCTTTTGCCACACGAACTGCTTCATTAGAGCCACCAGCTGCAGGTGAAGAGATTATTTGCGCACCCCACATTTCAAGGAGTTGGCGGCGTTCGGGTGAAGTGTTCTCTGGCATTACACAAATTAATTTATAACCGCGCACCTTCGCAGCCATTGCAAGTGATATTCCAGTGTTGCCGCTAGTTGGTTCCAAAATTGTTGCACCAGGTTTTAATTGGCCACTTGCTTCAGCAGTGTTAATCATTGAAATTGCAGTACGGTCTTTAATTGAGCCAGTTGGGTTTCGATCTTCCATCTTCGCCCAAAGACGAACATTTGGTGCCGGGGAAAGTCTGGGTAGTCCAATTAAAGGTGTGTTGCCCACCGATGATTCAAGTGAGTCATAACGCGCCAAAATTAACCGCCAGCGACTGCAGGGAGAATGATTACTGAATCTCCATCTTTGATTTGCGCATCGAGGCCGCCTAAGAAGCGCACATCTTCATCATTAATATAAATATTTATAAATCTGCGAAGCGCACCATTTTCAAGTAAGCGATCACCAATTCCTGGAAATTGTGTATCAAGATCAGTAATCAAAGCAGTAAGTGAAGCGCCGTTAGCGGCGACTGCTTTTTGGTCTTTGGTAAATGGACGAAGAATTGTTGGGATGCGAACTTCAATACTCATGGCTTTATTATGGCGAAGAAATACCTTAATCGGTAATTGAAACTTCTTCCTCAGTTACTACCCCATCGATTATGCGATAAGAACGAAATTCAATTGCAGGTGCAATCTCTTCGCGACTAGAGACAAGTACATAATGCGCTCCAGGCTCACCTGCATATGCAATATCTGTGCGAGATGGGTAGGCCTGCGTTTCAGTATGAGAGTGATAGATAACAACAATCTCTTCATCTTTATCATCGACTTCGCGATAAAGTGCAAGTAAATCCTTGGGATCGAATTCATAAAATGTTGGAGAGTGCGCCGCGTTTACCATTGCTTTTAAACGAGAAGCTTTTCCTGAGCCCACTGCGCCAAGAATTACTCCACAGCACTCGTCAGGATATTCAGCCCGTGATTGTTCAATGATCGCA